>NZ_BAABJO010000044.1:0-77784 GCF_039543345.1 Pseudonocardia adelaidensis | reverse complement strand
CGAACACCGCATGAAACACGCCCCCGGCTGGGCCGTGCGCGCACTACCCGACGGACGCATCCAATGGATCACCCCCACCGGGCACCGCTACCACAGCCACCCCCACGACTACCGCACCGACGACGAACTGCCACCCGACAAGACCACCACCCGCAACAGCCTGCCGAAAGACCTCGCCGCACGACTGGAACGCATCCAGCGCGGCCGCCGCACCACCGCCCTCTGGGACGGCAGGACCATCCCCGACGACGAAGACGAGCCCCCGCCCTTCTGAGTCAGGGCCGGTGACCTTGGTTCCGGTCATGAGCAGGCGGATGGCTGCTTCATGACCGTGGATTCATCCCGATGACCAGGTCCTCGTCCACAGCCGTGTCGATTCCGGCGGCCATCAGCTCGGCGGCGAGGCCCTCGGCGGTGACGATCCACCAGGTGTAGTCGGCGCTCGTCTCGGCGAGCACGGTGCCGTCGCCGCGGCGGGTGCGGTAGCGCATCCGCCAGCGCACCGAGTCGGGGCCGGTGGGCTCCGCGCTGCCGGTGCCCTCGTAGGCCGGCCCGCCGACGGTGGCGCTCATCCACGGGAACTCCGGCACCGGCTCGGCCGCGGCCGGGGGCTGCACGTTGAGCACCACGGGCGCGCCGGGCGCGAGCCGTTGCGCACCGCCGCCCACAGGCGCTTCCGCTCGGGTGGGGCGAGGTGGCCCACCATGTGCATCCCGACGACGGCGGCGATCCGGTCCGGCAGCGGCACCTCGGTGGCGCCACCCGGGAACACGGTGACGCGCCCGGCTCGCTCGCCGTCCACGAGCCTGGCGAGCAGCACGCCGCGCAGCGCCGCGGACGGTTCGACCGCGAGCACCTCGTTGCCGAGCGTGTCGAGCAGGACATCGGTGCCCAGGCCCGTGCCGGCGCCGAGTTCCAGCACGGGTCCGGCATTCGCGGTCACTCCGGAGAGTGCAGCGGACAGCCGGGGCCGCAGCGCAGGCCACGCCGGTCCGCTGAGCAGGTGCAGGTACTCGGCCGACGCCGCGTACTCCTGGTAGTCGCCCACGCCGCCCTCCATATGAACATGATTGTTGTTCGCAGCTTAAGGCGTGGTTGTGGCACGCGGTAAGCTGTCGGGGCACGGGTCGAGAGGCGCTGCAACGGACGGTGAGTCCGCCACGCTCGGCCCGCACGACGTGCAGCAAGGGCGCCTCCGGTCAACGGAGGGGGCGCGCACACATGTCGGACCGTCGCACGGAGGAGCTGGTCCAGCTCCTGAACGAGCGGATCGCCGTACTCGACGGCGCCTGGGGCACGCTGCTGCAGGGCATGCACCTCACCCCGGCCGACTACCGCGGCGAGCGGTTCGCCGACCACCCGCACGACGTCACCGGTGACCCCGACCTGCTCAACCTCACCCGCCCCGACGTCGTGCTGGAGGGTCATCGCCGCTACTTCGCGGCCGGCGCGGACATCACCACCACGAACACGTTCACGGCCACTTCGATCGGCCAGGCCGACTACGGGATGCAGGCCGCGGTGCGCGAGATGAACGTCCGCGGCGCGCAGCTGGCCCGCCAGGCCGCCGACGAGGCGGGCGGGAGGTTCGTGGCCGGCTCGATCGGCCCGCTCAACGTCACGCTCTCGCTGTCGCCGGACGTCAACGACCCGGCCTACCGCGCGGTGGGTTTCGACCAGGTCCGCGCCGCCTACGCCGAGCAGATCGCCGGGCTCGCGGAGGGCGGGGTGGACCTGCTGCTCGTCGAGACGATCTTCGACACGCTCAACGCGAAGGCCGCGATCGCGGCGGCCCGCGACGTGGCGCCGCACCTGCCGCTGTGGATCTCGGTCACGATCGTCGACCTCTCGGGCCGCACACTCTCCGGGCAGACCGTCGAGGCGTTCTGGAACTCGGTCCGGCACGCCTCCCCGCTCGTCGTCGGGGTCAACTGCTCGCTCGGCGCCGCGGAGATGCGCCCGCACGTCGCGGAGCTCGCGAGATTCGCCGACACGTACGTCGCCTGCCATCCCAACGCCGGCCTGCCCAACGCGTTCGGGGGCTACGACCAGAGTCCCGACGAGACCGCGGGCCTGCTCGGGGAGTTCGCGGGGGCCGGGATGGTCAACATCGTGGGCGGGTGCTGCGGCACCACACCCGAGCACATCACGCGGCTGGCGTCCACCGTCGCCGGGGTGGAGCCGCGCACGGTGGCGGACCCGCCCGATGCGGCGCGGTTCAGCGGACTGGAGCCGCTCACCATCGGGCCCGACACCGGGTTCCTGATGATCGGTGAGCGCACCAACGTCACGGGGTCCGCGAAGTTCCGCAGGCTGATCGAGGCGGGCGACCACCAGGCCGCCGTCGAGGTGGCCATGGAGCAGGTGCGTGGCGGCGCCAACCTGATCGACGTCAACATGGACGCGGACCTGCTCGAGAGCGAGCGGGAGATGACCACGTTCCTCAACCTGATCGCCACCGAGCCCGAGGTGGCCCGGGTGCCCATCATGATCGACAGCTCCCGGTGGAGCGTGCTCGAGGCGGGCCTCAAGTGCGTGCAGGGCAAGGGGATCGTCAACTCGATCAGCATGAAGGAGGGCGAGGAGGTCTTCCTCGACCACGCCCGGCGCGTCCGCTCCTACGGCGCGGGCGTGGTCGTCATGGCGTTCGACGAGAAGGGCCAGGCCGACACCGTCGAACGCAAGGTCGAGATCTGCGCGCGGGCCTACGACCTGCTCACCCGGGAGGTCGGCTTCCCGCCCGAGGACATCGTCTTCGACCCCAACGTGCTCGCGGTGGCCACCGGGATGGCCGAGCACAACGGGTACGCCAAGGCGTTCCTCGACGCGCTGCCGCTGATCAAGGACCGGTGCCCGGGGGCGCGCACGTCCGGCGGGATCTCGAACCTGTCGTTCGCGTTCCGCGGCAACAACGTGGTGCGCGAGGCGATCCACTCCGCGTTCCTGTTCCACGCGGTGCGGGCCGGCCTGGACATGGGCATCGTCAACGCGGGCCAGCTCGCGGTGTACGAGGACATCCCGGCCGACCTGCTGGAGCTGGTCGAGGACGTGCTGTTCGACCGGCGCGAGGACGCCACCGACCGCCTCGTCACCTTCGCGGGCACCGTCACCGGGTCCGGCACGAAGCGCGAGGTGGACCTGTCGTGGCGCGACGCCCCGGTCGAGCAGCGGCTCTCGCACGCGCTCGTGCACGGCATCGTCGACTTCGTCGAGGCCGACACCGAGGAGGCGCGCACGCAGCTCGCCCGGCCGCTCGACGTCATCGAGGGCCCGCTGATGGACGGGATGAAGATCGTCGGTGACCTCTTCGGCTCCGGCAAGATGTTCCTCCCGCAGGTGGTGAAGAGCGCGCGGGTGATGAAGCGCGCCGTCGCCTACCTGGAGCCGTTCATGGAGGCGGAGAAGGAGCAGGCCCGGCTCGAGGGGCGCACCGAGCGCGAACGCGGGCAGGGCAAGGTCGTGCTCGCCACGGTCAAGGGCGACGTGCACGACATCGGCAAGAACATCGTCGGCGTCGTTCTCGCCTGCAACAACTACGAGGTGATCGACCTCGGCGTGATGGTGCCGGCGAGCGTCGTCCTCGACACCGCGGTGGCCGAGGGCGCCGACGTCGTGGGCCTGTCCGGGCTGATCACGCCGTCGCTGGACGAGATGGTCGGCGTGGCGCAGGAGATGCAGCGGCGCGGGCTCAAGCTCCCGCTGCTCATCGGCGGCGCCACCACGTCCCGGCAGCACACCGCCGTGCGGATCGCGCCGGCGTACGACTCCAGCACCGTGCACGTCCTCGACGCGTCGCGGGTCACGGGTGTGGTGTCGCAGCTGCTGGACCCGGAGCGCGCCGAGCGGCTCGACGCCGACAACCGGGCCGAGCAGGAGCGCCTGCGCGTGCAGCACGCGTCCCGGCAGCAGCGGCCGATGCTCACGATCGGGCAGGCGCGGGCCAACCGGGAGCAGGTGGGGTTCGACGGTCTGCCGGTGCCCGCGTTCACCGGCGTCCGCACGGTCACCCCGTCGCTCGAGGAGCTGCGGGAGTACGTCGACTGGCAGTTCCTCTTCCTCGCATGGGAGCTGAAGGGCAAGTACCCGGCGATCCTCGACAAGCCCGAGGCCCGCGAGCTCTTCGACGACGGCAACCGGCTCCTCGACGAGATCATCGCGGACGGGTCGCTGCAGGCCAGGGGCGTCTACGGCTTCTGGCCTGCGCACGCGGAGGGCGACGACATCGTCGTTGCCGCCCCCGGCGAGGTGCGCTTCCCGATGCTGCGCCAGCAGACCCAGAAGCCGCGGGGCCGGGCCAACCGCTGCCTCGCCGACTACGTCGCGCCTGCCGGGGACCACCTCGGCGGCTTCGCGGTCTCCGTGCACGGCGCCGACCAGCTCGCCGCCCGGTTCGAGGCCGAGCACGACGACTACCGGGCGATCATGGTAAAGGCGCTCGCCGACCGGCTGGCCGAGGCGTTCGCGGAGCAGGTGCACCTGGAGGCCCGCCGGGCCTGGTTCGAGCCGGACGCGGAGCCGGCGATGGCGGACCTGCACGCCGAGCGGTTCCGCGGCATCCGCCCCGCGCTCGGCTACCCGGCGAGCCCCGACCACAGCCTCAAGAAGGAGCTGTTCGAGCTGCTCGGCGCCGAGCGGGCCGGCATCGGCCTGACCTCCTCGTACGCGATGATGCCCGCCGCCAGCGTCAGCGGGCTGATCTTCGCCCACCCGGACTCGCGCTACTTCACCGTCGGGCGGATCGGGGCCGACCAGCTGCGCGACTACGCCGAGCGCCGCATGCTCCCGCAGTCGGAGGTCGAGGACTGGCTGCGGCCGAACCTGGACTGAGGACTACTCCTCCAGGAACTCCCGCACCGCAGGCCCGGCGACGTCGCGGTACTCCTCGAAGTAGGCGTGCCGGGCGCCGGCGATCAGGTGCAACCGGGCGCCGGGGATCCGGTCGGCGAGGAGCGGTGCGTTGGCCGTGGGGTTGAGCTCGTCCCGGTCGCCGTGCAGGACGAGCGTGGGCGCCGTGATCCGGGGGAGCGCGTCCCACGCGTCGTGCCCGTTGCTCGCGAGCAGGTGCTGGTGGCGGGCGTGCCGGGACATGGTGGGGTCGCCGAGGGTCCAGTAGGGCTCGGGGTGGTGGGCGAGCCACTCGGGGGAGTACATGAGGTCGAGCAGGGCGCTCCGGGCGGCTGCGGGGTCGGGGGCGGCGAGCGCCTTGCGCACCGCGGGGGAGCGTTCGACGGCGTGCGCGCCGCCGGGGGAGGTGCAGCCGAGGACGAGCCGCCGCACCCGGTGCGGGTGCGTCACGGCGATCCACTGCGCCACCCGCCCACCCATCGAGGTGCCGTAGACGTCCGCGCGTTCGATGCCGAGGTGGTCCAGCACGGCGACCGCGTCCTCCGCGAAGCCCCGCGTGGTGTAGGGCCCGGGCGGCGCGTCGCTGTCGCCGGTGCCGCGGTAGTCCAGGGTGACGACGCGGCGGTAGGCGTCGAAGTCCGGTCGCACCCGCGTCCACCACCGGTGCGAGCTCGCCTGGCCGCTGAGCATGAGGAGCGGGGCGCCGGCACCGGAGAGCTGGACGGCGATGCGGGTGCCGTCGGGGGTCACTGCGTGCGTCACGAGGCGATCTTCTCAGCCGTTCTCGTGGCAAGCTGGGGCCGCGACTCATGGAGGAGGCGGGGTGTCGAGCACGCGACCGGGCGGTACGCGGGAGCGGATCCAGGCCGCCGCCCTCGAGCTGTTCGCCGTGCGCGGGGTGCAGCAGACGAGCCTGCGGGCGATCGCCGAGCGGCTCGGGATCACGAAGCCCGCGCTGTACTACCACTTCGGGTCACGCGCCGAGCTCCTGCACAGCCTCGTGCAGCCGGTGGTCGACGACGTCGAGATGCTGCTCGCCGAGGACGAGGCGCGCGGGGACGGCGACGCGCGTGCGCTGCTCGCGCGCTACTTCGACGTGGCGGTGATGCACCGGGCGATCACCACGGTCGTGTTCCGCGACCCGGCGGCACTGGCCGAGCTCGACCTCGCGCCGCGCGTGCTGGCCTGGCGTCGCCGCCTCACCGCCCTGCTCGCCGGGCCCGATCCGCCCCTCGGCGCCCAGGCCAGGGCGATGGTCGCGATCGGCGGTATGGGCGACTGCATCGCGATGTTCGCGCACCGGCCCGTCGGGGAGCTGCGGGCCGCCGTGCTCGACGCGGCCTGCGCGGCGCTGGGGGTTCAACCGAGCCCGTAGACACGCAGCGCGTTGGCCCGCCCGATCATGTCGACCACCCGCAGCGCGTCGTCGGCCGCCCAGTCGCCGTCCTCCACCCAGCGGCCGACCACCGACGTCATCGCCCGCCGCCACAGCACGGCGCCGAGGTGGTGCAGCTCGGGTGGGCCCCACGCGTCGGAGGAGTACAGCTGCTTGGCGAACGGCGCCAGCTCGAGGGACTCCGCCACCACCTGCGTGCTGCGCACCCCGACGTGGTTGATCGCGAGCCCGACGTCGAAGTGGACGTTCTCGAACGCCTGCGCGAGGTAGCCGGCCTCGCGGTGGTAGGGGTAGCAGTGCAGGAGCACGATCGGCACCCGCGCCACGTCGGGCGTCCGCAGGAAGTCCAGCAGGTGGATCGGGTTGGCGCGGTGCAGGTCCAGGTCGCGGTCGCCGAATCCGGTGTGGATCTGGATCGGCAGGCCGAGCTGCACCGCGGCGTGCAGGCCGTGGCGCATGAGCACCGGGTCCACGAGCCGGGGCCCGCCGGGTGCGTGCTCGATGCCGTCCACCCAGCGCCGGGACGCGTCGGCCACCGCGTGCGGCGCGGGCGGCGAGAGGTCGATGTCGAAGCCCGCGCGGTAGGCGAGGATCGACTTGACGCCCACGGCGTCGCGCGTCGCGTGTTCCAGCCGGGCCCCGAACTCGTCGGCGTAGTCCTGGCCCGCCACCCCTTCGGCGGCGAGCTCCTCGGCGAGCGACTCCAGCCGGACGACGGGGTGGGCGCGGCCGTCCGACGCGGCGGCCATCCCGTCGACGTCGAGGATCGAGTCGGCCGCGTACCCGGTGTCGACCAGCCACTCCGACACGCCCGCGGCCCGCAGGAACCGCTCGGTGACCGCGCGGCCGCCGAGCTCGGTGCGGCGGGCCAAGTACTCGTCGGCGGGCGCGTGCGCCGGGAGGTCGAGCACGGGAGCGCCGAAACGCCGGATCGCGAACCCGAGCTGCGAGTCGAACTGCGTCATCCAGTCCGGGACGGGGCCGGGCGAGCCCTCGTTGAGGTGGGTCTCGAACTCCGCCCGGTCGAGGTCGACCGTGAACGCACCGTGCACGTGGTGGTCGACGAGCCGCAGGTGCGCGACGTGCTCGGCGAGGTCGGAGCGCATCACGCGGACCACGCGTAGCGCAGCTTCTCGGCCACGACCTCGACGTCCTCCCCGCCGTAGGTGTCGAGCTCGTGGCGCCGAACGGCGACGAGCGCCTCGAGGAGCTCCTCCCCGAGCAGGAGGCGGGCGAGATCGGATGTCTCGAGCAGGCCCAGCGCGGAGGCCAGGTCGGGGAGGCGCACGGCGGCGGTGCGGGCGGCCTCCTCGGGCGTGAGCTCGGCCGGGGCGACTGTGACCTCGGGCGGCAGCGGCGCACCGCCTGCGAGGCCCTCGAGTGCGAGCCCGAGGAACGCCGCGGTGGCCAGGTACGGGTTGGCGGACGGGTCGATGCACTTGAGCTCGACGCTCGCGCCGTGCGGGTTGCCGGGCGTCGCCGTGCAGAGCCGGACCGCCGCCTCCCGGTTCTCCCACCCCCAGCAGGCGAACGCCCCGGACCAGTGCCCCGGCTGGAGCCGGTGCGGCGACAGCACCGACCCCGCGAACACCGCGGTGAGCTGCGGGAGCCCGGCGACGATCCCGCCCACCACGGCAGCGCCGTCGTCGGTCAGCCCGTGCGGTCCGCGGCCGCCCGAGAGCAGCGGCCGGCCGTCCTGGGTGAGCGAGAGGTGCTGGTGCGCCCCGTTCCCGCTGCCGCCCGCGAACGGCAGCGGCGAGAACGACACGGCGACGTCGTGCCGGCGGGCCACGCGGCAGGCGAGCAGGCGGGCCAGCACGACGTGGTCGGCGGCCGTGAGCGGGTCGGTGGGGGCGATCGAGAACTCGAGCTGGCTGTCGCCGTACTCGGCGTGGATCTGCTCGACGGGGAGGCCGGCGCGGTCGGCGGCGGCGAGGAGGTCGAGCACGAACGGCTCGATGTCCAGCAGGGCGCCCAGCCCGTAGGCGTTCCAGCTCGCACCGCTACGCGGAGTGAGCACCATTTCCAGCTCGCACCCGACCTGCGCGCCGAGGCCCCGCTCCGCGAGGCCGGCCACCGTCCGGCGCAGGAGACCCCTGGTGCAGACCGGGGCGGGGGTCCCGTCCTGGTCGAACATCTCCGCGGGCGCCCAGGCGACCCCGTCGCCGAGCAGGCGGAGCGCGGCGAGGTCGGTGCGCAGCCGCAGGTCGCCGACCACCCCGAACCGCGGGGTGAACGCGATCGCGTTGTCGACGCAGAACACGTTCCAGCTCGGCGATGCGCCCATGCCGCCCGCGTGGAACGCGCCCACCCGGCGGGCCGGCACGTGTTTCGCCCTGATCACACCGGCCGGGTCGACCACGGAGCCGCAGAGCAGCCGGACCTCTGCGTCCTCGAGGCGGGCCGCCGCTGTGGCCAGCTCCTCGGCGGCGAGGACCGGCATCGGGTAGGTGGTCACGGGAGCGCACGCTACAACCCCCCGGAGGCGCGTAGGAGCGGATCACTCCAACCGCGAGCGGTGGACCGGGCAGTCGGGTGCGATGAGGACCCCGAGACCGGCGCGGGGGTCGTTGGGCAGCATCGGGCACAGGCAGCCGCGGGCGGCGGCCGCGGCGCTGCCAGGCCCCTCGGACTCCCAGACGTCGCCGGGTGCGAGGTCGTCGGTATCACCGGACGGGTCGTCGGGCGACAGGGGCCACCCGTCGCCGCGTCCGGGGAGCGGGCCGTCACCAGTGCCGTTGTGACGCACCCGTTCATTCAACCGGATTACCGCGGGCGGCCGTTCGCCACGGTCCGTGACGGCGGGCGGCGAGGAGCGCGGAACGTTATCGGCTCTTGACGAGGGCCGCTCTTGACGCCGGGACGTGTTAGCGCTCACAGTTTCCGCCGGATGGGACGCGCATCACACAGTCAGCGCTCCCACCACTCGATGACGCCTGGGAGGCGCTGTGCGCACAACGACGACGTTGGCGGCGATGACGTTGCCCACGCTCGGGAAGCGGGCCACGCCCGTGCGGATCGCGGCCCTCGCGATCACCGCGGCGGCCGCGCTGGTGCTCGCCGCGTGCGGGGGTGGGGGTGGCGGCGGGTCCGCGCCCCCAGCAGGTGGGGACACGCTCACGCTGGGCTTCGCCCAGGTCGGTGCCGAGAGCGGGTGGCGCACGGCGAACACCAAGTCGGTGCAGGACGCGGCGGCGGCCTCGGGCATCGAGCTGAAGTTCTCCGACGCCCAGCAGAAGCAGGAGAACCAGATCAAGGCGATCCGGTCGTTCATCCAGCAGCGGGTGGACGTGATCGCGTTCAGCCCGGTGGTGGAGTCCGGGTGGGACACCGTTCTGATGGAGGCCAAGCGGGCCAACATCCCGGTGATCCTCACCGACCGAGCCGTCGACTCCGCCGACACCTCGCTCTACAAGACCTTCCTCGGCTCGGACTTCATCGAGGAGGGCAAGAAGGCCGGGGAGTGGCTCCTGAAGAACGTCGACGCCTCGGCGGGCCCGGTGAACATCGTGGAGCTGCAGGGCACCACGGGCTCGGCTCCGGCGATCGACCGCCAGAAGGGCTTCGCGGACGTCATCGCCCAGAACCCGAACTACAAGGTCATCGCGTCGCAGACCGGTGACTTCACGCGCTCGGGCGGCCGGCAGGTGATGGAGGCCTTCCTGAAGGCGAACCCGGACATCGACGTCCTGTACGCCCACAACGACGACATGGGGCTCGGCGCGATCGAGGCGATCGAGGCGGCGGGCAAGGTGCCCGGCCGGGACATCAAGATCATCACGGTGGACGCGGTCAAGGACGGCATGCAGGCGCTGGCCGACGGAAAGATCAACTTCATCGTGGAGTGCAACCCGCTGCTCGGCCCGCAGCTGATGGACCTGGTCAAGAAGGTGGCCGCGGGCGAGGAGGTGCCGGCGCGCGTCGTCACCGAGGAGACGACGTTCGACTCCGCGGCGGCCAAGGCCGCGCTGCCCGAGCGCAAGTACTGATGGAGGCCCTGCAACCTGTGGCGGGGCAACCTGTGGCGGGGCGTCCGCTGGTGGAGATGACCGGCATCTCCGTGGCGTTCGGGCCGGTGCAGGCCCTCGACTCCGTCGACCTGCGGCTGTACCCGGGCGAGGTGCACGCGCTGATGGGCGAGAACGGCGCCGGCAAGTCGACGCTGATCAAAGCCCTCACCGGCGTGCACCCGGTGGACGCCGGCGAGATCCAGGTGCAGGGCGAGCCGGTGTCGTTCAGCGGGCCCGCCGCTGCCCAGGCCGCCGGGATCAGCACGGTCTACCAGGAGGTGAACCTCTGCCCGAACCTCTCGGTGGCGGAGAACCTCCTCCTGGGCCGGGAGCCGCGCCGCGCCGGTCGCATCGACTGGCGCGGCGCGCGGCGGCGCGCCACCGACGTGCTGGGCAGGCTGCACCTGGACCTGGACCCGTCCTCGGCGCTCGGCGCGCACCCGATCGCGCATCAGCAGCTGGTGGCGATCGCGCGCGCCGTCGAGGTGGACGCCCGGGTGCTCGTGCTCGACGAGCCCACCTCCAGCCTCGACGCGAGCGAGGTCGAGGAGCTCTTCCGGGTGGTGCGCCGGCTGCGTGACGACGGCGTGGCGATCCTGTTCGTCTCGCACTTCATCGAGCAGGTCTACGCGATCTCCGACCGGATGACCGTGCTGCGCAACGGCCGGCGCGTGGGCGAGTACCGCACGGCGGAGATCTCGCGCAGGCAGCTGGTGTCCGCGATGGTCGGGCGCGAGCTGGAGGTGCTGGAACGCCTCGACCGCGCGCCGGCCGCGCCCGCCGACGAGGAACAGGCCCCGGTCCTGCGCGCGTCGGGGCTGGCGCGCCGGGGTGCGATCGCGCCGGTCGACCTCGTGGTGCGTCCCGGCGAGGTCGTCGGCCTCGCCGGGCTGCTCGGCAGCGGGCGCACCGAGCTGGCCCGGCTGCTGTTCGGCGCCGACCGGGCCGACCACGGCGAGATCGTGGTGGACGGCCGGGCGGTCCGGATCCGCAACCCGCGTGCGGCGATCGACGCCGGGATCGCGTTCAGCCCCGAGGACCGCAAGGCCGCGGGTGTGGTGGGCGACCTGACGGTGCGCGACAACGTCGTCCTCGCCATGCAGGCGTCGCGGGGGTGGATGCGCCGCATTCCCGGCCGCAGGCAGGACGAGCTGGCCCGGCGCTGGATCGAGCTGCTCGACATCCGGCCCGCCGACCCGGACGCGCTCCTGCGCAACCTCTCGGGCGGCAACCAGCAGAAGGTGCTGCTGGCCCGGTGGCTGATCACGCAGCCGCGCCTGCTCGTCCTCGACGAGCCCACGCGCGGCATCGACGTCGGCGCGAAGGCCCAGATCCAGGCCCTGGTGGCCGAGCAGGCCCGGAAGGGCACGGCCGTCGTGTTCATCTCCGCGGAGCTCGACGAGGTCGTCCGCCTGTCCGACCGGGTCCTGGTGCTGCGCGACCGCAGGCCGGTCGCGGAGCTCGTGGGGGAGGACGTGGACCTGGACCGGGTCATGGAACTGATCGCCACCGGGGGTGAGGCCGGTGCGTGAGCTCCTGCGCAAGCCGATCTGGCCGCTCGTCGCGCTGCTGCTGCTGAACCTGGCCGTGACGCCGAGCTTCTTCGCCGTGCGGGTGCAGGACGGCAGGCTCTACGGCAGCCTCGTCGACATCCTGCACAACGGCGCCCCGCTGGCGCTCACGGCGCTCGGCATGACGCTGGTGATCGCCACGCGCGGGATCGACCTGTCGGTCGGCGCCGTCGTCGCGATCTCGGGGGCGGTCACCTGCACGTGGATCGCCGGCAGCCCGGATCCGGCGGGCCCGGGCGCCGCGCTGGCCGGCATGGGGCTCGCGCTCGGGCTCGCGGTGGTGCTCGGGGCGTGGAACGGGTTCCTCGTCGCCCGCCTCGGGATCCAGCCGATCATCGCGACGCTGGTGCTGATGACGGCGGGGCGCGGCCTCGCCCAGCTCGTGACCGACGGGCAGATCGTCACCGTCAACAACGCGTTCTTCTCCGGCATCAGCGGGAGCGCCCTGTTCACCGTGCCGCTGACGGTCGTCGTGGCCGCCGCGGTGTACGCGCTGGTCGCGCTCGTGACCCGGCGCACCGCGCTGGGCACGCTCGTGGAGGCGGTGGGCATCAACCCGGAGGCCAGCCGGCTCGCCGGGGTGCGCTCGCGCAGCCTGGTGTGGACCGTCTACGTCTTCTGCGCGCTCTGCGCCGCCGTGGCCGGGCTGATGATCAGCGCGAACGTCCACGCGGCCGACGCCAACAACGCGGGCCTGTGGCTCGAGCTCGACGCGATCCTCGCCGTCGTCATCGGGGGCACGTCGCTCGCCGGCGGGCGGTACTCCATCGCCGGCACCCTGCTCGGCGCCCTCACCATCCAGACGCTCACCACCACGATCTACTCGGTCGGCATCCCGCCGGAGGTCTCCCTCGTGTTCAAGGCGGTCGTCGTGATCCTGGTGTTCCTGGCCCAGGCACCGAAGGTGCAGGCGCTGCTCGCCCGCCGCCGGGGCGCCGCGCCGCCGCCTGCACCGCCCGCCGCGCCGGTCGAGCCCGCGCCGGCCGAGACCACGACCGAGACCACGACCGCGACCGAGACCACGGGGAGCGGCCGGTGACCGCCCTCGCCGAACGCGCCCGTGCCGGGTGGCGCCTCCCCACCCGGTTCCTGCCGGTCGTGGTCACGTTCGCGCTCTTCGTGCTCATGTTCGCCGGGGGGAGCCTGCGCTACGAGTCGTTCGCGTCCGGGCAGGTGCTGCTCAACCTGCTGATCGACAACGCGTTCCTGGTGGTGCTCGCGGTCGGGATGACGTTCGTGATCCTCACCGGGGGCATCGACCTGTCGGTCGGGTCGGTCGTCGCGCTGTCCACGATGGTGGCGGCGGCGCTGCTGCGCGCCGGCTGGCCGCCCGTGGTCGTGATGTTCGTGGTGCTCGCCGGAGGGGCGGTCTTCGGCCTCGCGATGGGCGCCGTGATCCACTACCTGGAGATCCAGCCGTTCATCGTGACGCTCGCCGGGATGTTCCTCGCCAGGGGCCTGTGCTACGTGATCGACCTGGAGTCCATCTCGATCGACGACCCGCTGTTCCGCACGATCGCGCAGACCGCGGTGCCGCTGGGCGACGACCTGTTCCTGAGCCCGAGCGCCCTCGTCGCCCTCGTCGTGGTGGCGGTGGCGGTCTACGTGCTGCACATGACCCGGTTCGGGCGCACGGTCTACGCCGTCGGCGGCAACGCCCAGTCGGCGATGCTGATGGGGCTTCGGGTCGCGCAGGCCCGGGTCGGCGTCTACGTGATCAGCGGGGCCTGCTCCGCGCTCGCCGGGCTGCTCTTCACCTTCTACATGCTCTCCGGCTACAGCCTGCACGCCGTGGGGATGGAGCTCGACGCGATCGCCGCCGTCGTCATCGGGGGCACGCTCCTCACCGGCGGATCCGGTTTCGTGCTCGGCTCCGTGCTCGGCGTGCTGGTGCTCGGCACGATCCAGACGATCCTGTCGTTCGAGGGCACGCTCAGCTCGTGGTGGTCCCGGATCGTGATCGGGCTCCTGCTGCTGGTCTTCGTGGTGCTGCAGCGGGTGCTGGCGAGGCGGGGCGCGACGGCCTGACCGGCGGGGAGCCGTCGGTGGGCCTCCGGTGGCGCCGCGCATCGTGCGGGGGTGTCGCACACGGACCTCGGTGCTCACACACGAACTGCAGTTGGTGTGCGAGTGCGGATGTTGGTGTGTGACGGTCGGTGGCGCTGGCCGGCGAGGCAGGTTCGTCCCGCCGATGAGTTCTGCCGCCCGTGGCGGTCTCATCGGCATGACCGCTTCCCGGCGCACCTTCCGCCACGCGCTCGCCAACACCCTCGTGGCGTCCGTCGTGAACTCCACCGTCTGGTTCGCGGTGACCTTCTGGGTGTACCTGGAAACCCGTTCGGTGTTCGCCACCGGCGTCATCTCCGGGATCTTCCTGGGTCTGACGGCGCTGTCCGGGGTGTGGTTCGGCGGCATCGTCGACCGCCACGGCAAGCGGAATGCCATGATCGGCTCCAGCGCGGCGTCGCTCGCGCTGTACGCGGCGAGCCTCGCGGTCCACCTCGCCGCCGGGCCGGAGGCCTTCCGCGACCCCACCAGCCCGGTGCTGTGGGGGTTCGTGCTGCTGCTGATGAGCGGCGTGATCGTCGGCAACATCCGCGGCATCGCGATGTCCACGCTGGTGACCCTGCTCGTGCCCGAGCCCGAACGGGACCGCGCCAACGGGATGGTCGGCACCGTCACCGGGGTGGCGTTCCTCGTGACGTCCGTGATCAGCGGCCTGCTGATCGGCATGGCGGGCATGCTGTCGGTGCTGCTGCTGGCGGTCGGGGGCACCGCCGTGGTGGTCGCGCACCTCGCGACGCTGACGATCCCCGAGCTGCGCGCCGTGCCCGCCGCGGGGGAGGGCGCCCGCCGCACGGACCTGCGCGGCACCGTCGCCCTGGTGGCCGCCGTGCCCGGCCTGCTCGCCCTGATCGCGTTCTCGACGATCAACAACTTCCTCGGCGGCATCCTGATGGCCCTCGCCGACCCCTACGGCCTGTCGCTGGTGTCGGTCGAGGTCTGGGGGCTGCTCTTCGGCGTGCTGAGCACCGGGTTCATCATCGGTGGCCTCGCCATCGGCAAGTGGGGGCTCGGCAGCAACCCGCTGCGGACCCTGCTGCTGGCGAACCTCGTGCTCTGGGGCGTCTGCAGCGTCTTCGCCCTGCGCTCCTCGATCGTGCTGCTGGCGGTCGGGTTCTTCATCTACCTGTGCGTCGTGCCCTACGCCGAGGCGTCCGAGCAGACCGTGCTGCAGAAGGTCGTGCCGTTCGAGCGGCAGGGCCGGGTGTTCGGGTTCGCGCAGAGCGTGGAGCAGGCCGCGTCCCCGCTCACCGCGTTCCTGATCAGCCCGCTGGCCCAGTTCGTGTTCATGCCGTTCATGACCGACGGCGCCGGCGCGCGGCTGCTCGGCCCGTGGTTCGGCACCGGGCCCGAGCGCGGCATGGCGCTGCTGTTCACGATCGCGGGCGTCCTCGGCCTGGTCCTCACGTTCGCCGCGCTCCGCTCGCGCTCGTACCGCAGGCTCTCCCGCCACTACCTGGACGTCCCGGTGGTGGCCTCGCCCGCCCCCGAGCTCGCGGCCGCCTGACCACGTCGGTGCGATCATCGGACGATGACCGTCCACGAGCTCGTCCTCACCGGGGGTCGGGTGATCGACCCCGAGTCGGGGCTCGACGCCGTCCGCGACGTCGGGATCATCGGCGACACCGTGCGGGAGGTCGGCCCGGATCTCGCGGGAACCGTCACCGTCGACGTCTCCGGGCTGGTCGTGAGCCCCGGCTTCGTCGACCTGCACAGCCACAGCCAGGACGTCGCAGGCCAGCGGTTGCAGGCGCTCGACGGGGTCACCACGGCGCTGGAGCTGGAGGCCGGTGCCTTCCCGGTGGAACCGGCCTACCGCCGGGCCGCCGCGGCCGGGCGGCCGGTGAACTACGGGTTCTCGACGTCGTGGGCGGGCGCGCGGATGCACGTGCTCGCGGGCGCGCCGCCCGTGGCCGATCTCGACGAGATGCTCGTCCACGTCGCCGACCCGCGCTGGCAGGCCACGGCCGCTCCCGCGGACGTCGACCGCATCCTCGCGCTCCTCGAGGCCGACCTCGCCGCGGGGGCGCTCGGGATCGGCGTGCTCGTCGGGTACGCGCCGGGGACGGACCCCGCGGAGTACCTCGCCGTGGCCGCCCTGGCCGCGCGGCACGGGGTGCCGACGTACACGCACGCCCGCGATCTGGTGGAGATGGACCCGCAGGTCCCGGTCGACGGGGCGGAGGAGATCGTGCGCGCGGCGGGCGAGACCGGCGCGCACATGCACTACTGCCACCTCAACAGCACGTCCGGCCGGCACGTGGACCGCGTGCTGGCGCTGGTGGAGCGGGTCCGGCGCGAGGGCGCGTCGGTGACCACGGAGGCCTACCCGTACGGCGCCGGGATGACCGGTATCGGGGCCGCGTTCCTCGCACCCGAGCTCCTGCACCGCCGCGGGCTCACCCCGGGCTCGATCGGCCACCTCGGCCTCGGCAGGCGCATCGCCGACGCGGACGAGCTGCGACGGGTGCGCGCGGAGGACCCGGGCGCGCTCGCGTTCGTGCACCAGACCGACGAGACCGACCCGCGTGCCTTCGCGGTGGTGCAGCGGGCGCTCGCCTTCCCGGACGCCGCGGTCGCGAGCGACGCGATCGCGCCGCAGTGGCCGTCCGGGCCGCACGACCCGCTGAGCTGGCCGCTGCCGCCGCAGGTGGCGACCCACCCGCGCACCGCAGGCACGTTCGGGCGCACACTGCGGCTCCTGGTGCGGGAGCTGGGGCTGCTCAGCCTGCCCGAGGCGGTGCGCCGCTGCACGCTCGTGCCGGCGCAGGTGGTGCAGGAGGCGGCTCCCGCGATGCGCCGCAAGGGGCGGCTGCAGCCGGGGTGCGACGCCGACGTCACCGTCTTCGACCCGGCCACCGTGACCGACCGGTCCACCTATACCGACACCACCCGCCCGTCGACCGGCGTCCGGCACGTGCTGGTCGGGGGCCGGTTCGTCGTGCGCGACGGCGTGCTCGACACCGGAGCGCTGCCCGGCCGGGCCGTGCGCGGCGCCTGACAAGGCCCTACTGCAGGATCGGGTGCAGCACCCAGAACGCGATCGCCGCGGCGAGCGCCGCCATCGGGATCGTGAGCACCCACGCCACCACGATGTTGCCCGCCACGCCCCACCGCACCGCGGAGAGCCGCTTGGTGGCGCCGACGCCCAGGATCGACGATGTGATCGTCTGCGTCGTCGAGATCGGCGCGGCGAACACGAAGGCGGTGGTGTAGAGCACCGCGGACGCCGTGACCTCCGCGGCGAACCCGCGCGGCGGGTCGAGGTCGATGATCCGGCGCCCGAGCGTCCGCATGATCCGCCAGCCGCCGGAGTAGGTACCCGCGGAGAGCGCGCCCGCCGCGAGCAGGATGACCCACCACGGCACCTCGAAACCCTCGTGGTAGCCGCCGACGACCAGCGCCAGCACGATCACGCCCATCGTCTTCTGGGCGTCCTGCAGGCCGTGGCCGAGCGCCATCGCGGCGGCCGAGAGGGTCTGCGCGTGGCGGAAGCCGCGGCTGAGCGGCTGCGGGTGGGCGCGCCGGAAGATCCACAACATGGCGGTCATCAGGAGCCCGGCGAGCACGAAGCCGACCACCGGCGAGACCACCATCGGGATGATGACCTTGTCCAGCACGCCGCTCCAGTGCACGGTGCCCGCGGCCGCGAGCGCGGCGCCGACGAGCCCGCCGATCAGCGCGTGCGACGACGAGGACGGCATGCCGAGCCACCACGTGACCAGGTTCCACGCGATCGCGCCGACCAGCGCGGCGAGCACCACGACGAGGCCGGAGATCCCCTGCGGCGGGTCGATGATGCCGCTGCCGACCGTGGTGGCCACCTCGGTGCCGAGGAACGCGCCGACCAGGTTCATCACCGCGGCCATGAGCAGCGCGGTGCGCGGGGTGAGTGCGCGGGTGGCGACGGAGGTCGCGATGGCGTTGGCGGCGTCGTGGAAGCCGTTCGTGTAGTCGAACGCGACGGCCACCACGATCACCACGATGATCGTGGCCAGCTCCATCGACACTAGGACTCCTTGACCGCGATGCTCTCGACGGTGTTGGCCACCGTCTCGAACGCGTCGGCGGCCTCCTCGAGGGAGTCGATGACCTCCTTGAGCTTGAGGGTCGTCAGCACGCCCGCCGCGTCGACGTCGCGGGGTGGGCAGAGCAGCTCCTCGAGCAACGCGCGGTAGGCGACGTCGCCCTCGTCCTCGAGCGAGTTGACGTGCACCCAGTACTCCTGCAGCTTCCCCATCGTCGCCAGCCGGGGCATCGCCTCCGCCGTGGCGGCCGCCGCGCGCTGCAGCACGTCGGTCTGGACCTTCATCCCGGACGGCAGGTCCACGAGCCGGTAGAGCACGATCCGGTCCGCGGCCTCCTCCATCGCGTCGATCACGTCGTCGAGCGACGAGGTGAGCCGGTAGATGTCCTCGCGGTCGAACGGCGTCACGAACGTCTTGTTGAGTTTCACCATGATCTCGTGGGTGACCTCGTCACCGGCGTTCTCGGCATCCTTCACCCGCCTGGCGAGCTCGGCCCGCTCGGACGGCGGTGCGGCCACCAGCGCCGCGAGGTCGTCCGCTGCGCGGACGATGTTCTCGGCGGCCCGGGTGAACAGCGGGTAGAAGCCGCGTTCGTGTGGCGTCAGCCTGAATGCCATTCGCAGGTTGTACTCCACCCCGGATGGCCGGGCAGGCGTCGCCCTCCGACGGTGTGGTGGTCACGGTCCGGATCCGAGTGGGGCCGGTCCTGTGCGAGCGGGGGCGTGGGGGGCGAGCATGGCGGGCATGACGGTGGTCTTCGTGCACGGCGTCCCGGAAACGAGCGCGCTCTGGACGGGCGTGCGCACCCACCTCGACGGCGCCGCGCTCGCCGTCGGCCTGCCCGGCTTCGGCAGGCCCCGCCCGGCCGGGTTCGGCGCGACGAAGGACGAGTACGCGCGGTGGCTCGCCGGCGAGCTGCGGCGGCTCGGCCGCCCGGTCGACCTGGTGGGGCACGACTGGGGAGCGGGCTTCGTGCTGCGCGTGGCCACGGCGTACGACGTCCGGCTGCGCAGCTGGGCCGTGGACGTCGGCGGGGTCTTCCACCCGGACTACGTCTGGCACGAGATGGCGCAGGTGTGGCAGACCCCCGGTGCGGGAGAGGAGCGGACGGCGGCCACGGCGGCCGCGGGACCACAGGCGCGGGCGGGGTACCTGCACGCGGCGGGCGTGCCCGAGGCGGACGCGGCGACGCTCGCCGCGGCGTACGACGCGACGATGGGCGGCTGCATCCTCGACCTGTACCGGTCCGCCGTGCCCAACCCGTACGCCGACTGGGGTGCGGAGCTGCGCGGGCCGACCGCGGCGCCGGGCCTGGTACTGCAGCCCACGGCCGACCCGTACGACGACCCGGCGCGGTCCGGCGAGGTCGCCGCCCGGCTCGGTGCACGCACGCACCGGCTGGACGGTCTCGGCCACTGGTGGATGCTGCAGGACCCGGCCGCGGTGGCCGCGGCACTGCGCGCGTTCTGGGGATCCCTCGACCCGTGACGGGCGGGGATGCAGGCGCTCAGCGGAACGCGTCGGCGTGGGCGCGGGCCCAGTCGGCGAACGTCCGCGGCGGGCGGCCGGTCACGTCCCGCACGGTCGGCAGCACCCGGGACTCGTCCAGCGAGCCGTCGACGTAGAAGTCGAAGAACGCCCGCACATAGGCCTCCGGCATGCGGGCCGTCATCTCGGCCCATGCCTCGTCGTCGGGCTGGGCCTCGAACCGCAGGTCGCGGCCGAGCACCTCGCCGAGCACGCGGACGCGGTCGGCGGGCAGGAGCGACTCCGGTCCGGACAGCGCGTAGACGCGACCGGCGTGCCCGTCCTCGACGAGGGCCGTGGCGGCGACGGCCGCGATGTCGGCGGGGTCGATCACGGCGACGCGGACGCCGCCGAACGGGGCCCGCACCACGTCCCCGGACCGCAGCTGGGGCGCCCACTCGAGGGCGTTCGTCATGAAGCCGTAGGGGCGCAGCAGCGTCCACGGGATCCCGCAGGCCCGCACCGCCTCCTCCGTGCGGATCATGTAGGCCGAGATCGCGTTGCCGGTGTCGCCGCTTCCGGCCGAGCCGCCCGACAGCTGCACCACCCGCGACACCCCCGCGTCCCGGGCCGCGGCGAGCACACCGGGCATGTCCTGGTAGCCGGGGAGCAGGAAGAGGCCCGAGACGCCCTCGAGCGCGGGGCGGAGGCCGGCGGGGTGGTCGAGGTCGCCGACGACGCGCTGCGCACCCTCGATCCTCCCGCCGTCGCGGCGGGTCAGCGCGCGCACGGGCACCTCCCGGTCGACCAGCGTGCGCACGAGCTCGCGTCCGACGTTGCCCGTGGCGCCGCTCACCAGGATCACGGACGCGAGCCTACGGCGGGTGACGCGGGCCTCGACCGGCGCAGGGATTAATTCTGCGCGTTCTGTCGGTCCTACTCCTTACAGTGCACCTCCGGCGCCGGGCCCACCCGCCCGCGCCGCCCGAAGACCCACGTGGGGGACGTAGTGAACCAGCAGCCCGACGTGCTCGACCGGTCGTCGAGCGCACCCGATCACGCGGGGGAGTTGAGCGCCCGCGACCGCACGGTGATCGGGGTGCTGCTCGTCTCCACGTTCGTCGTCATCCTCAATGAAACGATCATGAGTGTCGCGCTGCCGACGCTCATGTCCGAGCTGGGCGTCACGGCCGGCGTGGGCCAGTGGCTCACCACCGGGTTCCTGCTCACGATGTCCGTGGTCATCCCGATCACCGGCTTCCTGATCCGGCGGGTTCCCACCCGCGGGCTCTTCGGCACCGCGATGGCGCTGTTCAGCACGGGCACGTTCCTCGCGGCGGTCGCGCCGGGCTTCGAGGTGCTGCTCGCCGCCAGGGTGGTCCAGGCCAGCGGTACCGCGATCATGCTCCCGCTGCTGATGACCACCGTGATGACGCTCGTCCCGCCGGCGCGCCGGGGGGCCGTGATGGGCAACATCTCGATCGTCATCTCGGTGGCGCCCGCGATCGGGCCCGCCGTCTCGGGCATCGTGCTCACCCAGTTCGGCTGGCGCTCCATGTTCTGGCTCGTCCTCCCGATCGCGCTCGCCGCGCTGCTGCTGGGGATGCGCCTGATCACGAACGTCGGCGACTCCACCTCCGCCCCGATCGACGTGCCGTCGGTCGTGCTCTCGGTGCTCGGCTTCGGCGGCATCGTGTACGGCCTGAGCAGCGTCGGCCACTCGGCCGAGAGCACATCGCCGGTGCTGCTGTGGGGGGCGTTCGGCGTCGGTGTGGTGGGGCTCGTGGCGTTCGTGGCGCGGCAGCTCGTGCTGCAGCGGTCCGACCGCGCGCTGCTCGACCTGCGCACGTTCCGCTCGCCGACGTTCACCGTGGCGAGCGCGATGATGATGGTGATGATGGCCGTGCTGCTCGGCACGATCGTCCTGCTGCCGATCTACCTGCAGAGCGTGCTGGGGCTCGAGGCGTTCACCATCGGCCTGCTGCTCCTGCCGGGCGGCCTGCTGATGGGCCTGCTCGGCCCGGTCGTGGGGCGCCTGTACGACCGGTTCGGCGCCCGGGCGCTGCTGGTGCCCGGCACGGCGGCCACGAGCGCGGCGCTGTGGTCCACCACGCTGTTCACCCAGGGCAGCTCGATGCTGCAGGTCCTCGGGTTCCACCTGCTGCTGTCCATCGGGCTGGCGTTCGTGTTCACGCCGCTGTTCACCTCCGGGCTCGGCGCCGTGGAGCCGCGGCTGTACTCCTACGGCAGCGCGATCTTCGGCACCACCCAGCAGCTCGCGGGCGCGGCCGGGGTCGCGCTACTGGTGAGCGTCATGTCCGTCGGCTCCACGTCGCTCGCCGCGGAGGGGGCATCGCTGGTGGAGCAGACGGCGGGGGGCATCCACAGCGCGTTCCAGGTGGCCGCGGTCCTGTCGCTGTTCGCGATCGCGGGGGCGTTCTTCGTCCGCAGCACCACGGTGGACGGCGACGTGCCCGTCGGGCACTGAGATCGGACCGTCGAGGCGCCGTCAACGCACCGAGCGGATCCGGTAGACGAGGATCGCGCCCGCGGCCTCGATCGCGGCCGCCACGAGGTAGAGCGCGCCGTACCCGCCCATGCCGGTCACGACCGGGGCGGCGATCGCCGGGGCGAGGACCTGGGGCAGGGAGCTCGCGATGTTGAGCACACCCAGGTCCTTTCCCCGGTCGTGGGCGGCGGGGAGCACCTGCGTGAGCAGCGCGAAGTCCACCGCGCTGTAGGCGCCGAAGCCGATGCCGAGCGCCACCGCGGCCGCCACCGCGCCCGCCCACGTGGGCCACACCGAGATCAGCACCGCGGCGCCGGCCATGATCAGCGCGCCGGTGGTGACGAACACGCGGCGCCGCCCCGTGCGGTCCGACAGGGTGCCCGCGAGGACGACGGAGCCCAGCATGGCCGCCGAGTAGACCCCCGTGAGGACCAGCACACCGGAGGCAGGGTCGGCGATGCCCACCACGTCGGACAGGAAGAAGAACAGGTAGAGCAGCACGATCGCGTTGCCGAGGTTCACCAGGAACCGGGTGACGAAGCCCCAGCCGAAGTCCGGGTGGCGCGCCGGGTTGACCCAGAACCCGCGCAGGAACTCGCCCCACCGCCACGCCGTGCCGGGCCGGTCCCGCGCGTGCCGCCCCGAGAGGACGTACGGCAGGCTGCAGAGCAGGGCGGCGAGCGCGCACAGGACGTACCCGGTGGCGATCACGCCGCCGAGGACGGCGAGCCCGGTGCCGGCCCCCACGCCGACGACGAGCGCCAGGCCGAGGTACCCGGCCGCGGTCCCCCGCTGCGCGGCCGGCACCTCGTCGGGCACGGCGGCGCTGAGCGCCGCGTAGGGGGCGTTCAGCAGCGTCTGCACCGCGCACCAGCCGATGACCAGGAACGGGACGGCCGGCGCCGCGGCGAGCAGCGCGATGGCGACGGCACCGCCGGCGAACCCCACCGCGATCCACGGCCTGCGCCGGCCGAACCGGGAGCGCGTGCGGTCCGACAAGGCACCGAACAGCGGGTTCGCCACGAGCGAGCACGCGGCGCCCGCCCCGAGCACCAGCGCGAGCACGGCCTCCTTGTCGGTGGGGGCGAGCGCCGCGACCTGCTGGGGCAGCAGCACCTGCAGCGGCCCGAACAGCCCCGCGTACAGCCCGACCCAGGCCAGCGCGAACCGGACGACCCAACCGGCCGACACCCGATCCGACGGATCGGCGCGCCCGCACGACGTCATCGTCCCCCTTCACCCCTCGGGAAGGAGGATACGTCTCAGCCCCCGGCGACCGCGGCGCGCAAGGCGTCCGCGGTGTGATCGACCTCCCGCCCGTTCACCAGCACGGTGGGCGTCGCGGTGACGCCGGCCTGGGATGCGGCATCGGTGACCGAGCGCGTCCAGCCCGCGTACGTGCCCTCCTGCACGCAGCCGGCGAACTCGTCCCCCGCGCCCGCCTGCCTGCCGAGCGCCACGAGCTGGTCGTCGGGCAGGCCCGCTGCGCCCTCGGCGGGCTGGTTCGCGTACAGCAGCTGCGCGAACCGGGGGAGGACGCCGGCGTCGGCGGCGCAGCCCGCGGCCGCCGACGAGCGGCTGGAGTACTGCGTGCTGGAGAAGCGGTTCAGGTACGCCACCGGGTGGTAGACGACCCGCGCCTGCCCGGACGTGACGAGCTGGTCGATCGTGGAACCCACCTGCTGCTCGTACTGGCGGCAGGCCGGGCACTGGAAGTCCAGGTACAGGTCGATGGTCGCCGGCGCGTTCGGGTCGCCGACGGCGACCCCGGCCGCGGTGGCGCCCGCAGGCAGGTCGCCGCCCGCGCCGGCCTGCGCGCGGTAGACGCCGAACCCGACGGCGCCTGCGAACAGCACCAGCACGACGACCGCGACGAGCGTGAAGGTCGACGGGCCACCGCGCCGGACGGTGGGGGTGCGAGGCATCAGGATGGCTCCTTCATGAGTGCGAGGCGACCGCCCGGCCACCGGGCGAGGAGGACGGCGAGCACCGTCAGCGCGGCGTCGCGGGCGAGCTCGAGCGCGTACGTCGGGTCCTGCCCGGCGGCGAGCTCGCCGCCCGAGCCGAAGCAGCCGCAGTCGATCCGCAGCCCGCGTGCCCAGGCCGCCGCGATCCCGACGCCGAACGCGAGCATCAGCACGGCCGAGACCGCGGCGGCCGCCCGGACCCCGGCCCCGACCACGAGCAGCACGCCCAGCAGCAGCTCCACGACCGGCAGGCCCGCGCCGACGACCTGCGCGGCCGTCTCGGGGAGGAGCCGGTAGGCGCGCACCGCGCGTACGGAGGCGTCCAAATCGGTGATCTTCGAGGCGCCCGCGACCAGCCACACGGCGCCGAGCAGCAGCCGCGCCGCGGTGGCGAGCCACGGGAGCAGCGCGGATCGGGAGGAGGTGATGGAAGGCATCACCCGAGGTGGTCGCCCTGAAAGGGCACCGGGTTCCCGAGCACCGTGGATCCATGGTGCTGTTCGCGGCCTTGGGAAACAGCGCGTCGGGAAACAGCGCGTCGGAAACAGCGCGTCGGGAAACAGCGCGTGGGAGCAGCGCGTGGGAACAGCGCGTCGGGAAACAGCGCCTTCGGAAACAGCACGGTGGGTCCACGACGCCCTATGCGGCTTTGTGGTGGGCTGTCGGTTGCAGGCCGCCTCCGGCGAAGCCTTCTCCGTCCACTCCCCCGTCGTGTCCGGCAACGGGTTCGGAGACGGCCTCGGCAGCCGTCCCGCCGCCGCGCCGCCCGAGCCGGGCGTGCAGCAGCAGGAGGACGAGGCCGACGATCACGGGCACGTGCCCGGCGAGCCGGCCGATCTCGACGTGCCCGGCGAGCAGGTCCATCGCGCTGAGGGCCACCAGCAGCGCGACGAACGCGCCGATCACCGGCACCAGGCCGCCCGCGCGGCGCGCCCCGGTGGCGGCCCACGCGAACGCGACGCCGAGGGCAAGGTTCCAGGCTGCGCTCTCGTGCGAGAAGTGCGCCATGCTCGCCCCCGCCAGCTCGCCGGGGCCTGCCCCGGCCGCGGCGACGATCCCGCTCAGCGCGAGCGCCAGCTGCCCGACGGCGAGCACAGCGAGGGCGGCGCGGACGGCGTCCCGGGCGAGCGAGCGCCACGTCCGCCGCGGCGCCGGGCGGGACTCGCCCGCGTCGAGCGCGGCGAGGAGGCCGGGCAGCACGTCGGGGAGGTCCTCGGCGGGGCGCAGCCGGGCCAGCCGCGTGACGTGCGTGGCCCGGTCGGAGAAGGCGCGGCAGGCGGCGCAGTCCTCGACGTGGCGTTCGAGCGCCTCGACGTCCACGCCGGGGTCCTCCCCGTCCATCCGCGCGGAGATCGCGTCCCGGCAGTCCTCGCACCGCATGTGCCTATGGTCGCTGGCGGGCGCCCCGTGGTTCCCGGCGCGGGCCGTCGGTAGCCGCGGTGGATAGGCTGGGCGCCGTGGCCCAGCGAGCGGACGACGAGCAGATCACGGCGTGGGCGCTCGCGGCCGGGCGCGGTGATCGCGATGCGCTCTCGGCGTTCGTGCGCTCCACCCAGCGCGACGTGTTGCGGTTCGTGTCGCACCTGGCCGACGCCGGGCAGGCGGAGGACCTCGCGCAGGAGACCTACCTGCGCGCCGTGGGGGCGCTGCCGCGGTTCGAGGGCGCCGCCTCGGCACGCACCTGGCTGCTGTCGATCGCCCGGCGCGTGGCGGCCGACGCGGTGCGCGCTGCGGGCAGGCGGCCGCGCACCACGGCCGTCGCCGACTGGGACGCGGTCGCCAGGGATGCGGTGGCCGAGCGCACGGGGGTGGCCCGTCGGCCCGGTGACGAGGCCGTGGTGCTGGGGCAGCTGGTCGCGGCCCTGCACCCGGACCGGCACGAGGCGTTCGTGCTCACGCAGGTGCTCGACCTGAGCTACGCCGAGGCCGCCGAGGTGTGCGGCTGCCCGGTGGGCACGATCCGGTCCCGGGTGGCGCGGGCCCGCGAGGACCTGGTGCGGGCCCTCGACGGCGGCGCGATCGACGGCGGGCGGCGCCGCGAGGCCTGACCCGTGCCCCGCGTGTTCCGGTGGCGCGGCTCGGTACGGTCGGGACCGTGTCGACGAGGCTGACCAGCAGTGACCTGACCGGTACCGACATGACCGCCCGGTTCCGGGCCCTGCACGTGCCGGGCGATCCGTTGCTGATGCCCAACCCGTGGGACGAGGGGTCGGCGAAGGCGCTCGCCACCCTCGGGTTCGCGGCGCTGGCCACCACGAGCAGCGGGTTCGCCGCCACCGCCGGCCTCGTCGACGGTGCGGTGGGCGCTGTCGACACGCTGCAGCACGCCGCGGCGATGGCCCTGTGCGTGGACGTCCCGGTCAACGCCGACCTGGAGGACGGGTGGGGCGACGACCCGGGCGAGGTGGCCAGCACGGTCGCCGAGGCCGTGGCGAGCGGCCTGGCGGGCTGCTCGATCGAGGACTACAGCGCGGGTGCCGACCCGGAGATCCACGACGTCGGGCTGGCCGCCGAGCGGATCGCGGCGGCCGCGGACGCCGCGAAGGAAGGTCGCGGGCTCGTGCTCACCGCGCGCGCCGAGAACTTCATCCGCGGCAACCCCGACCTGGGCGACACGATCGAACGGCTGCAGGCCTACCAGGAGGCGGGCGCCGAGGTGCTGTACGCGCCGGGCCTGGTGGAGCTCACCGACATCCGCAGCGTGGTGTCGTCGGTCGACCGGCCGGTGAACGTGCTGCTCATGCCGGGGATGGTGCCGGTCGCGGAGCTGGCCGAGGCGGGCGTGGCCCGCATCTCGGTGGGAGGCACGTTCAGCGCCGTCGCGTTCGGCGCGCTCGCCCGTGCCGCGCGCGAGCTGAAGGAACACGGCACGTACGGCTTCTTCGAGCTCGCCCGGGAGGGGCGCGAGCTGACGACGAAAGCATTTCGACTGCACTAGAGCTGGTTAGAAATCACTATATCCAGCACCGGCATCGGCGCGTTCGAGTGATGCGGCTCACTCTCGGGTGATTTCGCGGGTGTCAGATCGTTGTTCACCGCCCGGTCGCGCATACGCTGATCGCCGCCTCTCGACGATCTTGCTCGCCGGGTCGTCGCGGGCGAACTGTCCCTCTCGCAGAACGGATGACGCCCGTGCGACTCGCGCCGCTCCTCACCGTCGTCGCTGCAGTGATCGGGCTCACGGGAGTCGTGGCGCCGCCGGCCGAGGCGGCGCCCCCCGCACCGGCGCAGCCGGAGGAACCGTGGCGGCTCAGCGGCGACCTCGCCGCGCACGACCCGGGGCTGGTCGTCGGCGGCGGGGGCGACAACTGGTACGTGTTCGCCACGGGCGAGGAGAGCAAGGGCGCCGGGAACATCCAGATCCGCTCCTCGCCGGACGGGCACAAGTGGACCTACGAGGGCACGGTCTGGGACGAGATCCCGAAGTGGGTCAAGGACGCGGTACCGGGTGTGAAGAACCTCTGGGCGCCGGAGGTCTACGAGGCCAACGGCATGTACTACCTGTACTACGCGGCGTCGACGTGGGGGCACAACAGGTCGGTGATCGGGCTCGCCACGAACGAGACGCTCGATCCGGCCGACCCGGCCTACGAGTGGGTCGACCGCGGCGAGGTCATCGGCTCCCAGCCGGACGACGACTACAACGCCATCGACCCGGGCATCGTCGAGGACGGGTCGGGCACGCCGTGGATGGCGTTCGGCTCGTACTGGAGCGGGATCCGGATGGTGCAGCTGGACTGGCCGTCGGGGAAGGTCGCCGACCCCGACCAGGAACCGCTCCGCATCGCCGACCGCAAGGCCTCGCCCAACGCCATCGAGGCGGCCTACATCGTGAAGAACGACGGCTACTACTACCTGTTCACGTCGTGGGGCCAGTGCTGCCAGGGCTCCGACAGCGACTACAAGATCATGGTCGGGCGCTCGAAGAAGGTGACCGGTCCCTACGTCGACCGGGACGGTCGCAAGCTGCTCGAGGGGGGCGGCACCACGGTGCTCGTCGACCAGGGCAACCGCGTCGGTCCGGGCGGCCAGTCCGCCTCCGACGACATCATCGCCTACCACTACTACGACAAGTCGGCGAACGGGGCCACCAGGCTGGCCATCCAACCGCTGGTGTGGGACGACGACGGCTGGCCGGAGCTGCAGAACAAGGACTGAGCCGTGCTCAGGGTTCGAGGACCGCGTACTCCAGGCCGGTGAGCGACGCCGCCCGGTCCAGCGCGGCCTCGAACCGGTCGAGGTCGAACACGTGGGCCCGCACCGGGTCCAGGTCGATCGCCCCGGAGCGGACGAGCTGCCACACCTCGAGGGCCGTGGCCGAGTCGAACATGAACGACCCCGCGACGGTCAGCTGCCTGCGCTGGATCCGCTGGTAGGGCAGGGCCAGGTCGTGGCGCACGCCGCCGACGAGCACGGCGGTGCCGCGCAGGCGCAGTGCGTCGACGCAGGCGAGCGTCGGGTCCGTCGTGGGTGTGTGGGCGATGACGTCGAGCAGGAGGTCGGCGCCGTCGTCGGTCTCCTCCAGGATCGCCGCGGTGTCCGAGGCGCGGTCGCCGGACAGCGGCACCGGGCGCACGCGCGGGTCGAGCGCCGCGAGCGCGGCGAGCGCGTCGGCCCGGCGTCCCGTCACGATCACCCGGACGGCGCCCCGCGCCAGCGCGGCGAGCGTGCCGGCGCCGCCGAGGTTCCCGGTGGCGCCGTTGACGAGGACGGTCTGCCCGCCGCGCAGCCCGCCCCGGCGCAGCCCGCCGTCGGCGATCGCCAGCGAGGCCAGGAACGGCAGCAGTTCGGGGCGGGACCACTCCGCGCCGCCGGGCAGGGTGGTCAGGCACGAGGCGGGGTAGCAGGCGCGCTCGGCGAAGCTTCCGTGCCGCCACACCTGCTGCATCCGTGCCGAGCGCGCGCTCCCGGTGCCGGTCCAGCCGATCAGGATCTCGTCCGGTGAACCGACCGCATCGCCCGAGGAGTGGAGCGAGTTGCACAGCACCACGTCCCCCGGGCGGTGCGCGAAGACGTCCTCTCCCACCGCCCGCACCCGCCCGACGCACGTCGGCCCGGGAACCAGCGGGGTGGGCAGGTCGTAGCCCAGCTCGCCGTCGAGCACCTGGCGCGTGTAGGACGGCACGCGCACCGCCACGACGTCGACGACCACGCCGCCGGGCCGCACCTGCGGGTCGGGGACCTCCCGGACCGCCCACGGTGCACCGACCTTCTCCACCCATACCCCTCGCACCCCGTCACGATAAGGACCGCGCCGCCGCTTCCACCGGTGCCCGGGCCGCGGAACTTCCGGTGTACTGATGGCGTGACGTCGGTGCTGCGCTGCCCGGTGGTCGTGGGGCGGGCGGGTGAGCTGGCCCAGGTGCGCCGGCTGGTGGCCGCCGCCGCGTCCGGCCGCGGGGGCGTGCTGGCCGTGCTCGGCGAGGCCGGGGTGGGCAAGACCCGGCTGCTCGACGCGGCCGCAGCCGCGGCGGCCGATGCCGGGCTGCTGGTGCTCGGCGGCCGGGCGGTGCAGGGCGGAGGCAGCTACCGGGCGATCGCGGAGGCGGTCGTCGGGCGGCTCGACGCCCCCGCCGCCCGGGGGTCCGCCGCCGTCCGGCCCTACCTCCCCGCCCTCGACGCCCTCGTCACCGGGGGTGCGGGCCCGGCGGCCGGGGTGCCCGCCGCCGACCCCGCGGTGGTGCTCGGGGAGGGCGTGCTGCGCGTCGTGCGCGCGCTCGCGGAAGCGCACACCGGATGTCTGCTGCGGCTCGAGGACCTGCACTGGGCCGACGAGGACACGCTCGCGATCGTCGGCTACCTCGCGGCCGCCGTCGTGGACCGCCCCGTGCTCGTCGCCGTGTCGTGCCGGGACGAGCCGGCGGAGGCGGCGGTGACCGCGCGGCTGCGCACGCTGCCCGGGACCACCACGGTGCACCTGCGCCGGTTGGGTGAGGCCGATGTCGCCGCGCTCGCGGCGGCCTGCCGGGGCGGACGGCCGTTGCTGCCCGAGGACCGCCGGGACCTGTACGCGCGCTCGGCCGGCCTGCCGTTCCTCGCCGAGGAGCTCCTGGCCGGATCCGACCGGGAGGTACCCCCGTCCCTCGCGGCGCTGGTCGCGGCCCGGCTCGAGGCCCTCGACGCGGCCGGGCGCACGGTGCTGCACGCCGCCGCCGTCCTCGGACCCGACCCGGACTGGCGGCTGCTCGCGCCGGTCAGCGGTGTGCCGGACGCCGATGTCGTCGCCGCACTGCGCCGCGCCGTCGACGTCGGGCTGGTCGTCCGGGCGAACCCGGCCGGCCTCCGGTGGCCGCACGCGCTCGCCCGCGACGCCGTGCTCGCCACCCTGCTGCCGCCGGAACGGGCCGGCCTCGCCGCCCGGGCCGCGGACGTGCTGGCCGGGCGAGCCGGTCCCGACGACGAGCCGAGGGCCGCGGAGCTCTACGCCGAGGCGGGCCGCCCGCGGGACGCTGCGGCCGTGTTGCTCCGGCTGGCCCGCCGGGCGGCGGGGCGGGGTGCGTTGCACTCGGCGGACGCGCTGCTCGCCCGCGCCGCGGGCTCGGCAGCGGGGCCCGAGACCATCGCGGAGATCGTCGGGGAGCGGGTGAGCGTGCTGACGCTGGCCGGCCGGGCCGACGAGGCGCTCGCGCTCGGCGACGCCCGGCTGGACTCGCTCACCGGCGATGCCCACGCCGAGCTGTGCCTGCGGCTCGCGCGCACGGCCGTGACCGCGGCCCGCTGGACCGCGGCCGAGGGGTACGTCGAACGGGCCGGGCGGCCGCGTGACCCGCGCTCCACCGTGCTGCGTGCCGACGCCGCGTTCGGAGCCGGGCGGCCGGACGAGGCGGCCGCGCTGGCGGCCGAGGCGATCGTCGCGGCGGAGCGGGCGGACGCACCGGCCGTGCTCTGCGAGGCGCTGGGCGTCGCCGCGCGCACCACGTGGCAGACGGACCTCGCGGCGACCGCGGCGGCCTTCCGCCGGGCCGCGCAGGTGGCCGCGGAGCACGGGCTCACGCCGTGGCGCGTCACGGCGCTGTTCGGCGTCGGGATGCTCGAGGCGCTGGACGGCGACGAGATCCCGACGCTGCGCCGCGCCCGCGAGCTCGCCACCGACGCGGGGATGCTGGCCCAGCTCGCGTCGATCGAGCTCATCGAGTCCGACCACGTCCTCCACACCCGCGGGCCGGGCCCGGCGGGGGAGCTGGCCGGCCGGGCCGCGGATGCCGCCGAGCGGCTCCGCCTGCCCCAGCTGCGGGCACAGGCGCTGGTGCAGGTGGCGGCCTACCGGGCCGCGGCCGGTGACGTGACCGGGGCGGCCGAGGTCCTCGCGGCGACCGGCGCGGGGGCTTCGGGCGCCAACCCGTTCCGCGGCTTCGCGACCGCGATGGGCGCGCTGCTGGAGCACGACCTGCAACGTGCGGTCGTGGAGATGGACCCCACCGTGCCGCTCGTGCGGCGGGACCGGGGGATCGTGCTGCTCACCCCGGTCGGGCTCTGGGTCCTCCTGCGCACCGCGTCGGACGACCGTGGCGCTGAGGCCCGCGCCCAGCTCGGCGCCGTCTCGGGCGGGCTGTCGCGCACGATCCGCGCGAGCCTCGACTACGCCGACGCGGTGCTGGCCGGGCGCTCCGGCCGCCTGGTGGACGCGGTCGCCCACCTGAACGCGGCGGACGCCGCACTGGCCGGCCGGCCGTGGTGGCGCCGGTTGCTGCGGCTCGTGGTGTGGGAGTGCGCGGTCGCCGACGGCTGGGGTGACCCGGTCGCCGGGCTGCGCGCCGACCTGGCCGCGCACCACGAGGCGGGGGACACCCACCTCGAACGGGCGTGCCGCGACCTGCTCCGCCGCGCCGGGGCACCCACCCGCCGCCGCGGCGACACCGTCGTGCCACCGCGGCTCGCCGCGCTCGGCGTCACCGGGCGGGAGGCCGAGGTGCTGGCGTTCGTCGTCCGCGGGCTGACCAACGCCGAGGTCGCCGAGCGGCTCGTGCTCTCCCGCCGCACCGTCGAGACCCACGTCGCCAGCCTGCTCGCGAAGACGGGCGCCGCGAGCCGCCGCGAGCTGGGCCGGTGGGTCGACCCGGCCTGACCCGGGTGCTGGGGCTGGAACGCCACGTTCACGCAACCCGCTTGCAGGAAAGTGGCTTTGCTGCAACCCCGCCGAGTGCGCTGTCGAGCGCGCGCGTGAGGGTCCCAGCGGGGTCGTCGCACGGCCCGTCGTGCCGCCAGGACACGATCCCGTCGGGGCGCACCAGCACGGCCGAGGCCGGGCCCAGCCGGTACGCGGCGCGCAGGGTGCCGCGCGGGTCGGGGAGGTCCCGGCAGGCCACCAGCACCTGCACCGGGACGGCGCCGTGCCCCCGCGCCGCACCCGCCCAGCCCGCGCCGCCCGGTCTGGTCAGCACGGTCATCCGGTCCTCGAACAGGTCGAGCGTGCTAGCCCGCCGTCCGTGCCGGCGCACCCACACGTGCGGGGCGCGCTCGCCGGGCCGCGCCGTGCGGAAGTGCCCCTGCGCGGGCGTGGCGCCGTCGTCGATGATGACCGGGGAGCGGTAGGTGCGACCCAGGTCGGTGGGCAGGCCGTCGTCCGGCTGCCGCTCCTGGAGCAGCGAGCGGGCGGCCAACGCCCGGCCGAGCGGTTCGCGCTCGGTCCCGTAGCTCTCCAACAGGTCGTCGCCCGCGAGGCCGCGGACGGCCCACGCGAGCCGCCAGCCCAGCTCGTGGCCGTCGTGGATCGCGGTGTTCATGCCGATCCCGCCCATCGGCGTCATCCGGTGCGCCGCGTCGCCGACCACGAAGACCGGACCGGACCGGACGGCCGTCGCCACGTCCGCGGCCATGGTGAACGCGCCGGTGGCGAGGAGCTCGGGACGCAGCCCGGGGATCCCGGTGGCGGTGCGCAGCAGCTCCGTCCAGCGGGTCGGTGTGTACTCCGCGGCGCTTTCGCCGCGCTCGGGGTCCCACCGCCGCGTCGCGGTCCAGCGGCCCGCGCCGACCGGCACCAGCACGCACTCCGCGTCGGGGTGCTTCACGAAGACGATCCCCGGCAGCCGCCTGCCCAGCAGCGCGGCGAGATCCGGGCGGAAGAGGACGTTGACGAACTCCCCGAGCGAGCCCAGGTGGTCCCAGCCGATCCCGGCGGCGGTGCGCACCGCGCTGCGCGGGCCGTCCGCGCCCACCACGTACCGGGCCCGCACCGTGCCGGCGGGGCCGAGCGTGGCCCGCACGCCGTCCGGTGTGGCGCGCAGGGCCGTCAACGCCGTGCCGAACCGGATCTCGCCGCCGCGCCGGCGCACCTCGGCGGCGAGGACGGGCTCGATGTGGTCCTGCGCGCAGATCGCCGGGTAGGCCGGGCTGACGGCCAGCGCCTCCCGGATCGAGGGGTAGGCGAACCGCACCAGCTCGTCCGGTTCCGCGGCCAGCGTGTGCGTGACGGCGACGCGCGGGTCGCAGTCGACGCCGCCGTCCCGGATCGCGCGGTCGACGCCCCAGAACCGGAAGAGCTCCATCGTCCGCGTGCTGACCCCGGTGGCGCGCGGCACGGTCGAGGTCCCGGCCCGCCGCTCGACGACGAGGACGCGGGCGCCGTGGCGCAGCGCGGTGAGCGCGGTGGCGAGGCCGGCCGGGCCGGCGCCGACGACGAGCACGTCGGTGGTGCGTGAATGCATGGCCGGGAGCCTGGTCACCCGCGCCGCTCGCGGGATCGGTAGCGGATACCGAATTATCGGTAGCCGGTACGGATCCGGCCCTCCTCCCGCGAGCGGACGCTTCGGCGTATGACTTCCACCGTGGTTCGCATCGACCCCTCGAACGCCCGCCGGCTGCAGGCGTGGGACGGCGCCGAGGGCGACTACTGGGCTGCCAACGCGCACGCATTCGAACGGGCACTGGGCGGCTACGACGCCGCGTTCTTCGCGGCGGCCGCGATCCGCCCCGGCGACCAGGTCCTCGACGTCGGGTGCGGCACCGGCTCCACCACCCGCGAGGCCGCCCGGCGGGCGGAGCACGGCTCCGCGACGGGGATCGACCTGTCGGGGGCGATGATCATGGCCCGGGCCAGGTCGGCGACCGCCGCGCTGACGAGCCCGCTGCCTGGGACGTACGCGAACACCCCGCCGCTGGCACTGTTGATGCCCTTCGCGGCGGCCCGCTCCAGCACGGCGAGCAGCTCGTCGACGGCCCGGCCCTGCTCGGGCGGTGGCCGGCGCACCGCGGGGTCGGCGAGCAGATCGGCCACTCCGCTGCGGTCGATGGCCGCCGCGGTCCGCACCCGGTCGACCTGCTCGACCACGTGCTCGACGGCCGCGTGCAGCAGCGCGCGCAGCTCGGGACCGGTCGGCTCGAGCGGTCGGGCGAGTGCAGGGACGCAGGCGGGGTGCGGCATCGCCCCATCGTCCGCCGAGCGACGCCACCCGAATCGGTAACGGCTACCGGTTTTTCGCCGACCTCGGGCGAGCAACGCCTCGGTCGTCGTCCCGGCAGACGGGCGCTCGTACCGAGTGGATCGCCCGGTCACCGGACGCGAGGAGCTGGAGGTGCGGGATGCTCGTGCTCACCGGTATGCAGGTGGAGGAGCTGCTCGACCTCGACGAGCTCATCGACGCCCTCGGCGCGGCCATGGCCGACCTGAGCGCGGGGCGGGCGTCGGCGCCCGACCGGATCGGCGCCGTCGTGCCCGAGCACGAGGGCATCCTCGCCGCGATGCCCGGATACGTCCCATCGGCCGGCGTGCTGATGACCAAGCTGGTGACGCTCTACCACCGCAACGCGGGAACGGCCCTGCCGACGCACCAGGCCGTGATCGTCGCCTGCGACCCGGAGACCGGACATCCGGACGTGTCATGTCCGACCACATCGGTGATACCGGTGTCTTGGGAGATCGGTGACAGTGGTGAGCAGGACGCCCCGCAGTGTGTGGGGCCGCTGCTCACAGTTCAAGGGCGCCCTGTCGGGCGTCGCCTCCGGCGATGGTGCTGCGGGCCACCCTTGAGCGGTGAGCCTCGGCCGCCCCGGGCTGGCGGGCAGGGGCAGGCGGATGGCCTGCCCCGGGTGTGCGCGGGGCGTCCTGCTCGGCTCGCCGAGTGGGCTCGAGCAGGGGTTGGCTGGGTTGGCGGTAGTAGCGCTGCCCGGGTAGGAGGGTGAGCGCGCGGACCGGGTGGCCACCGTCGAGCAGCAGCAGCCGGCGGCCGTAACGCACCGCGGTGATCTGGGTGCCGGCCAGTCGAGTGCCCAGCCCGATGCTGGTACGGCCCAGGTAGATCACGCCACCGCGGGTGACGGTGTGCCGGGAGAGCGTGACCCGGGCTGGCCTGCCGACAACGATCGGCTCCTGGGCCGGTCCGGCCGGGGTGCGCGCGGCCCACGCTTGGGCCGGGGTGGCGCCGCGCAGCGCCCGGTGCGGGCGGCGGTGGTTGTAGAACTCGACGAACCAGTCCAACTGGGCCTGCAGCTGGGCCAGGCTCACCGGCCGGGGCTGGGTGCGTAGCCAGCGTTTCAGCGTCTGGTGGAACCGTTCGATCTTCCCGCAGGTTTGCGGGTGGAACGGGCGGGCGTGGATGGCGTGGATGCCCAGCGCGGCTAGCCCCTCGACGAAGTCCCCGCTGCGGCTCACTCCGCCAAAGCAGGGCCCGTTGTCGGACAGGACCCGCGCCGGCAGCCCCCACCGCTGGCCGGCGGCGTGCACCGCGGCCTGCGCGGCGGCGGTGGTCGGGGCCGGGCAGGCGTGCGCGGCCACCACCACTCGGGAATGGTCGTCGAGCACATCCATCACCCAGACCTCGGCACCGTCCGGGCCGCCATCGGTCAGTTCCCAGCGGGTGGCATCGATCTGCCAGCAGCCGTTCGGGTCCGGATAGGTGAACCGGGTGTAGCTGGCCCGTGGGCGTTTCTGCGGCTGCGGGGTCACCAGCCCGTTGCGCACCAGCACCCGGTGGATCGTCGACACCGCCGGGCACGCCAGCCCGGCCCGGCGCAGCTCGTCGGCGATCGAGGCCGCGCCCCGCGGCGGGTCCGGCCAGCCCTCGTCGGTGCGCAACCGGATGATCTCCAACTCCAGCGCCGCATCCACCGCCCCCGGGCAGGAATGCGGACGCCGCGACCGCGGCGCCAACCCGGCCCGACCCTCGGCCAGGTACCGGCGGCGCAGCCGGTAGTAGGTCTGCCGAGAGATCTCCAACTCCGCGCACAGCGCGGTCACCGACACCGCATCACAGCTACCGGCGAGCACCATCGCCAGCCGCGTCTCCATCGGGACAACCCTTCCGGCCACGGCCGAACACCCTCGACCGCGACCAGGTCAACTGTCACCGATGTCCCGAGACATCCTTGTCACCGATGTGTCCGGACTTGGCAACCGGACATCCGGACGCGCTCCTGGACGGCACGGTGATCACCGCCGTGCGCACCGGCGCGACGTCGGCGCTCTCGGCACGGCTGCTCGCCCGCGCCGACGCGGCGGTGCTCGCGATCCTCGGCACCGGCGTGCAGGCGCGCTCGCACGCGCGGGCCATCTGCCGTGTCCGGCCGATCCGGGAGATCCGCGTCGCGGGGCGCGACCCCGCGCGGTCGGCGGCCCTCGCCGACGAGCTGGGGGCCGAGCTGGGCGTGGCGGCGGAAGGCGCCGGTTCCTACGCCGAAGCGCTGGAGGGAGCCGAGATCGCCTGCGCCACCACCGCCGACGGTGAACCGGCGGTCCAGCGGCCGTGGCTCGCGCCGGGCGTGCACGTCACGTCCGTGCGTGCCGTCGGCCGCGAGCTCGACGACGCGACCGTTGCGGAGGCGCTGGTGTGCGTCGAGAGCCGGCGCGCGGCACTGGCCCCGTTCCCCGCGGGCACCGTCGACCTGGTCGAGCCCCTCCGGGCCGGCGTGATCGGCGAGGCGCACCTGCACTCCGAGCTGGGTGAGCTGGTGGCAGGCACCCGGCCCGGGCGTACGTCGGACGAGCAGATCACCCTCTACAAGTCGGTGGGCGTCGCCGTGCAGGACGCCGCCGCGGCGGCGCTGGTCCTGCGCGCCGCGCGCGAGCGGGGCGTCGGCACGGAGGTCCCGCTGTAGTCGGCCTCACGAGGCTCGGGGAACACGCCGCAGGCGGGTGCCGTTGGACGACCCATGGCGACAATCGAGCTGACCACCGAGAACTTCAACGACGTGGTCGGTGGCGACGGCACCGTGCTCGTCGACTTCTGGGCGTCCTGGTGCGGTCCGTGCCATCAGTTCGCCCCGGTGTTCGAGCAGGCGTCCGAGACCCACGAGGACATCACCTTCGGCAAGGTCGACACCGAGGCGCAGACGGCGCTGGCGCAGGCGTTCGGCATCTCGTCGATTCCCACGCTGATGGCGGTGCGCGACGGCGTGGTGCTCTACGCCCAGCCGGGCGCGCTGCCCGCTGCGGCACTCGAGGACCTCATCGGGCAGGTCCGCGCCGTCGACATGGACGCGGTGCGGCGCGAGGTCGCCCAGCAGGAGGCGGCACAGCAGGAGGCGGCACAGCAGGAGGCGGCACAGCAGGAGGGCTCGCAGTCCTGACCCGTCACCCGGGGACGTGCAGCGCGGTGGGGGAGGGGGCGCCGGCGCCCGCCACGAGCGGGACCCCGTCGCCGAGCCGGACGAGCGCTCCGACGAGGCACGTGACCTCGCGGGCGGCGAGCTCCTGCTCCCACAGCGCGAGGCGGGCCCCGGCGAGGACGTCGCCGACGCGCAGCCCGGCGAGCATCCCCGCGCCGACCACGGCGACGACGCCCCGCATCGTGAGGGAGACGGCGAGGTCGAACTGCAGGGTCGTCCGGAGGGTGCCGTTGACGATCACCTCGACCGCGAGCCGTTGCGACCAGGTGATCTCGTGTTCGGCGAGCACGACGTCCTCGGGTGCACCGGGGGCGTCGCGGGTGCGCTCCGCCGCCTCGACGAGCTCCCGGTAGCTGCTCCACGCGGCCAGCGCGAGCCCACCGAGGTCGACCTGGAGCGCCGCGCGCAGGACCTCCCCGACCCGTTGCTCGAGCGTCGGGTACGTCGCAGCCGCGAGCTGCCCGAGGTTCGCGAGGGCGCGCCGGCCGACGTGCGCGGTGCCGAGCGCGTGTTCCATCCAGCGCGGGTCGGACTCACCGAGCAGCGCGGCGACCGCCCACGGCATGTCCACTGGTCACTCCTTCGGTCGGTGCACGGAGGGGACGCCGGGTTCGGCGCGGACGACCACGCGCAGCGCGACGGTGTGCTGCTGCCCGCGAGGGCGGATGGCGAGCACCCCTGGCGGTGCCTGCGCCGCGACCGCCGAGACGGACGGCGGGCGGTTGTGCGGGCGGGACCGCCGTCGGACTGCCCGGATGAGCAGGAGCAGCCCGAGCCCCGTCGCGAGTGCGGCGACGAGTGCGGCGAGCAGGGCGTCGGAACCGGTGGACGTGACCTCGGGTGCCGCGGAGCCGACCGGCCCCGCGGTCGGGGCGGCCGCCGCCGCGGTCCCGGTCGGTGGTGCTTCGGAGGGCGGTGGTGCCTCGGACGACGGCGGCGGAGCGGAGGTCGGCGGCGGATCGGAGGTCGGGGGCGGGGTCGTGGTGGTCGGCGGGGGCGGCGCGACCACGACGATCACGGCGGACTCGGAGATCTCGTCGAACGCCGGCCCCCGACGGCAGGAGGCGCTCACGAGGTAGAAGGGTTCGGCGCCGGCACCGGCGGGCACGGTGACCGTGGCGGTGAACGAGCCGGCGGTGTCGAGCGTGGCCTCGCCGAGCGGCTGCGGGTCCTGCTCCGACTCCCACCGCAGGACCACCGGCGGCGGCTCGGCCGGGGGCGGATCGATGACGATGTTCTCGGGCTGCGGCTCGGCGGTGTCGGTGGGCTCCTGCGGGACGCATCCCGCGTAGCCACGTCCCACGACGCCGACGTCGTCGCCCGGTGCGGCCTCATGGGTGCTCAGCTCCAGCTCCGGGCGGTCGGGCGGCGACGCCGGCAGGATCGGGACGACCAGTGCCACGAGCAGCCCGGCGAGCCCCACCATGAGCGCCTCCCCCCGATGCCTGCAATGGTGAGGCCGGAAGGGCGCCGTTGATACGGCTGTTCGGCGAACTCAGTCGGGGACGTGCAGCAGGTACTCGTTCGCGGCCGCATCCCAGCGCATGGTGATCAGGTTGCGGGCGCGGGCGGCCTTGGCGAAGGACAGGAAGGTGTTGAAGCCGTAGCGCTTCTCGCTGAAGCCGGGCCGCCGCTTGCGCAGCTGGTCCTTGAGCCCGCTGAGCTGCGGCGGGGACCCCAGCGCCTGGAGTTGCCGGACGACGTCGACGAGCAGCGCGAAGGCGTCGTCGACCTCCGACCCGTCCTCGGGGAAGCCCACCTCGGGGTCGCCCTGCGCCGATCCGGGGCTCAGTTGGAGGACGTGCTCGCCCTCCAGGTGCCGCAGGAGCTCACCGAACCCGCGGAACCCGAGCTCTGCCTCGTCGAACGTGGGGTCCTTGCGCAGCACGGCGCGCTTCAGGCGGGACGCGAGCACCGGTCCGTCGGCGTGGCGCTGCAGGCCGGCGAGGGTGCGGGTGATGAGCTGTGCGGCATCCCCGTCGTCGGCCTGCGCCGCCTCCTCGGTCGGCTGCTCGGTCGGCTGCTCGGTCGGCTGCTCGGTCGGCTGCTCGATGGGCACTGCCTGGGGGCGGGCGCGGGTGCGGCCGCGGCGGGTCGGCTGGCCGGGCTCGACCCCGGGCAGGCGGTCGTAGAACAGGAACTCGTCGCATGCCGGCGGCAGGAGCGCCGACGTCGAGGACTGCACGCCGATCCCGATCACCCGCTTGTCGAGCTCCCGGAGCTTGTGGACCAGCGGGGTGAAGTCGGAGTCGCCGGTGCCGATCGCGAACGTGGTGATGAACCCGCGCGCGAAGGCGAGCTCGATCGCGTCGACGGCCATCTTGATGTCGGCCGCGTTCTTGCGGGAGCCGCCGACGCGCTGCGGGATCTCGATGAGCTCCACCTGCGCCCTGGCCAGCAGCCTGCGGTCCTCGTCGAAGGCGGACCAGTCTGCGTACGCCCGCCGGGCCACCACCCGCCCCCGCTCGGCGAGCGCGTCGGCCACCGGCCCGAAGTCGAACGGGGCCACGCCGAGGCCGTCGCGCGCCCCGATCGCCAGGTTCTCGTAGTCGAGGAAGAGGGCGATGCGTTCGTCGTCGTTGATCACGGTGGCGGCTCCGGCTGCTCGGTCGTGACGCAGCCTAGATCAGGTGGGCCGGAGCAGCCGCGCCGCGCGGTCGCCGGCCGCGAGCGCGTACGGGTTGCCGCGCCCGTGCGACCCTCGGGCGACCTCGACGAACTTGATCGCGTGCTCGTCGCGGGTGGCGACGGCCCGGTCGATCATCTCGTCGGGGTCGGGCGTCGTCGATCCGTGGGCCGGTCCGGCATCGTGCGGCCGGTACGCGCTGCCGAGTCGGATCAGGGCGTCGGCCGCCATCGGGCCGTGGTTGCTCAGCCAGCCGACGAACTCCGGGCCGGTGCGGTGCAGCCGCTGGTAGGTCTCGTCCAACACGTCGTGCATGCGACCAGTGGGCACCCTCGAGTCGACTCGAGGTCAACTCCCGGCTTGCTGGGGTGAGCGGACGACAGGGGTCGGCGCGGCCTGCAGGTGACGGCGCAGCGACGCCAGGTCCGCTCGTGCGGCGCTGGTGCCGGTGAGGAAACGCACCAGCAGGGCGGCGAACCGGCCCGGCTGCTCGACGTGCGGGAAGTGCCCGGCGCCGTCGAAGATCTCCAGGCGGCTGCCGGGGAGCAGGTCGTGGGCGCCCACCGTGTGCTCGACCGGGATCACCGAGTCCCTGCTGCCGCCCACGAGCAGCACCGGGACGTCGGCGAGCAGGTAGAGCCGCTCGGTGCCCTCCAGGCGCTGGCCCGACCAGTTCAGGGCACCGCGCACGGTCTGGGCGAACGCGCCTCGAGCGCCCCGATCGGTGAAGGAGGCGACGGCCGTGGTCATCTCGACGAGGTCGGGACGATCGAGCGCCGGCACCATCCGGCCGGCGAGCCGCGTCAGCCAGGGCGGGGTGACCGCCGGCAGCGCCCGCAGGACCCACGGGGTGCCGGGCAGGGTCGCCGCCCGCAGCGCGACGTTGACACCCTTGCCGAGCCCCCCGCTGGCGACCAGGACCAGACGCTCGGCCAGCTCCGGGAACTGGTAGGCGAACTGCATCGCCACACCGCCGCCGAAGGAGTGCCCGACCACCGTGGCGCGGTCCAGTTCGAGGGTGATCAGCAGATCCCGCAGCCCGGCCGCGTACGCCCCCAGGGAGTAGTCGCCGCTGCGCGGCTTGTCGGACCGCCCGTGGCCGAGCAGGTCGAGCGCGATGACGTGGGCGTGCCGGCCCAGGTGCGGCAGCACCGCCGACCAGGTCTGCGAGCTGCTGGCCAGGCCGTGCAGCAGCACCACGACGGGCCCGCCGCTGTCGGCGCCCGCTTCGAGGAAGGCGACCCGGCGGCCGTGCAGGAGGACCTCCCGCTCGGCGACGGGTCGGCGGGGAGGGTGGAGCGGGCCGGACGCCGAGATCGTCGACATGGAAGGGCTCCCGATGGGTTCGGCGGGCCGATGGCCCTGGGTGCGGGAACCGGGTCCCGCGAATGCAGGAGCCCGCCTCCACGGGGGAGGCGGGCTCCTGGATCGAGCGGTGGATCAGAGGACGCGGACGCCCGTTGCCTGGGGGCCCTTGGCGCCCTGGCCGATCGTGAACTCCACGCGCTGCCCCTCGTCGAGGCTGCGGAACCCGCCGGCGTCGATCTCGGAGTAGTGCACGAAGACGTCAGCGCCTCCGCCGTCCTGGCTGATGAAGCCGAAGCCCTTCTCGCCGTTGAACCACTTGACGGTTCCCTGTGCCATGTACTGCTGCTCCTCGCAGGTCAGTTGGCCTCCGCACTGTGCGGGGACCGGCCGGCCACGGCGGGGGTGCCGGCGTCCTCGTGACACCGGAACCGAACCACCGACTTGTTCCTGCGGGCGTGCAGAACACGAGCACCGAAACTGACGACCTGCCCCCTACAACTCCCCGGGGCCGGGAAATGTTCCGGTCCCGCGGGAAGATCTTCCGATCACTGCAGGCGCTGGTCCTTGAGCCGCTGGAGCTTGCCCACCGACCGTTCGAGCGTCTCCGGGTCGACCACCTCGCAGCGGACGTTGACCCCCACCGTGTCCTTGACGGCGGTCACCAGCTCCGCGGACGCCGCGGCGCGGCGTCCGGCCGGGCAGTCCGGCCTCGCCTCGACGCGGACGGTCATCGCGTCGAGCCGTCCCTCCGTCGTCAGGACGAGCTGGAAGTGCGGTGCGAGGCCCGCGATGCGCAGCACGACCTCCTCGATCTGGGTGGGGAAGACGTTCACCCCGCGCAGGATGATCATGTCGTCGCTGCGCCCGGTGATCTTCTGCATCCGGCGCATGGCCGGGCGCGCGGTGCCCGGCAGCAGCCGGGTGAGGTCGCGCGTGCGGTAGCGGATGATCGGCAGCGCCTGCTTCGTGAGCGAGGTGAACAGCAGCTCACCCTCGTCGCCGTCGCGCAGCGGCACGCCGTCCAGCGGGTCGACGACCTCGGGCAGGAAGTGGTCCTCCCACACGTGCAGGCCGTCCTTGCTCTCCACGCACTCCTGCGAGACACCGGGGCCCATCACCTCGGACAGGCCGTAGATGTCGACGGCGTGCATGCCCGTCCGGTGCTCGATCTCGCCGCGCATCTGCTCGGTCCACGGCTCCGCGCCGAAGATCCCGACCCGCAGCGAGGAGGAGGCCGGGTCGATGCCCTGCTTCTCGAACTCGTCGATGATCGTGAGCATGTACGACGGGGTGACCATGATGATCTCGGGCCGGAAGTCCTGGATCAGCTGGACCTGCCGCGGGGTCATGCCCCCGGAGACCGGGATGACGGTGGCCCCCAGCTTCTCCGCGCCGTAGTGCGCGCCCAGGCCGCCGGTGAAGAGGCCGTACCCGTACGCGACGTGCACCTTGTGCCCGGGCCGCCCGCCCGCCGCGCGGATCGAGCGGGCCATGAGGGCGGCCCAGGTGTCGATGTCGCGCTCGGTGTAGCCCACCACCGTCGGCTTGCCCGTGGTCCCCGAGGAGGCGTGGATGCGCCGCACCTGGTCCTGCGGGACCGCGAACATGCCGAACGGGTAGTTGTCGCGCAGGTCGGCCTTGGAGGTGGTGGGGAACTTCGCGAGGTCGGCCAGCTCCCCGCAGTCGTCGGGGTGCACCCCGGCTGCGTCGAACTTCGCCCGGTAGAACGGCACGTTGTCGTAGGCGTGGCGGAGGGTCCAGCGGAGCCGTTCCAGCTGCAGCGCCCGCAGCTCGTCCACGGACATGCGCTCGGCCGGGTCGAGCAGATCCGCGGGCGGCGCCTCCCCGAGCCGCCGTTCGGTCGTGGTCACCGCTGCCCCTCCTCCTGGGTCGACTTCTTGGCCACCAGCGTCAGCACGTCGTAGCGCGCCACCGACTCGCCGTCCTGCCGGGTGACGTCCGCGTCCCAGCGCACCTCGCCGTACCCCGCCGTGTCCCGCGGGGTCAGCTGCTTGCACGTGAGCGTGACGGTCAGCTCGTCGCCGAACTTCACGGGGGTGAGGAACCGCAGGCCGTCGACGCCGAAGTTGGCCAGCACCGGGCCGGGATCGGGGTCGACGAACAGGCCCGCGGCGAGCGACACCACGAGGTAGCCGTGGGCCACCCGCTCGCCGAAGAGGGGGTTGGCGGCGGCCGCCTCGGCGTCCATGTGGGCGTAGAAGGTGTCGCCGGTGAACTCGGCGAAGTGCTCCACGTCCTCCTGGGTGACCCGGCGCGGCCCGGCGACGATCGTGTCGCCCACCCGCAGCTCCTCCAGGTGCTTGCGGAACGGGTGCACGTCGGTGACCGTCCGCCGCGAGCCGGGCACCCACCGGCCGGTGATCGCGGTGAGGGTGTCCGGGTCGGCCTGCACGGCCGTGCGCTGCATGTGGTGCAGCACGCCGCGGATGCCGCCCATCTCCGCACCGCCGCCTGCGCGGCCCGGGCCGCCGTGGACGAGCGCCGGCAGCGGGGAACCGTGCCCCGTCGACTCCTCGGCGTCCTGCTCGTTCAGCACGAGCAGCCGCCCGTGCCACGGGGCGACGCCGAGCACGACGTCGCGCGCGAACGCCGGGTCGGACGTGACGACCGAGCCGGCGAGGCTGCCCTGCCCGCGCGCCGCGTAGTCGATCAGCTGATCGGTGCTCGCGTAGGGCAGCACGGTGGAGACCGGGCCGAACGCCTCGACCTCGTGCGGCTCGGCGCGGTCCGGGTCGCCGACCAGCAGGATGGGGGAGATGAACGCCCCCCGCTCGGGGTCGGCGTCGACCACCTCGACCTTCTCCGGGTCGCCGAAGACGATCCGCCCGGCGTCGGCGAGCGCCTTGACGCTGCGGCGCACCTCCTCGCGCTGCTCCAGGCCGGCCAGCGCGCCCATCCGCACGCCCTCGCTCGCCGGGTTGCCGATCGTGGTGCGCGCCAGCCGCGCCGACACGGCCTCGACGACGGCGTCCACGTGCTGCGCGGGGACGAACGCACGGCGGATGGCGGTGCACTTCTGCCCGGCCTTGACCGTCATCTCGGCGACGAGGCCCGTCACGTACAGGTCGAACCCGGGCGTGCCCGGCGCCGCGTCGGGGCCCAGCGCGGACAGGTTGAGCGAGTCGGCCTCGGCGGTGAAGCGCACCGCGCGCCGCACGACGGTGGGATGGGTGCGCAACGTCGCAGCGGTCGACGCCGAGCCGGTGAACGAGACGAGGTCCTGCTCGGTGAGGTGGTCGAGGAGGTCACCCGTGCCGCCGGCCACGAACTGCAGCGAGCCCTCCGGCAGCAACCCGGACTCGACGATCAGCTCCACGAGCGCGGCCGTGAGGAAGGCGGTGGGGCTGGCCGGCTTGATCAGCGACGGCACACCGGCGAGGAACGCGGGCGCGAGCTTCTCGAGCGGCCCCCACACCGGGAAGTTGAACGCGTTGATCTGCACCGCGACCCCGTGCAGCGACGTGCAGAGGTGCTGGCCGACGAACGTGCCGCCACGCCCGAGCGGCTCGACGGCGCCGTCGACGTAGACCGTGTCGTTGGGCAGCTCCCGGCGGCCCTTCGAGGCGTACGCGAGCAGCACGCCGATGCCGCCGTCCACGTCGAACTTCGAGTCGCCGAGCGTGGCGCCGGTCTGCGCGGACACGGCGTAGAGGCGCTCCCGGTGCGCGCGCAGGTGCTGGCCGAGCGCCTTGAGCAGGGCCGCGCGCTGGTGGAAGGTCAGCTCCCGCAGCGCGGGGCCGCCGACGCGCCTGCCGTGCTCGAGCGCGGCGGCGAAGTCGACGCCTGCCGACGAGATGCGGGCGACCTCGGCACCGGTCACCGCGTCGTGCAGCGGCCGGCCCTCCTCGGTCGGGCGGTGCCACCCACCGCTCACGTAGCTGCGCAGGACGGGCGCCATCGGCGGGCCTCCGTTGGATCCACTCAACCGACCGTTCGTTCGGGGCGACGCTAGCACGCGGACGGGGATGCTCCCAGGGGTCGGCCGGGTTGCAGCACAGCCACTTTCCTGCCACCACGTTGCGGCAAAGTGGCTTTGCTACAACCGTGCCCGCCGGTGTTCGACCGATCGTTCGGTCGGCCGTTACGCTGGCGCGATGACCGATGATCCGGCCGTCCGCCTCGATCGGGACGGGGCCGTCGCCGTGCTCACCCTGCAGCGGCCCGCGCGCTACAACGCCCTCACGGTGGAGCTGAAGAACGCGCTGCTCGCCGCGCTGGCCGAGCTCGCCGCCGCCGAGGACGTGCGTGCGCTGGTGCTCACCGGCGCGGGCAAGGCGTTCTGCGTGGGGCAGGACCTCGGCGAGCACGCCGAGGCGCTGCGGGGCGACCGGGCCACGGCGTTCGACACCGTCACCGAGCATTACAACCCGATCGTCCGCGGCCTGGTCGACCTCCCGTTCCCGGTGGTCGCCGCGATCAACGGCCCGTGCGTCGGGGCGGGGCTGGGCTTCGCGCTGGCATGCGACCTGCGCGTCGCCGCGGCCGGGACGTCGTTCTCCACGGCGTTCACCGGGATCGGGCTCACGGCCGACTCCGGGCTCTCGGCGAGCCTCGCCCACGCCGTCGGGGTCCCGCGGGCGCTCGAGCTGCTGCTGCTCGGCGAGAGCTTCACCGCGGAGGACGCCCGGGACTGGGGCCTGGTGCGCACGGTCGTGCCGGCCGGCGAGGTGCTCGACAGCGCGCTGGAGCTGGCCCGCCGGCTCGCGGCGGGCCCCACCCGGGCGTACGCCGAGGTCCGGCGGGCGGTGCGGTACGGAGCCACCGCGGCACTGGACGACGTGCTCGCCGCGGAGGCCCTCGCGCAGGCCCGGCTCGCCGCCACGTCCGACCACGTGCAGGCCGTCGCCGCGTTCGTGGAGAAGCGGCGCCCGACGTTCGAGGGCCGGTGAGCGGCGTGAGCACGCAGGTCGGGGGGCGGGTACGGCGGCCGAGCCACGGGCCGGGGTCGCTGCTGGAGGTGGCGGTGGGGGAGTTCCTCACCCGCGGCTACGACGCCACCTCGATGGAGGACCTCTCCCGCGCCGCGGGGATCACCAAGTCGTCGTTCTACCACCACTTCAGCGGCAAGGAGGCGCTGCTGCGGGCGGCCCTCGAGCGCGCGCTGGACGGGCTGTTCGCGATCCTCGACTCAGACGGGGCGCGTACCGGCACCCCGCTCGAACGGCTGCGCCACATCGTCCGGGAGCAGGTCGCCGTGCTCGTCGCCGAGCTGCCGTACGTCACCGTGCTGCTGCGGGTGCGCGGCAACACCGAGTCGGAGCGGTGGGCCCTCGAGCGCCGCCGCGAGTTCGACGCGCGCGTCGCGGAGCTGGTGCGGCAGGCCGTGGAGGCGGGGGAGCTGCGCGAGGAGGTGGATCCCGCGCTCGCGGCGCGACTGCTGTCCGGGCTCGTGAACTCCGTGGTCGAGTGGGCCCGGCCCGGCCGCGACCCCGGCACACTGCCCGACGTCGTCGCGCGGGCCGCGTTCGACGGCATTCTCCCGGCCCGCGGCTGACGCCCGCCTTGCGCGCTCGCCGCCGGTGCGCCACCATGAACCGAACGAACATTCGGTACGGAGGCTAGGCATGGACGAGACGGCCCTGGCCGCGCACTTCGACGCGACGATCGCCGACGACCAGCGGATCGAGCCGCGGGACTGGATGCCCGAGGCGTACCGCAGGACGCTGGTCCGCCAGATCGCCCAGCACGCGCACTCGGAGATCATCGGGATGCAGCCGGAGGGCAACTGGATCCGGCGCGCCCCGAGCCTGCGGCGCAAGGCGATCCTGCTGGCCAAGGTGCAGGACGAGGCCGGGCACGGCATGTACCTCTACGCCGCCGCCGAGACGCTCGGGGTCGACCGCGAGGAGCTCACCGAGAAGCTCATCGCGAACAAGCAGAAGTACTCCTCGATCTTCAACTACCCCACGCTGTCCTACGCCGATGTCGGGGTGATCGGCTGGCTCGTCGACGGGGCGGCGATCTGCAACCAGGTACCGCTGTGCCGCTGCTCGTACGGCCCCTACGCCCGCGCGATGGTGCGGATCTGCAAGGAGGAGTCGTTCCACCAGCGGCAGGGCTACGAGCTGCTTCTCGCGATGGTGAACGGCACCGACGCGCAGCGGGAGATGGTGCAGGAGTCCACCAACCGGTTCTGGTGGCCGTCGCTGATGATGTTCGGCCCGCCGGACGGCGACTCGCCCAACACCCAGCAGTCGATGGCGTGGGGGATCAAGCGGCACACCAACGACGAGTTGCGGCAGCGCTTCGTCGACATGACCGTGCCGCAGGCCGAGGCGCTGGGCGTCACGCTGCCCGACCCCGGCCTGCGCTGGAACGCCGGATGCGGCCACTACGACTTCAGCGAGCCGGACTGGTCCGAGTTCAAGGCCGTGATCTCCGGCTCGGGGCCGTGCAACGCGCAGCGGCTGGCGCAGCGGCGCCGGGCGCACGAGGAGGGCGCGTGGGTGCGCGAGGCCGCGCAGGCGTACGCCCGGAAGCACGCCCGCGGGGAGGTGGCCGCGTGAACGGGGGCTACACCGCCGAGGGCGGCCACGGCGCGGTGCCGACCGACGGCGTGGAGACGGGCAGCGGCGCGCCGCGGGGCGGCTGGCCGCTGTACGAGGTGTTCGTGCGCGGCAAGCGGGGCCTGAACCACGTGCACGTCGGGTCGTTGCACGCCCCCGACGCGGAGATGGCGCTGCACAACGCCCGTGACCTCTACACCCGCCGCAACGAGGGCGTGTCGATCTGGGTGGTGAAGGCCGCCGACATCACGGCGTCGAGCCCGGACGAGAAGGACCCGTTCTTCGGCCCGTCCGCGGACAAGGTCTACCGCCACCCGACGTTCTACGCGATCCCCGAGGACGTGCCGCACCTGTGACGGACGAAGACGCGACCAACGCTTACCAGTCACTCGTCGAGACGCTGGGGCACGACGACCCGCGCTGGGCGTTCGGCACCGGTGTGGAGGACGTGCAGGCGGAGATCACCTCGCCCGTGCCCGACGGCGTCGACCCGGCCGACCTCGCCGCGTACTGCCTGATGCTCGGTGACGACGCGTTGATCTGCAGCCACCGGCTCACGGAGTGGGTGACGAACGCGCCGGAGCTGGAGGAGGAGGTCGCGCTGGCCAACACCGCGCTCGACCTGCTCGGCCAGGCCCGGGTGCTGCTGGCGCGCGCGGGCCACGTCGAAGGACGAGGGCGGGATGAGGACGCGCTCGCCTTCCTGCGCACAGAACCGGAGTTCCTGGGCGTCGCGCTCGCCGAGGTGCCCGACGAGCGCGACTTCGCCCGTGCGATCGCCCGGCTCCTGCTGTTCTCGACGTGGCGGCTCGCGCTGCTGCAGCGGCTGCTCGGCTCCCGGGACCCGGTGGTCGCCGCGGTCGCCGGGAAGGGCGTCAAGGAGCTGACCTACCACCGCGACCACGCCGCCCGCTGGACCCTGCGCCTCGGCGACGGCACGCCGGAGTCGCACCGGCGGATGCAGGCCGCGCTCGACGCGCTGTGGCCGTACGCCGAGGAGCTGTACCGCACCTCCGACGTGGAGCGCCGCCTCGTCGCCGCCGGGGTGGCGGTGGATCCGGCCGAGGTCCGCGGGGAGGTCGACGCCGTGCTGGACGAGGTGCTCGGCCGGGCCACCCTGACGCGCCCGACGGCCCCGCCGGCCGGCCCGGTCAACGGGGGCGGCGGCCGGCAGGGCCTGCACACCGAGTACCTCGGCCACGTGCTGGCCGAGATGCAGAGCCTGGCCCGTCAGCACCCGGGGGCGACGTGGTGACCCCCCGACCCGTGAGTGGAGACGAGTGCTCCAGCACTCGTATCCACTCACGACCGGATGCGCGCGACGTCGTCTCCCAGGTCCTCGACCCCGAGATGCCGATGCTCACTCTCGACGACCTCGGCGTGGTCCGCGCCGTCGAGGCCGACGGCGACGCCGTCACCGTGACGATCACGCCGACCTACTCCGGGTGCCCCGCGCTCGAGGTGATGCGCGACGACCTGCGCGCCCGGCTCAGCGCGGCCGGGTACGCGCGGGTCGAGGTGCGCACGGTGCTCTCGCCGCCGTGGAGCACGGACTGGATCTCACCGGTTGGGCGCCGCAAGCTCGCCGAGCACGGCGTGGCCCCGCCCGACCGCGTGGGTCCCCGCGGCGCGGGCCCCGTTCCGCTGACGCTCGCCCCGCCGGCCGCGGTCGTGCGCTGCCCACGCTGCGGCTCGGCCGCCACGGAGGAGCTCTCCCGGTTCGGCCCGACCTCGTGCACGGCCCTGCGTCGGTGCACCGCCTGCCGGGAGCCGTTCGAGCACATGAAGGAGCACTAGTGGCGGCCCCGCAGACGGACCTGCCCGTGCCGCGCACGAGCGGCTTCCACCTGCTGCGGGTGGCCGACGTCGAGCGGCTGTGCGCCGATGCCGTGGCCGTCACGTTCGACGTGCCCACCGACCTGCAGGACGTCTTCGCGTTCCGCCCGGGGCAGTACCTCACGCTGCGGTTGCACCGCGACGGGACCGAGGAGCGGCGGTCGTACTCGATCTGCTCGCCGGCCGGGGCGCTGCCCAAGGTCGGCGTGCGCCGCGTCGACGGCGGGCTGTTCTCCGAGTGGCTGGTCGACCGGGTCGCGCCCGGTGACGCGATCGAGGTGGCCCCGCCGGCGGGCTCGTTCACCCCCGAGCTCGAGCCGGGCACGCACCACGGACTGGTCGCGGCCGGGTCGGGGATCACGCCGGTGCTGTCGATCGCCGCGTCCGTGCTGGCCGCCCACCCGGACACCCGCGTCACCCTGCTCTACGGCAACCGGCGCACCGACACCGTGATGTTCACCGAGGAGCTCGCCGACCTCAAGAACGCCCACGGCCCGCGGCTGCACCTGCTGCACGTGCTCTCCCGGGAGCCGATGGAGGCCGAGATCTTCACCGGCCGCCTGGACGCCGTGAAGCTGCGCCTCCTGCTGGGCGCTCTCGTCGACGTCGGCGACGTCGACCACTGGTGGCTCTGCGGGCCGCTCGGGATGACCGAGGCCGCCGTCGAGGTGCTCACCGGGTTCGGCGTGGACCGCAGGCGCGTGCACCGCGAGCTGTTCTACGTCGACGAGCCCCCGCCCGAGCTGCATCGCCCGGACCCGGCGATCGAGGGTGCCACCAGCGAGGTCACGGTCGTGCTGAACGGGCGCTCCACCACCATGACCCTGCCCCGGGCCGAGAGCGTGCTCGACGCCGCGCAGAAGGTGCGCGCCGACCTCCCCTTCGCCTGCAAGGGCGGAGTCTGCGGCACGTGCCGGGCGAAGGTCACCGACGGTGAGGTGACGATGCGGCGCAACTTCGCGCTGGAGGACGAGGAGGTCGAGGCGGGGTTCGTCCTGACCTGCCAGTCGCGGCCCGACACGGACGCGGTCACGGTGGACTACGACAGCTAACACTCCGGGCGGCCGCGCCGCTGCCGCTCGCACACCAACATCGACGCTCGCACAGCAACTGCAGTTGGTGTGCCGGCACCACCGTTCGTGTGTGAGCCGTCCCTACTCGTCCAGCAGCTGGTGTGCGGCGCGCAGGGCGGGCAGCCACATCTCCTCGTTCGGCACCGGCTCGCCGGGCACCTGCAGGCGGTTGGTGGCGAGCACGACGCTCGCCCGGTGCCGCGGCAGGACGGCGAGGGTCGTGCCGGTGAAGCCGGGGTGCCCGTACGCGGTGGTCGTGCAGCCGCCCACCGCCGTGGTCCACGAGCGGAAGCCGCGCGACTGACCCGGATCTGGCCCGGGCACCAGATAGCCGCCGAGGGCACGCCACGGCCCGTCGCCGGCCGCGGACGCGCACAGGGCGGTGCCGAGCCGCAACAGGTCCTCGACCGTCGAGAACAGCCCCGCGTGCCCCGACACGCCGCCGAACGTGTGGAAGGCATTGCCGTCGGCCACCTCGCCGGCGATCACGTGGTGGCGCCAGCCGGTGAAGTCGGCGGGGGAGCGGGGCACCGGGTAGGGCTCGCCGGTGTCGAGCATCCGCTGCTCGATCCCGTCGCCGGTGCCGCTCGCGGCGACCTCCGCCCCGACCGGCCGGGCGTGGGCCGTCCACCTCAGCCCGGAGGGTTCGAGAACCAGCTCCCGCAGGGCGTCGGGGAGCGGCGCACCCGCCACGACCTCGACGACCTGCCCGAGAATCATGAACCCGAGGTCCGAGTAGTGCCGCCCGCCGCCGGGGGCGTAGCGCAGCGGCAACGTCCGCGCGAGCCGGCCACCCTCCTCGGGGCCGGCGGCGTCGCAGTACGTCGGCCACCACTCCCACAGCCCGCCGCGGTGCAGTAGCAGGTCGTCCACCGTGACCGGGGGAGCGTCGGGCAGGTAGCGGCGCAGCGGGTCGGCCGGAGCGACGTCCAGGGCGGCGAGCGCGGTGGTGGTGAACGCCTTCGTGATCGAGGCGAGGTCCAGGCAGGTCGTCGGGGTCATCGGCAGCGGCTCGGCCACCCCGAGCACCTGCCGGTGCCCGGTGACCGCGAGCGCGTCGACGTCCGGCGCCCGTACGGCGAGGCAGGCGCCCGGCGGACCACCCTCCGAGGCGACGAGCGCGTCCACGATCCTCTCGAGGGTCACCGCACCGCCTCCACCCGGGCCGCCACGTGGCAGGCCGCCCGGTGGCCCGGCCGGATCTCGGCCAGCGGCGGCAGCTCCGCGCGGCACACGTCCTCCACCTGAGGGCAGCGGGGGTGGAACGGGCACCCGGCGGGCGGCCGGACGGGGTCGGGCACCTCGCCCACCACGGTGGGGGTCAGCGGCTGGTCGAGCGTCGGGTCCGGGACGGGAACGGCGGCGCGCAACCCGGCGGTGTAGGGGTGCAGCGGATCGGAGAGCACCTGCCGCCAGCCGCCCTCCTCGACGATCCTCCCGAAGTACATGACGGCGACGCGGTCGCTGATCTGGCGCACCATCGCCATGTCGTGGCTGATGAACACCTGGGCAAGGCCCAGCTCGGTGCGCAGGTGCGCGAGCAGGTTCATCACCTCGGCCCGCACCGACACGTCGAGCGCGGACACCGGCTCGTCGAGCAGCAGCACCCGCGGCTCCGGTGCGAGGGCACGAGCGATCCCGACGCGCTGGCGCTGACCGCCCGACATCTCGTGCGGCAGCCGCGCCGCGAACTCGGCGGGCAGGCCGACGAGGTCCAGGAGCTCCCCGACCCGGCCGGGGCGGCGCAGGCCGTGCACGGCGAGCACCTCGTCGAGGGCGGCGCCGACGGGTTGCCGTGGGTCCAGCGAGGAGAACGGGTCCTGGAAGACCATCTGGATGTGCCTGCGATGCGCGCGCAGGCGTCTGCCGCGCAGCGCCATGAGGTCGACGCCGTCGAGCAGGACCCGGCCCCGGGTCGGGTCCTCGAGCCGCACCAGCACCCGGGCGAGCGTCGACTTGCCGCAGCCGGACTCGCCGACGATGCCGAGCGTCTCGCCCGGCCCGAGGGTGAAGGAGACGCCGTTGAGCGCGTGCACCTCCGCGTCGGTGCCGCGGACCGGGAACCGCTTGACGAGGTCGATCGCTTCCAGCACTACGTCCACTCCTCGACGGGCACCCAGCACGCCGCCCGGCCCGCGCCCCGGTCCAGCAGCGGGGGCCGTTCCGCGCAGACGTCACGGGCCTGGAGGCAGCGCGGGCGGAACGGGCAGCCCTCGACCCGCTCGGTGGGCAGCGGCGGCCGGCCGGGGATCTGCGCGAGCGGGGGGCGGGCGTCGTCGGCGGGGTTGGGCAGCGACGCGAGCAGCCGTGCGGTGTACGGGTGCCGCGGCGCGGCGAAGATCTCGCGCACGGGGGCGTCCTCGACGACGTGCCCGCCGTACATCACGACCACCCGCTCCACGAGCCGCGCGACCACGCCCAGGTCGTGGGTGACCCAGACCGTGGTCATACCCAGCTCCCGCTGCAGCTCGGCGACCAGCCCGAGGATCTGCTGCTGGATGGTGACGTCGAGGGCGGTGGTCGGTTCGTCGGCGATCAACAGGGTGGGGCGCAGCGCGAGCGCCATCGCGATCACGACGCGCTGGCGCATGCCGCCGGAGAACTCGTGGGGGTACGCGCGGACGGTCCGGGCCGGGTCCGGGATGCCGACGCGCGCGAACAGCTCGAGCGTGCGCTCCCGGGCCGCGGCGGCCTCCACACCGTGCACGTGCATGACCTCGGCGACCTGGTCGCCCACCCGGATCAGCGGGTGCAGCGAGGTCATGGGGTCCTGGTAGACCATCGCGATCTCGCGCCCGCGCAGCGCCCGCATCTCCTCCTCGGACAGGGTCGCGAGGTCCCGGCCGTCGAAGCGGACGGTCCCGCGGGTGATCCGCAGCGGCTCGCCGAGCAGCCGCATGAGCGCGAGCATCGTCACCGACTTGCCCGACCCGCTCTCGCCGACCACCCCGACGGTCTCCCCGGGGCGCAGCACGAGGTCGACCCCGTGCACGATCTCGAGGCCGCGGGCGCCCACGGCGAGGTCCCGCACCTCCAGCAGGGGCGCGCTCACGCCGCCCCCTCCGCCACCGTCAGGCGCAGTGCCTGCGGGGCGTCCGCCCGGGGTGGCAGCTGCAGGGGGCCGGCACCCGGCGTGATCGTGCCCAGGACGCGGGCGCCGCTCGCGCCGGTGCAGCTCGGCAGGGTGGCCGGCAGGCCGTGCAGCGTCTGCCAGCCGATCAGCGCGAACGCGATCGCCTCCTTCGCGTCCCGGGGCGCGCCCAGCTCGTCCGACGGCACGAGCCGGACGCCGGGCAGCTCGAAGCCGAGCATCCCCACGAGGGTCGGGTTGGCGGCGCCGCCGCCGGAGACGACGAGCGTGTCGACCCCCGCGGCGCGCACCGCGTCGGCCACCGTGCGCGCGGTGAGCGCGGTGAGCGTCGCGATCAGGTCAGCGGGCTCGATCCCGAGGAAGGGCTCGAGATAGCCGTCGTGGAAGAGCTCCTTGCCGGTGGTCTTGGGCGGCGGCAGCCGGTAGTAGGGCTCCGCGAGCAGCTCGGTGAGCAGGCCCTCGTCGACGCGGCCGCGGGCGCCCAGCGCACCGTCGACGTCGAAGCCGGCCGGGTGGGCGCCGGTCCGCAGGACGGCGGCGTCGATCAGCGCGTTCGCCGGGCCGGTGTCCCAGGCGAGCTCTCCAGGGAGGGTGACGTTCGCGATCCCGCCCAGGTTCAGGGCGGCCGGGCGGCCCGGCAGCCCGGCGAGCAGGAGCGTGTCGAGGTACGAGACGAGCGGGGCGCCCTGGCCGCCTGCGGTGATGTCACGGATCCGGACGTCGGCCACGACCGGCACGCCGAGGCGCTCGGCGATCCAGGCGGGCTGCCCGATCTGGAGGGTGCCGAGGGCCCGGGTCCCCTCGACCCAGTGGTAGACGGTCTGGCCGTGCGAGCAGACCGCGTCGACCGGCGGCGCGGAGGCCGCTGCCTCGGCGAACGCCTGCCCGATCAGCGTGTCCAACGCGCAGACCTCGGCGAGCGTGGTGGCGCCCGGGGGCAGCGCCGCGCGGATCCGCGCCCGGAGCGCGGGGTCGTACGGCGTGGTGCCGACCGCGAGCACGTGGCCGTGCAGCACGCCACCCTGCAGCGCGAAGTCGACGACGGCCGCGTCGATGCCGTCGTGGGAGGTGCCGGAGATCAGCCCGAGGACCCTCACCGCTCCTCCAGGACGTCCCGGAGCCGCCCTCCGGCGGCGGCCAGCCGCGCGCTCGCCTCGGCCGGGTCCAGCCCGCGTTCGAGGTGCAGGATCGCGAGCTTCACCCGCATCCCCGACGCCTCGAGCGCCTCCTCGGCCCGTTCCCGGGGGGCGCCGGTGACCGTGCGGACCATCCGGATCGCCCGCTCCCGCAGCTTCGCGTTGGTGGCGCCGAGGTCGACCATGAGGTTGCCGTAGGTCTTGCCCAGCCGCACCATCGCGATCGTCGAGAACATGTTGAGCACGAGCTTCTGGGCGGTGCCCGCCTTGAGCCGGGTGGATCCGGCCACCACCTCGGGCCCCACCACCACCTCGACCGCGTGATCCGCGGCGGCCGAGAGCGCGGTGCCCGTGTTGCACGAGACCCCGACCGTGAGCGCGCCCCGCCCGCGCGCCTCGGCGACGGCGCCGAGGACGTACGGCGTGCGCCCGCTCGCGGTGATCCCGACGACGGAGTCGGTGGGCCCCACGCCCGCCGCTGCGATGACCGCCCGGCCGGCGTCCGCGTCGTCCTCCACTCCCTCCTGCGCGGCGAACATCGCCGCCTCACCGCCGGCGATCAGGCCGCGGACGAGGCCCGGCGGCGTGCCGAACGTGGGCGGGCACTCGGACGCGTCCAGCACGCCCAGCCGCCCCGGCGTCCCCGCGCCGACGTAGAGCAGCCGGCCCCCGTCGCGCATCCGCTGCGCGACCGCCTCGATGGCCGGCACGACCTGCGGCAGCGCCGCCCGCACGGCGGCGGGAACGGACGCGTCGGCCTCGTTCATGAGCGCGGCGAGCTCGGCCACGCTCGCCCGGTCGATGGCGGCGTACCGCGGATCGACGCGCTCGGTCTCCAGCCCTCCGAGCCTCTCAGGAGTGTCAGCAAAGCCACTTTCATGCCACGAGGCGTCAGCAAAGCCACTTTGCTGACGTCCGTCGGAGCCGGTCATCGGCCACTCCCGTTCCGCGGGTCCAGGGCGTCGCGCAACCCGTCGCCCAGCAGGTTCAGCCCCACCACCAGGGCGACGATCACGGCGCCGGGCGCGGCCATGGTCCACCACGCGACGTTCACGAGCACCCGCGCTTCCAGGACCATCGCGCCGAGCGACGGGGCGGGCGGCGGGGCGCCGAGCCCGAGGAACGACAGCGACGCCTCGGTGAGCACCGCCCACGACAGCGACAGCGTGACCTGCACGATCACGATCGGTGCGATGTTCGGCAGCACGTGCCGGGCCAGGGTGCGCAGCGGGGAGAACCCCAGCACGGTGGTGGCGCGCACGAAGTCGGCCTCCCGCAGGGACAGCACCGGCCCGCGCGCGACGCGCACGAAGATCGGCGTGTAGACGATCGCGATGGCGACGGCCACCGTCAGCCAGGTCCGGGTGAACGCCGACGCCAGTGCGAGCGCGAGCAGGAGCGGTGGGAACGCGAAGAGCACGTTGGTGACGCCGAGGACGGAGCGGTCCGACCAGCCGCGGAAGTACCCGGCGGCGACTCCGGCCGCCGTGCCCGCCACGGCGGCGATCGCCACCGCGACCAGCGCGATCGAGAGCGACGCGGCCGCCCCCGCCGTGGAGCGGGCGAAGACGTCGCGGCCGAACTGGTCGGTGCCGAACCAGTGTGCGGCCGACGGCGCGGAGAGCCGCTGCGCGGGTGCCTGGGCCAGCGGGTCGGGCAGCAGTCCCAGCGTCGCGGCCAGCGCGCCCAGTACGACGACGCCGACGAGCACCGCGCCGACCGCGCCGCTACGGCTCCCGAGGGTGCGCCGCACCAGCCCGCGCCGCCCGGCGGCCGGGAGCCCGGTCGTCGTGATCGTGGCGGTCACGAGGCCCGCACCCGGGGGTCGATCACCCGGTACAGCAGGTCGGTGCCCAGGTTGACCAGCACGAACGTCAGCGCGATGACGAGCACCGTGCTCTGCACCACGGCGTACTCCTTCTGCTGGATCCCCAGCAGCACCTGCCGCCCGATCCCGGGCACCGAGAAGATCTGCTCGACGACGACGGCGCCGCCGAGCAGGTAGCCGAACTGCAGGCCGGTCATCGTCACGATCGGGACGAGGGCGCCCGGCAGGACGTGCCGCAGCGCGAGCCGCCGCGGCCCGACGCCCTTGCCGCGCGCCGTGCGCACGTAGTCCTGGGAGCGCACCTCCAGCAGCGCGGAGCGCGCGGTCCGCATGATCGGGGCGGCCAGGCCGAAGCCGAGGACGATGGCCGGCATGAGCAGCTGCTGCAGGTGCAGCCACGGGTCGGCGGTGAGGGCGGCGAACTGCTCGGCGTTCGGGTTGTAGCCGAGGAAGCGCGCCGAGAGCGCGAGCAGCGCCGATCCCAGCAGGAATGCGGGCACCGACAGGCCGGCGAGCCCCACCGCCTGCCCGGCGGCGTCGCGCGCGGAGTCGGGGCGCGACGCGGACAGCATGGCGGCCGCGACCCCGAGGACCAGCCCGATCACCAGCGACAGCACCGCGAGCTCGAGGGTGATCGGCAGGGCAGCCGCGGTCATCTCCAGCACCGACTGGCCGCTGCGCTGCGACATGCCGAGGTTCCCGGTGGCGACGGCGGCGAGCCAGGACAGGAACTGGGCGGGCAACGGCTGGTCCAGCCCGTAGTACGCCTCGAGCGCGGCCCGCTGCGCCGGGGTGAGCGCGGCCGCCTCGGTGCCGAGGCTCGCGGTGACCTGGTCGCCGGGGATCGCCCGCAGCATCACGAAGACCAGGACGGCCACGCCGAGAAGGGTGGCGACGGCTTCCAGCACCCGGCGCAGCAGGGGGTGTCGGGCGATCATGACCCGCCGGCGGTGGTCTCGCGCAGGTACTTCAGCGAGCCGTTGGCCATCGGCGTGAAGCCGCTGACGTCGGCGCCCGTGACGGTGTAGGTGAAGCTGGTGAAGAGCCAGACCCAGGCCGCGTTGTCCTCCAGCTCGGCCGACACCTGCCGGTAGATCGCCTTGCGCGCTTCGGGGTCGGCGGTGGCCTTGCCCTGCGCGAAGAGCGCGTCGAGGGTGGGGGAGGAGTAGCCGGCGACCTTGTTGAAGTTGCCGGTGCTGGTGAAGTACCGCCCGTACATGCCGTCCGGGTCGGGACGGCCGCCGTTGAGCGCCACCGCGGTCTGGAAGTCGGCCGCCACCCAGCGGTCGACGTAGGCGCCTGACTCCAGCACGTCCAGGTTCAGGGTGATGCCGGCCTCGGCCAGCTGGGCCTGGATGTTCGTGGCCTCGTTCACCGAGGTGGCGTACTCGCCCTGCGACACGATCGCCGACAACGTGAGGCCGCCCGGGTGCCCGGCGGCGGCGAGGTGGCGCTTGGCCGCCTCGACGTCGCGCTGCGGGCACGGGCGCGCGGCGGGGTCGGAGCGGTAGGCGGGGGAGGTGATCGGTCCGGTCACCTCCCCCTCGCCCAGCGCCGCCGTGTCCAGCACCTGCTGGCGGTCGATGGCGCACTGGATCGCCAGTCGCACGTCGAGGTTGTCGAGCGGCGCCTGGCGGGCGTTCAGCTGCAGCACGTGGTAGGAGAGCTGCGGCGTCTCGGTCACGGTGAGGCCCGACCCCTCGGCGCTCTGCGCCATGAGCGGGTCGTCGAACACCGCGAAGTCGACGTTGCCGGACTGCATCGCCGACACGATCGACGTCTCGTCGGGGATCACCCGGAACTCCAGCGACGGGACGCGGGGTGCGCCGCCCCAGTAGCCCTGGTTGGGAGAGAGGGCGATCGACTGGTTCGGCGTGCGCTGGGTCAGGGTGAACGGGCCCGTGCCGTTCGGTGACTCCTCGAGGGCCTGCTCGCTGGCGTCGCTGGGCAGCATGGCGAGGTTCACCGAGGCCAGGGCGGCGAGGATGCCGGCGTCCGGGCCGGAGAGCGTGAGCACGAGCGTGGCCGGGTCCGGCGCCTCCACGGAGGTGACGGCGGCGAGGCTCGCGGCCGAGACGGCTCCGGTCGCCTCGTCGCGGATCCGGTCGAGCGATGCCTTCGCGTCGGTGGAGTCGAAGGCGCTCCCGTCGGCGAACGTGACGCCGTGGCGCAGCGCCATCGTGATCGTCTTCCCGTCCGCGGACACCTGCCACGACTCGGCGAGACCCGGCACGACCTCGAGGTTCGCGTCCAGCTCGGTCAGGGTGCCGTAGAGCTGCTCGAGGACCTGCACGGCCTGGAACTGGGTGGCCTTCCAGGGGAAGAGGGTGTCCGGGTCGGACGTCGCCCCGACCACCAGACCGCTCGGCCCGCCGCCGGACGGCGCGCCCCCGCCCCCGGAGCAGGCGGTGAGCAGCACCGCTCCCGCCACGACCACCGCACCCAGCCGTCCGCGCATGGCGGCTACCGGATCACAGCGCCCGCGGGAGGTCAAGAGTTTCCGTGAACGGCGATGCTGATGTAACAAATTGCCGGCGACGTGGATACTGCGCCCCGTGAGCGAGCGGAGCTTGCGGAGCGAGCGAACCATCAGCACAGCGCGTCCGCGAAGCGGTCGTCCGAGCGTCAGCGAGGGCGGGCGGTGAGCGTTCTCGTGCGGATCCGTTCCGTCGCGCCGTCGCTGCGCCCGGCACAGCGCCGGGTGGCCGATGCGGTGCTGCGGGACCCCGCCGGCACCGCGGAGCTGCCGATCGGGCGGCTCGCGCAGCGGTGCGCGACGTCGGCGGCCACGGTGATGCGGTTCTGCCGGTCGGCGGGCTTCCAGGGCTATCCCGAGCTGCGGCTCGCGCTCGCGCGTGAGACCGGGAGGGAGGCCGCGGGCGACGGCCCCGTGCTCTCGCCGGACATCGACCGCGACGACTCGCTCGCCGACGTCGTGGCGAAGATCGCGTTCAGCGACGCGGCAGCCGTGCAGGACACGGCCGCCAACCTTGACCTGGACGCCCTCGCCGCGGCCGTCGATGCCGTGGCGACGGCGCGGCGGATCGACGTCTACGGCATCGGGGCGAGCGGTTTCGTCGGGCAGGACCTCCACCAGAAGCTGCACCGCATCGGGTTGCTGGCGTTCGCGTGGCCCGATCCGCACGCCGCGCTCACCTCCGCCGCCCTGCTGGACGCCGGCTGCGTCGCGATCGGCATCTCCCACACCGGGTCCACCGTCGACACCGTCGACGCGCTGCGCGCCGCCCGGGAGTCCGGCGCGCGCACGATCGCGATCACGAACTTCGTGCCGTCCCCGCTGACCGCGCACGCCGACCTCGTGCTCACCACCGCCGCCCGGGAGACGACCTTCCGTTCCGGGGCGATGGCGAGCAGGATCGCGCAGCTGGCCGTGATCGACTGCCTGTTCGTCGGCGTGGCGCAACGCTCGTACGACCGGACGACGACCGCGCTGAACCGCACGTACCGGGCGGTGCGCTCCCGCCGGCTCACGGGGGAGGCCCCGGGCTGAGGCTGCTGCTCAGCCACGGGTTGGCGCTGCGATGCAGAGCATCAGATGCGTGCGCACCACCGTGAACCTCGATGACGACGTCCTTCTGGCGGTGCAGGAGCGCGCACGGCGGGAACGCCGCAGCGTGGGCGAGGTCCTCTCGGAACTGGCTCGTCAGGCGCTCACCGAGGGGGTCCCCGCGCAGAGGTGAGCAGGCCTGCTCCACCGAGCACCGCGCGTTCTGGCCGTGTGACATCTCCCTGCTGGAGGAGAAGGCCGCCGACCGGAGCCGGGTGCACGGTCCCCGTCAGGTGACCGATGCGTACCTGCTGGCGCTCGCCACGCACCATGGCGGCCGATTCGTCACGTTCGACCGGTCGGTGGCGCTGTCGGCCGTGCCCGCTGCAACCGCGGCCAACCTCGTCGTCCTCGGCGAGGAGTTCTCGACGGCGAGTTCGGAGGGCTCACGCGGGCCGGGGCGCCAGCAGCACCGGGCAGGGGGCGTGCTGGACGGCGCTGCAGCCCACCAGCCCGACGCGGGCCGGGATGCGGTGGCGGGGTCCGCCGAGCACGAGCAGGTCGGCGTCGAGCCCTTCGCCCACGAGCTCGTGCGGGTGCACCCTCAGCAGCCGGGGGACGACGCCGAGGCCCGGGGTCTCGGCCGTGAGCTGCTCGACGGCCGCGTCGAGGATCTCGTGCCCGCGGGCCAGCGCGTCGGTGAGCCCGACGCTGCGTTCTCCGAAGGAGAGCGGCACGGCGTGGACGGGCACGACATCGGCGTCGAGCACCGCGGCGGCGACGGCCGCCTCCGCGAGGACGGCGGCGTCGGACGGGACGTCGCGGATCGCGGCCACCACCCGTCCCGTGGGCGGGCGGTGCCCGTCGTCCGGGCCGATGACGAGGACGCTGCGCCCGGCGAGCGCGGCCACGGTGAGGAGCCGGTCCTCGGCTGCGCCCGGTGCGGGTTCGATCCGGACCTGGCGCCCGGACCGCCGGCAGGCGCGCGCCACCCAGTCCGGCACGTCCGGCTCGTGAGCCATGACGACCAGGTCCCCGGCGGGGCGGTACGGGGCTGTTGGCGGCGCGAGCGCGGACGTGCGCTGGCTCATCCAGGGGCTCCCTCTCGGCGGCTGGTCGCTCGCGGGTGCGTGTTCCGGTGAGCGACGGTGCTCCCCTTGTTCCCGCTGGGCCAGACCACTCGCCCGACTTCACCCGGAAGGGTGCCCGTCGATCGATAAGGGTCCGAGAGCGCCCTGAACAACTCGGGCCTCCTGCGCGACGCCCGGGCGGCGCCCTCGCCGCGTTGGACGTCCGCGCCGATACAACAGCGGTATCGGCGCGAACGTCCGCCTTGCGATGACACCACCTGGACGCCGCTCGCTACGGCCGGAGTTGTTCAGGACCTCCTAGGCCTTTGCCAGCTCCCGGACGTACGCGATCCCGTCGCGCAGCCGCTCGCGCAGCGGGGCCTCGGTGGAGAAGTCCTCCAGCGACACCCAGCCCTGGTAGCCGACGCCCGCGAGCGCGTCGAAGAGCCGCTGCAGCGGGGCGGCGCCCGTGCGCATGGGTGCCCACTCCCAGCGCCACGGCGGCGACGCGTCCGGCGCGGGCCGCAGCACCGCGTTCTTCACGTGCACGTGGGCGAGGTGGTCGCCGAGGATCTCCAGGCTCCACGGGTCGAACTCGTAGCCCTCGCGCACCATGTTCCCGACGTCGTGGATCACGCCGACGGCGCGCGGGTCGACGCCGTCGAGGAAGCGGGCCGCGGCGGACGCGCTGGAGACGATCGACTGGTGGTGCAGCTCGAGCAGCGCCTGTACGCCGTGCCGCAACGCGAGCTCGGCGACTGCCCGGTACTCCTCACGACGGCGGGCGAACGTCTCCCGGTAGCCCTCCGGCCCGGGCGCGCCGACCTGCACGCGCATCCGGGGCGCCCCCAGCGCCGCGGCCCCGCGCATGAGGCGCTCCACTTCGTCGAGGTCGTCGCAGCGCGCATAGGGCCCGACAGCGGGGATCTCGAGGCCCGCGGCGCGGGTGAGCTCCCCGATCCGCGGCGCGTCGTCCGGGAAGCTCGACGCGGGCAGCGTGCAGCGGTTGCCGCGCCAGAAGCCGGGCGGGTCGTCGGTGGCCGGGTCGTCGGCCACGCGCCACTCGATCCCGTCGAACCCCAGCGCCGCCACCTCGCCGACGGCCTCGTCGGGCGTCCACTCCGGCAGGCTCACGGTGCAGACGGCGATCTTCATGTCCGCGAGTCTCGCACCGCGGCTCTCGTCGCTGCGGCGCCCGAGACGTCGGTCACAGGCGGCCCGCGGGGCCGGGCCGCTCGCCCCTTGCGGGCGCCACTCCGGCGAGCGATGATCGGCGACACCGACCGGATGCACGTGGTCGCGCAGCGTCAGTTTCGGGCCGTGGGGCGGCCCGAGGAGGGAGGCGTCGTGTCGGCCGATCAGGAGTACGGCGGTGACTACGGGTACGACCTCGCACACGAGGTGCACGCCGCGCTGGACCTCCCACGGCCACGGGTCGCACCGCAGACCACCGTGGTGGCCGGGACCGCGGGGTCGGTCACGGTCGACCTGCACGGAGACCTCGGCTACGACTCCGCCCACGAGGGAGGCAGCTAGGGGAGCGCCCTGAACAACTCGGGCCTACTGCGCGGCGCCCGGGCGGCGCCCTCGCCGCGTTGGACGTCCGCACCGGTACAACAGCGGTATCGGCGCGAACGTCCGCCTTGCGATGACACCACCTGGACGCCGCTCGCTCGGCCGGAGTCGTTCAGGACCCTCCTAGGCGCTGAACCGGGTGCGGCCCTCCGCCGCCAGCCGGTAGCGCAGCTGCTGCTCAGTGGCCTCGTCGTACTCGCGCGGCGTGAGGTAGATGGCGCGCGTCCCGTCGCTGACGCGGACGATGTCGCCGCGCTCGCCCTCCGGTGCGGGATGGCCGAGGGGGTTCTGCAGGAGCCGGGTGACCTCGAGCGGGCTCCCGCTCACGATGCCGGTCCGGCTTCCGGTGACCTTTCGGTGAACAGCACCTTGCCATTCTGCACCGGCCGGGCGAACTCCTGGTCCGTCCGCTCGTTCGGGGGTGGGCGCTGACCACCCCCGGCCGGATCGGGCGCCACTCGATCCGGCTAACGTCCGTCGCTACGCGCTCGATAGCCGGGTGGCTCCCGGGCGGGTGTCCGAGGGGGAGAGGACGTGAGGGGCGAGTGCCAGTGACCGGCTATGACTCTGTGACCGGCTATGACGTCGTGATCGTCGGTGGTGGGCCCGCCGGCTGCATCCTGGCCAACCGCTTGAGCGCCGACCCGTCGGTGCGGGTGCTGCTCCTCGAGGCGGGCGGGCCCGACCACTGGTGGGACCTGCGGATCCAGCTGCCGCTGGCGATGGGCTTCCCGGTCGGCAACCGCACCTTCGACTGGCGCTACGAGTCCGAGCCGGAGCCCGGGCTGGGGATGCGGCGCCTGCACCACCCGCGCGGGAAGGTCCTCGGCGGCTCCAGCAGCATCAACGGGATGCTCTACGAGCGCGGCCACCGGGCGAGCTACGACCGGTGGGCCCGCGAGGCCGGTTCGGAGGCGTGGGACTACGCGCACTGCGAGCCGTACTTCCGCCGCCTGGAGGGCTGCGTGGACGAGCCGCGCGGCACCGGCCGGGGCCGCAGCGGCCCGCAGGCGCTGAACCGCGGCCCCGCGGAGGGCCCGATCTTCGACGCCTTCTTCGAGGCGGCGCAGCAGGCGGGCTACAAGGTCGTCCCCGACGTGAACGACGACGCGCAGGAGGGGTTCTCCGCGCTGGACCAGGCGGTCCGGAACGGGAAGCGCGCGTCGGCTGCGGTCTCGTACCTGCACCCGGTGGAGAACAGGCCGAACGTCGACGTGGAGTGCCACGCGACGGTCAGCAAGGTCCTCTTCGAGGGCACGCGGGCCGTGGGCGTCCGCTACCGGGACCGCAACGGCCAGACGCACGATGTCCGGGCCTCCGAGACGATCCTGTCCGCGGGCGCGATCGCCACCCCGCAGATCCTGCAGCTCTCCGGCGTCGGCGACGGCGAGCACCTGCGCGGCCTCGGCATCCCGGTGGTCCACCACCTGCCCGGGGTGGGCGAGTCGCTGCAGGAGCACCTCGCCGTGCACGTCCAGCACCGGTGCACCCAGCCCGTCTCGATGTCGGCGATCCGCAACAAGTCGAAGTGGCCGGGCGTCGTCCTCGACGCGCTGGTGTTCGGCAAGGGGCCGGGCGCCCGCAACCCGATGCAGGCGGGCGGCTTCGTCTGCAGCGACTTCGCCGAGGGCGGCGAGCCGGACCTCATGTTCCTGCTCGCGCCGCTCGCCATGAACAGCTCCGACGAGTCCGTCGAGGTCAGCGCGCACGGCTACCAGATGCACGTCGGGGTGATGCGGTCGGAGGCTCGCGGCTCGGTGAAGATCGCCTCGCCGATTCCGGCGGTGCACCCGAAGATCCTGGTGAACTTCCTGTCCGACCCGAAGGACCGGGACCGGTGGATCAACGCCATCGAGCGGGCCCGCCACCTGCTCGGGCAGCCGGCGTTCCGCGACCTCGACGGGGGCGAGACGATCCCCGGGCCGCACGTGCGCAGCGGCGAGGAGGTCATGGCCTGGGTGCGGCGCACCGGCCGCGTGGGCTACCACCCCTCGTGCACCGCGGCGATGGGGCGCGGCGAGATGGCGGTGGTCGACCCCGACACCCTGCGGGTGCACGGCCTGGACGGGCTGCGGGTGGTCGACGCGTCGATCATGCCGTCGCTGACGAACGCCAACACCCTCGCGCCCACGATGATGATCGCCGAGAAGGCGGCCGACATCATCGCGGGCAAGGCCCCGCTCCCGCCCCGGCTGCCGGAGCGCCCGCGCCTCGTGCCGCGCCCCGAGACGCCGATCGTGCCGCCGTCGTCGCCTGCGTCGTCGGCGCTGCCGTCCGGCGCGTCGCTCTTCGCCGACCCGGGTGCGAACGTAAGCGCTTTCCGTTCTTGACACTTGCTGCAATGGTTTGCAGGCTGTGGTCAGCCGGCGAACGGGAGCAGCATGGCGGTCACGATCCACCAGGTGGCGAGGCGTGCCGACGTGTCGGTGTCCACCGTGTCCCGGGCGTTCACGATGCCCGACATGGTGAACGCCGCGACGCGCCGCAAGGTGCTGCAGGTGGCCGAGGAGCTCGGCTACCAGCCCAACCGCGCGGCGCGCGGGCTCGTCACCGGCAAGACCGGCAACATCGGGGTGGTCGTGCCCGACGTCGCCAACCCGTTCTTCTCGGCCATGCTCAAGGGCTGCACCGCACGGGCGCGCGAGGTGCGGCACGTGGTCTTCCTCGCCGACGCCGCGGAGGACCCGCGCGTGGAGGCCGAGGTCGTCGGCGCGATGGCGAAGCAGGTGGACGGGGTCGTGCTCTGCTCCCCGCGGATGCAGCCCTCCCAGCTCGAGCGGCTGGTCGGGTCCACGCCGCTGGTGCTGGTCAACAGCGACGAGGCGGGCCTGCCCGCGGTGCTCATGGACTCCGCCGACGGCGCGCGCCAGGCCGTCGAACACCTCGCCGCGCTCGGCCACCGGCGCGTCGCCCACCTCGGCGGGCCGCCGGCGTCGTGGGCGGGGCAGCAGCGGCTGCGCGGCCTGCGCGCCGCGGCCCCCGCGTGCGATGTCGAGGTGGTCGAGCTCGGCCCGTTCCCGCCCACGTTCCAGGGCGGGGTGCAGGCCGCCGACCTCGCGCTGGCCCGCGGCGTCACCGCGATCCTCGCCTTCAACGACCTGATGGCGGTGGGCGTGCTCAACCGGCTCGCCGCCCGCGGTGTGGCCGTGCCGCGGGACCTCAGCGTGGTCGGGTTCGACGACATCGAGATGTCGTCCATGACCACCGAGCCGCTCACCACGGTGCGGATGCCGGTGGAGACGGCCGGCCGCGCGGCCGTCGACCTGCTGCTCGACGGGCTCGACGCGCCGGACGAGCAGCAGGCCACGCACCGGTGGCTCCCCACACAGCTCATGGTGCGGTCCACCACGGCGCCACCTCGGCAGGATTCCGGCTCCGCCCACGTGCTGGCGGGCCGGTGATGGCGCGTCGCTCGAATCGTCTCGGGTTCGCCGCGCTCTCCGACCTGCCCGCCGCGCAGCGCCCGCTGGTCGACCCGCGCTCGCTCGGCACCGGCGTCGTGCACCTCGGCATCGGCGCCTTCCACCGTGCCCACCAGGCGGTCTTCACCGAGGAGGCGGTCGCGGCCGCGGGCGGTGACTGGGGGATCTGCGGGGTCACCCAGCGCAGCCGCGGCGTGCTCGACCAGCTGCAGCCCCAGGACGGCCTCTACTCGGTGCTCGTCCGGGGTGAGAGCACCTCGCTGCGGGTGGCCGGCGCCGTGCGCGACCTGCTGTTCGCCGCCGAGGAGGGGGAGCGGCTGCAGACCCTGCTCGCCGCGCCGACCACGCGTCTGGTCACGCTCACCGTCACCGAGAAGGGCTACCGGCACGATCCGGCCACCGGCAGGCTGCGCCGCGCCGATCCCGACGTCGTCGCCGACCTCGCCGGGCAGGGCCTGCCCCGCACGGTCGTGGGGCAGCTGGTGCGCGGCCTGCAGGCCCGCCGGGCCGCCGACGCCGGCCCGATCACGCTGCTGTCCTGCGACAACCTGCCGGCCAACGGCGAGGTGCTGCGCGGGCTCGTGACGGAGTTCTGCGAGGCGCTCCCCGACGGCGGGTCCCTCGCGGCCTGGGTCGCCGAGTCGGTGGCGTTCCCGTCGTCGATGGTCGACCGGATCGTCCCGGCCACCACCGACGAGGACCGCGCCGAGGCCGCCCGCCTGCTCGGTTACGAGGACCGGGGCGTCGTCGTCACCGAGCCGTTCCGGCACTGGGTGGTGGAGGACCGGTTCGCCGCGGGCCGCCCGGCGTGGGAGCGCGCCGGTGCCGTGCTCACCGCGGACGTCGCGCCGTACGAGGCGATGAAGCTGCGGCTGCTCAACGGCAGCCACTCCACCCTCGCCTACCTCGGCGCACTGGCCGGGCATACCCACGTCGCCGACGCCATGGCCGACCCGTGCATCGCCGGCGTCGTCGCCCACCTCATGGCCGACGACGTCGAGCCCACCCTCGCCGTCCCCGACGGGTACGACGTGGCCGCCTACCAGCGGGAGCTGATCGAGCGCTTCCACAACCCGGCGCTGCGCCACCGCACCGTCCAGATCGCGATGGACGGCACGCAGAAGCTCCCGCAGCGCCTGCTCGGCACGATCGCCGACCGACTCGCGGCAGGCGCCGAGCCCCGCTTCGCCTGCCTGGGCGTGGCGGCCTGGATGCGCTACGTCTGCACCGCGGACACCGTGGACGACCCCATGGCCCACCGCCTGAAGGAGCTCACTGGCCACGCCGCGACCCCGGAGGCGGTGGTGGAGGCCCTCCTGTCGCTCAGGGAGGTCTTCGGCGATGAGCTGCCGGCGAACGAGCGCTTCCGCGCCCTGGTGACGGACGCGCTGGAGGCCCTGACGAAGGGCGGCGTCCCCGCGGCGACAGCCCTCTGAGCCCACTCCGCTCGCATGTACGGCCGCCGACCTCGCGCGGATGCTCCCGTTCGAGCTGGCCGTGGTGGTGGCCGACTCCGCGATGTTCTACAAGCGCCCGGATCGCGTGGAGCTGAGTGACCTCATCGACGTGCTGGAGGCCGTCCCTCGCCGGCCGGGCACGCGGTCGGCGAGACGCGCGATCGAGTTCTCCAACGGCCTCGGTGAGAGCGTCGGGGAGTCCCGCAGCCGGGTGGCGATCGCCGCCGCGGGCCTGCCCGTGCCGGTGCTGCAGTGGGAGGTCCGCGCCTCGGCCACGGGCGCGTTCATCGGACGCGTGGACGTCGGCCGGCCCGAGCTGCGCACCGTCGGCGAGTTCGACGGCCTCGTCAAGTACGGGCGGACGCTGCGTCCCGGGCAGGACGTGGCCGAGGTCCTGGTCGCCGAGAAGATGCGGGAGGACGCGCTGCGCGACGAGGACCTCGGCGTGGTCCGCTGGATCTGGTCGGACCTGTCGAATTTCGGTCCCACGGCGAAGCGGATCCGTTCCCGCTTCCGCCCGATCTGACCACTCCGCACACCCGCTGCCGACTTCGCACAAGGCCGGCCTTGTGCGAAGTCGGTGCTGGATGTGCGGAGTGCGTTAGCGGGGGGCGTAGGCCTCCCTCGGGATCGTCGTGCTCAGGTCCACCGCTGTTTCCAGGGCCTCGTCCAGGGAGAGCTGGCCGTTCGCCACCAGTTGGGCGAGGTAGCCGCTGTCGACGCGCCTCGCCAGGTCGTGGCGCGCGGGGATGGAGGCGAAGGCTCGCGTGTCGTCGACGAAGCCGGCCGTGTTGTAGAAGCCCGCGGTCTCGGTGACGGCCTCGCGGAAGCGCCGCATGGCGTGCGGGCTGTCCAGGAACCACCACGGCACGCCCAGGCGCATCGACGGGTACACGCCGGCCAGTGGCGCGAGCTCGCGGGAGTAGGTGGTCTCGTCGATGGTGAAGACGACGCACCGGAAGCCGGGGTCGGTGCCGAAGGCGGAGAGCATCGGGCGCAGCCCGCGGGTGAAGTCGACGGGCAGCGGGATGTCGAAGCCCTTGTCCGTGCCGAAGCGGTCGTGGACGTCCGGGTGGTGGTTGCGCAGGACGCCGGGGTGGATTTGCATGACGAGGCCGTCGTCGCGGCTCATCCGGGCCATCTCGAAGAGCATGTGCGCGGCGAACGCGTCGGCGGCCGCGGGCTCCACGGACCCGGCGAGGGCCGCGGCGTAGATCCGCTCGGCGTCGGCGCGGTCGAGCGGGGTGGTGTCGGCGGTGGTGTGGCCGTGGTCGGTGGCGAGCGCCCCGAGCCTGCGGAAGTGCTCGCGGCGCTGCTCCAGGGCCGCGAGGTAGCCGGCGTAGGTGTCGACGGCGGTGCCGGCGGCCTCCCCGAGCTCCTCGACGTCCCGCTTCCAGGTGGGCCGGTGCAGGTGCACCAGCGCGTCGGGGCGGAAGGTCGGCACGACGCGCCCGTCCCAGTCGCTCGCGGCGATCGCGGCGTGCGCGTCGAGGCTGCTGGCGGGCGCGTCGGTGGTGGCGAGGACCTCCAGGTTGAACCGGTCGAACAGCGACCGGGGCCGGAACTCGGGGCGGGCGATGCAGGAGGCGATCCGGTCGTAGATCGCGTCGGCGGTCTCGGCGGACGGCTGCACGTCCACCCCGAACACGTCGTGCAGCTCCTGCTCGAGCCAGAACCGCGACGGCGTCCCGCGGAACAGGTGCCACCCGGCGCAGAACCGGCGCCAGATCGCCCGGCCGTCGGTCTCGACGGGGCCGCCGTCGCGACGGGGCACGCCGAGCTCCTCGGGCCGGACGCCCTGGGAGACGAGCATGCGGGTGACGTAGTGGTCGGGCACGACGAGCAGCTGCGCGGGGTCCGGGAACGGTTCGTCGTCGGCGAGCACGGACGCCTCGACGTGGCCGTGCATGCTGATCAGCGGCAGGTCGCGGACGGCGGCGAAGATCTCGCGGGCGACGGCCCGCACGCCCGGGTCGGTGGGCAGGATGCGGTCGTCGTCGAGTTCCAGCGGTCGAGCGGGCATGTCAGAGCTCCAGGATGTCATCGGCCCGGACCGGCAGGCCGGTCTCGAACGAGCGGTTGGCGGCGAGGCCGGTGAGCAGCGACAGTGCGCCGTCGCGGTGGGTGGACGCGCGCCCGAGCGGGTCCTCGACGGGCTGCCCGCCGAAGATGTCGGACAGCATCCGCTCGTCGCCGCCGCCGTGGCCGCCGCTGGTGTCGGGCAGATCGAGGTCCTCGGGCTTCTCCCAGTGCTTGCGCAGGGTGAGCCGGGCGCCGCGCTCCGGCTCGGGCCGGACCTCCGTGCCGGGCCGCCCGTGCAGGGCCTCCCCCGCGACCGTGCCCGCGGTGCCGGGGTCGACGAACGAGTTCTCCATGACGTCGAGCTCGAGGCGTCCGGCGCTGCCGTTGAACCCCACCCGGTAGCCCTCCCACGGCGAGTAGGCCGTGAGGTGGTAGCTCATCGTGGCGCCGCTGCGGTAGCGGACGGCAACGGCCATGTCGTCCTCGATCGTGATGCCGGGCCCGAAGACGTTCTGGTCGCGGTGGTAGCCGTCCTCGTGCTCGGCGTCCAGGTAGAGCGCGGTCATCGTCGGGTTGTCGGCGAGCTTCAGCGCGAACGGGTCGTCGGCGGCCTCGGGTGCGCCGTGAGCGCGGGCGTAGGGCCGGGCGATGCCGCGGCGGTTGCCGTTCTCGTCGCCGTAGAAGAACAGCCGCCCGAGCCCGTAGACGACCTCGGGGGAGGAGGCGATCCACCAGTTGACCAGGTCGAAGTGGTGGGTGGCCTTGTGGACCATGAGCCCGCCGGAGTTGGCCTTGTCGCGGTGCCAGCGGCGGAAGTAGTCGGCGCCGTGGCGGGTGTCGAGCAGCCACTCGAAGTGCACGGAGCCGATCTCGCCGATCGCGCCCGCCGCGATCACCTCGCGGACCCGCGCGTGCAGCGGGTTGTAGCGGTAGTTGAAGGTGACGGTGATCTTGCGGCCGGTCTCGGCCTGCACGTCGAGGATCCGCCGGCAGCGCTGCGCGTCGGTGGTCATCGGCTTCTCGGTGATCACGTCCCGGCCGGCGCGCAGCGCGGCGACGATGTACTCGTCGTGGGTGCGGTCGATCGAGGTGACGATCACGGTGTCGACGCGCTCCGCGTCCAGCATCCGGCCGAAGTCCTGGGCGCGGTAGGTCGCGACGGCCGGCAGGCCGCGCTCGACGACGGTGCGGTTGTGCACGTCCATGCGGGTCTGGTTGACGTCGCAGAATGCGACGAGCTGCGCCGTGTCGACGTGCGCGCGGGTGAGCGCGTCGACGAACATCTGGGCGCGGCCGCCGAGGCCGACGATCGCGTAGCGGGGGCGCGGCGAGCTCGCGGCGCTGGGGGACATGCACACTCCCTTGCGGTAGCCGCCTGCAAAGGGTTGCAAGGCGGCGGTTCGGCTGAGCGGGCAGCTCACGGCGTTGTGGGAACCGCTGCCGAGGCGGCTGCCGGACCCATGATGCAAACGGCTGAAAAAAACCGCAAGACGTTGTTGACGTCGCGCCCCCGGCTCTGAACTAATTGCCCGACGAGCCAGGCCCTGTGCTCGCCGCCACAGGGGTGGCCGAACCGGGCCAGTGTGATCGAAGGAGCTCCCATGGCCATCATCGGGTCCGCCCGATCCCTGCGCGCCCTGCTGGCGGGCGCCGCGGCGCTCACGGTCCTCGCCACCGCGGCGTGCGGCGGCGGGTCGCGTTCGAGCGACCAGCAGGCGGGCGGCCCGCCCGAGCGCGAGCAGCCGGTGCAGCTGGCGGTCACCTGGTGGGGCGGCCCCGCGCGGGCAGAGCTCACGCAGAAGGTGCTCGACCTCTACACGCAGAAGCACCCGAACGTCACGTTCACCACGCAGTGGCAGGGCTACTCGGGCTACTACGACAAGGTCAACACCACCGCTGCGGGCCGCAACGCGGCCGACATCATCCAGATCGACAACCGCGTGCTGCGCGAGTACGCGAACAAGGGGCTGATCGCTCCGCTCGACGCGTGGGTCGGCAACACGCTGCAGGTCGACGGCATCGACCCCAAGCTGATGGACACCGGCAAGGTCGACGGCAAGCTCTACGCCGTCCCGCTCGCCGCCAACACGGGCGCCTTCGTCGTGGACAAGACGGTGGTGGAACCGCTCGGCCTGCTGCCCCCGGAGACCGGCTGGGCGTCGTGGGACGAGTTCGGCAGCTGGGCCGCGAAGGTCACCCAGGCCACCGGCCAGGCGCCGTGGGCCTTCCGGGACGAGAGCGCGAGCATGTCGGTGTTCGAGTTCTGGCTGCGCCAGCAGGGCAAGGAGCTCTACGACGGCCAGAAGCCCGGATTCACCACCGAGGACGTCACGAAGTGGTTCGAGATGTGGGCCGGGTTCCGCGCGAGCGGCGGGGCGTCGCCCGCCGAGGTCGCCCAGCCCGCCAACGGCGGTGACATCTCGAAGAACACCGTCCTCACCAAGCAGACCGCGGGCACGTTCAGCTACGACAACCAGCTCACCGAGATCGCCAAGGGCACCGACCACCAGCTGGTGCTGGTGCCGATGCCCGGCTCGCAGACCGGCGCGTACGCCCGGCCGTCGCAGTTCTTCACGGCCTACGCGAAGGGCGACAACGCCGCCACCGCCGTCGACGTCATCAACTTCTTCGTCAGCGACCCGGAGGCCGGCGCGATCCTCGGCACCGAGCGCGGCCTGCCACCCAACAAGCAGGTGCGCGACGCGATCTCGCCGAAGTTCGACGACCAGCTGAAGGGCGTGCTCGCGTTCGACGAGCGGGTCACGGCCCAGGCCGGTCCCACCCCGCCGGTGCCGGCCCAGGGCGACTCGCAGATGACCCGGCTGCTGCAGGCCTCGGCGGAGAACGTCGGGTTCGGCCGCCAGTCCCCGGCCGACGGGGCCGCGGAGTTCGTCGCACAGGCCACGGCCGAGCTCGAGCGCGCGGCCAGCTGACGGGAGTTGCGCCGATGGTGACGGCAGTATCCGAGACGTCCACCGCCCGACCGGAAAGCGCTCCCCGTGGATGGCGGGTACGTCGGAAGGAGGCCGTGGCGGGCTACGTCTTCCTCGGTCCGTGGCTGCTCGGCCTCTTCGGCATCACGCTGCTGCCGATGCTCTACTCGCTCTACCTGAGCTTCACCGACTACGACCTGCTGCAGGACCCGGAGTGGGTGGGCCTGGAGAACTACGAGCGGATGTTCACCGGCGACCCGCAGTTCTGGAGCTCGGTGAAGGTCACCCTGCTGTTCGCGGTCACGTCGGTGCCGCTCAAGCTCGCCGTCGCGCTCGGCGTCGCGCTGCTGCTGTACCGCAGCCGCCGCGGCGTCGGGCTCTACCGCTCGCTGTACTACGTGCCGTCGCTCCTGGGCGGCAGCGTCGCGATCGCGATCGTGTGGCAGACGCTGTTCGGCGGCCAGGGCGCGATCAACGCGGTGCTCGCCTTCTTCGGCGTCGAGGGCCGGGCCTGGATCGCCGACCCGGCCACCGCCCTGGGCACGCTCGTGCTCCTCGCGGCCTGGCAGTTCGGTGCCCCCATGGTGATCTTCCTGGCCGGGCTCAAGCAGATCCCGGCGGAGATGTTCGAGGCCGCCGCGCTCGACGGCGCCGGTCGGTTCACGCAGTTCTGGCACGTCACGCTGCCGCTGCTGTCCCCGGTGCTGTTCTTCAACCTGGTGCTGGAGACGATCGCCGGGTTCCAGAGCTTCACCGCGGCGTTCGTCATCAGCGGCGGCATCGGCGGCCCGGCCGACTCCACGTTGCTCTACACGCTCTACCTGTACCTGCGCGGCTTCGGCGACTTCCAGATGGGCTACGCCTCGGCGATGGCCTGGGTGTTCCTCGTGGCGCTCGGGATCATCACCGCGATCGTCTTCCGCAGCGGCTCGCTCTGGGTCCACTACGCCGACGAGGGGGACCGCTGATGGCCACCACCACCGCCGTCGCACCGGTCGGCTCCTCCCCGGCGGCGCCGGGCCCGGTCGGGCGGAAGCGGGGCCCCTGGTACGAGGGCGCCACCGCGCACGTCGTGCTGATCGCGATCCTGCTCGTCACGCTCTACCCGATCGCCTACATGATCGGTACGTCGTTCAAGGCGCCGGACGAGATCCTCAACAACGTCAACGTGTTCCCCGGCGATTTCAGCCCCGGCAACTACGCGGACGGCTGGGCGGGCATCCCGGGCATCACGTTCGGCCGGTTCTTCCTCAACAGCGCCGTGATCGCCATCGGCGTCGTCGTCGGCAACGTGGTGGCCTGCTCGCTCGCCGCGTTCGCGTTCGCGCGCCTCAGTTTCCCGCTGCGCGGCCTCTGGTTCACACTCATGATCGGCACCCTGCTGCTGCCGCACCACGTGCTGATCGTGCCGCAGTACGTGCTGTTCAACAGCCTGGAGTGGATCAACACGCCGCTGCCGCTGATCGTGCCGAAGTTCCTCGCCACCGAGGCGTTCTTCGTGTTCCTCATGGTGCAGTTCATGCGCGGCATCCCGCGCAGCCTCGACGAGGCGGCCGAGATCGACGGGTGCGGCCCCTACCGGCGGTTCTTCTTCGTGGTGCTGCCGCTCACCAAGCCCGCGCTCGTCACCACCGCTGTGTTCTCGTTCATCTGGACCTGGAACGACTTCTTCACCCAGCTCGTCTACCTCAACGACCTCGAGTCCTACACCGTGCCGATCGGGCTGCGGCTGTTCCTCGACTCGAGCGGGCAGGCCGCGGTGGCCCCGATGTTCGCGATGTCGGTGCTGTCGCTGGTGCCGGTGTTCCTGTTCTTCCTGGTGTTCCAGCGGCTCATCGTGGACGGGATCAACACGAGCGGCATCAAGGGATGACCGCGGCGGTGTCCGCGGGGGGCTGGAAGGAACAGCTGCGCCGGGTCGGCGAGCTGGCCCTGCTCGGCATCGTCGCCGTCCTGGTGAGCCTCCCGGTGCTCACGCTCGGCGCCGCGGTGGCCACCGTGTCCACGGCCGTCGGGCACTGGGCCGACCACGACGACCTGCCGCCGTGGCGGGCGATGGGCGCCGAGTTCGTGCGGCGGCTGCTGCCCGGGATGCCGGTGGGCGTGGTCGCGGTGCTCGCGGTGTTCGTGGTCTCCCAGCAGGTCGCCTGGCTGCGCGCCGGTGTGGTACCCGGTGGCGGCGGCGTGCTGGTGTTGTTCGGGGTGGCCGTCGCGTGCCTGGCCGCCGTGGCGCTGCTCGCCGTGCCGCGGCTGGCCGGCCGGGGCACGTGGCGGGCCGCGCTGGCAGCCGGCTGGACCGACCTGCTGCGCGCCCCCGCCGCCGGACTCGCAGCCCTCTCCGTCACGGCGGTCGCCGTGCTGCTGGCGGTGCTCCTGCCCGGGGTGGTGCTGGTGCTCCCCGCACTGCTGGTGCTCGCGCTCCATGCCGTGCACCGCAGGCTGGTGCCGCCCCGTCCGTAGCTCTGCGTCGTCGTCAGCGCGAGGGACGAGCCTCCTCGTCGACGAGCGCACCTTCGGACTCCACGTGGCCGCGCACACCTCGGGGAGGATGTAGCGCGCGGCGAGGACCGCCATGGTCACAGAGTGTCAGTGGGAGATGCGGGGTGAAAGATCCAGGTGTCAGACTCGCGCCCATGCACGTCCCGCGCTTCTTCATCCGCCAGAAGATCACGATGATGGTCAACCGCTACGAGATCCGGGGCGCGGGCCCGGACGGCGGGGAGGGCCCGCTCCTCGCGTTCGCGCAGCAGAAACGCATGAAGCTGCGGGAGGAGGTCGTCTTCTACGCCGACGAGTCCCGGTCGCGGGCGGTGTTCTCCTTCAAGGCGCGCCAGCGGCTCGACGTGCACGCCGAGCACGACGTGCTCGACGAGCACGGCACCGCGATCGGCAACTTCCGCAAGGAGTTCGGCGCGAGCCTCCTGCGCTCGACCTGGACCATGGCCGGCCCGGGCTACGAAGCCGTCGGCAAGGAGCGCAGGCCGGTCCTGGCCGTCGTCCGCAGGGTGTGGGACTTCATCCCGTACCTCGGCGACATCTGGGTGCCGTTCGTCTTCCACTTCGACTTCGTGGACACCGCGACCGGGCAGCCGGTGCTCTCCAGCGAGCGGCGCAAGGCGATCCGCGACCGCTACGTCATCGACGTGCCCGACCCGCGCGTCGACTTCCGGGTGGCCGCGTCGATGGCGGTGGCGCTCGACGCGCTGCAGTCGCGGTGACCGGGAGGACCGGGTCCGGGAAGCGGCCGGGACGTGTTGCCGTCATCGGAGTCGGCATCCTCGGAGCCAGCGTGGGCTGGAACCTCGTCCGGCACGGCGCCGACGTGGTTCTCGTCGACGCGGGCCGGCCGGGCGAAGGGGTCACCAACTGGTCCTTCTCGTGGGTCAACGCCGGCAACAAGACGGCGCGCAAGTCCTACTTCGACCTGAACGTCGCGGGCATGGCGGCGTACCGGGAGCTCGCCCGGACCATCGGGTCGGACTCGTGGTGGTATCCCAGCGGCCACCTGCGCTGGGCCGATGATCCCGCGGCCGAGGCGAAGCTCCTGGAGACGGCCGGACTGCTGGCCGGCTGGGACTACCGGGTCGAGGTGTCCACGGGTGCCGAGGTGCGCCGCCGCCTCGAACCCGCCCTCACGGTGCCCGGCGAGGTTCCGGTGGTGTTCTACCCCGACGAAGCCTGGGTGCACGGACGCCATCTCGTCGGCCGCCTGGTCGGCCAGGCCGTCGCATCCGGCGCCGAGCACAGGTCCGGCACCGCGGTCCGGGACATCGGCACCGGTGCCGACGGGAGCATCCGGACGGTTGCCCTCTCCGACGGGAGCCGCCTCGACGTCGACGCCGTCGTGAACGCAGCAGGCCCCAGCGCCTCCCGCATCGCCGGGCTCGTCGGACGGCACCTGCCGATGCGCCGGGAACCCGGCGCCGTCACCCGTCTCGACTGCGCTCGGGTCCCGGTTCACCGCGCCATGCACGCGCCTCACGTCGAGATCCGTCCCGACGGGGACACCTCCGTGGTCCTCCACAGCCGCGACGTCGACGCACTCATCGACACGGGCGAGAACCGGCGGAACTCGGACGGCTGCTCCACGAATCGGCGCGGCGCGTCGTTCCCGCGCTCGGCAATTCCGGCATCGCAGAGACACGGGTGGCCGAACGGCCCATCCCGGCCGACGGATTCCCCTCGGTGGGAGCGGTGCCGTCCGTGCCGGGCTACTACGAGGCCGTTACGCACAGCGGCATCACGCTCGGTCCGGTGATCGGCAGGCTGCTCGCCACGGAGATCGCCAGCGGGAAGGGGGAGGAGATGCTCGCCGACTTCCGCCCGGAGCGGTTCCCGAGGTAGGTCGAGGCGCGGGGCGATCATCAACGCGCTGCCGTCGCGCTGGGGCCGATCGGTCAGGAATCGAGAAGTGCCGGAGTCCGGGCCACTCGTAGCGTGACCGCCATGGCTACGAACGTGTCATTGCAGGTGAGCGCCATCATGCTGGGCGTCGAGGACCTGGACCGCGCCAAGAAGTTCTACGCCGATGGCCTGGGTTGCGAGATCGACCAGGACCATCGCGGCTTCGTCAGGTACAGCCTGGGCGACGGGTCGTCGAAGCTGGCGCTCTACGAACGGGAGGCGGCGGCACGGGACGCAGGCGTCTCGGCGGAGGGTTCCGGGTTCCGTGGCGTCTCGTTCCACTTCATCGCGGACTCGCGAGATGCGGTGGACGAGGTCATGCGGGCCGCGGAGGCCGCGGGCGGCACGGTGGTCAAGGCCGCGGCTGCCGTGCAGTGGGGGTATTTCGGCTACTTCAGCGACCCGGACGGCTATCTGTGGAAGGTCGCCACCGCGGCCTGACGGGAGTCATCCCTGAAGGAGCGGGGCCGGTCAACCCCTGTTCTTGTTGGTGATCTTTCTTCTTGCGGTTCCTCCGCCTGTTCTTGGGCGCGCCGGGGTGAGGCGTTGGGGTCAGGGATCGGCCCGGAGGG
>NZ_BAABJO010000043.1:0-77972 GCF_039543345.1 Pseudonocardia adelaidensis | reverse complement strand
GGCCCGAAGGGCAGGGGGGCGGGAAAGTCACAGGGGGCGGGCCCGAAGGGCAGGGGGGCGGGAAAGTCACAGGGGGCGGGCCCGAAGGGCACGGGGGCGGGAAAGTCACAGGGGGCGGGCCCGAAGGGCACGGGGGCGGGAAAGTCACAGGGGGCGGGAAAGTCGCAGTTCGGGCGATCGGCAACGTCGACCCGTTCTCCGGTGCCGCGGTGCTCTCGCGCGGCATCGTGGGCGACCGGGGCGGGGTGCCCGTCGTCGCGTCCCCGGTCTACAAGCAGGCGTTCAGCCTGGTCACCGGGGAGTGCCTGGACGATCCGGGCGCCCGCGTGCCCGTGTACCCCGTCCGGATCGCCGACGGGTGGCTGCAGGTCGGACTCCCGTGACCGCAGCAGTGAGCGCCACCGTCGCCGCGGTGCCACCCCTTGCCGGGTTCACCGTCGGCGTCACCGCCGCCCGCCGGGCCGACGAGCTGGCCACGATGCTGGAGCGGCGGGGCGCCGTGGTGCAGCAGGGCGCCGCGCTGCGGATCGTGCCGGTCGCCGACGACACGCAGCTCGCCGACGCGACCCGCGCGCTCATCGCCCGCCCTCCGGACGTCACCGTGGCCACCACCGGTATCGGGTTCCGCGGGTGGGTCGAGGCCGCCGACGGCTGGGGGATCGGCGAGGACCTGCTCGCCGCGCTCGGGTCCGGCACCCTGCTCGCCCGCGGCCCGAAGGCCCGCGGCGCGATCCGCGCGTCCGGGCTCGTGGACGCCTGGTCGCCGCCGTCCGAGTCGTCCGCGGAGGTGCTCGACCACCTGCTCGACGCCGGCGTCGACGGGCTGCGCATCGCCGTCCAGCTGCACGGTGAGCCGTTGCCGGACGTCGTCGACGCGCTGCGGATGGCAGGTGCCGAGGTGGTCGAGGTGCCGGTGTACCGCTGGCTGCCACCGCTGGACCTCGGCCCGCTGGACCGGCTGATCGACGCCGTGCTCTGCGGCGGGATCGACGTGCTCGCCTTCACCAGCGCGCCCGCCGCGGCGAGCCTGCTGGCCCGCGCCGGCCGCCGCGGCGTGCGCGGTCCGCTGCTGGACGCGCTGCGCGGGCCGGTGCTCGCCCTGTGCGTCGGGCCCGTCACCGCGGCCCCGCTGGAGGCGGTGGACGTCCCGACCATGCAGCCGCAGCGCTCCCGGCTGGGCGCGATGGTGCGGCAGCTGGAGGCCGAGCTGCCGGCGAGGGCACGCCGGTTGCCGGTGGCGGGCCACGTGCTGGAGCTGCGCGGGCACGCCGTGCTCGTCGACGGGGAGCTGCGCAGCGTGGCGCCGGCGGGGATGGCGTTGCTGCGGGTGCTCGCGCGCAGGCCGGGCCGGGTCGTCCCGCGTGCCGAGCTGCTGCGGGCACTGCCCGGCGGCAGCGGTGACGAGCACGCGGTCGAGACCGGGATGGCCCGGCTGCGCACCGCCCTCGGGCGGCCGAAGCTCGTGCAGACCGTCGTCAAGCGGGGCTACCGGCTGGCGCTGGACCCGGGTGCGGGCCCCGTGCCGACCGGCGGCCACTGCGTGCACGGGAGCCTGCGATGAGGACCCGGGCCGCGGGGGGAAACCTGCTGCTCGTGGCGCACGGGACGCGGGACCCGGCGGGCGCGGTCGTGACGGAGCGGATTGCGGCGCTTGCCCACCGGCGGCTCGGGGTGCCGGTGCGCGCCTGCTACGCCGACGTCCGCGGCCCCACCCCGGCCGAGGCGCTCGCGGACCTGCCCGGCCCGACCGTCGTCGTGCCCGCGTTCCTCGCCACCGGCTACCACGTGCGCTTCGACGTGCCCGAGCAGCTGCGCGCGACCGGGCGGCTCGACGTCGTGCTCGCCCGGGCGTTCGGCCCGGACCCCGCGCTGGTCGCGGCGGCCGCCGACCGGCTCGCTGAGGCCGGCTCCGGGCCCGACGACGGGGTGGTGCTCGCCGTGGCGGCATCGAACGACCCGCGGGCGCGCGCCGACGGCGCCCGGGCCGCCCGGCGCTTGGGGCTGCTGCTCGGCCGGCCCGTGATGCTCGCCCCGATCGTGCTCGGCGACCCGAGGGTCGCTTGCGGGACCGAGCATCGGCGCCGGCCGGGTGTCCGCGACGTGGTGGCCCGGCTGCGTGCGGAAGGGGCCCGCCGGGTGGCCGTCGCCTCGTGGCTGCTGGCGCCCGGGCTGTTCCAGCGCAACCTGGAACGCTGCGGCGCCGACGCGGTGGCCGCCCCGCTGGCCGACCACCCCGCGGTGCTCACGGTCCTGGCCGACCGGTACGCGGGCGCCCTCGCCGCCCAGGCCCGCCCCGCCTGACCCCGGGAGTGGAGAGGAGTGCTCAGGCACTCGTATCCACTCACGACCTCCGCGGGGACCGGCGGGGGAGACGGCCGTCGACCAGCAGGACCCCCTCCGCCCGCAGGCGGGCGCTCTGTTCCTGCGCGATGTGCGGGGCACACGTGCCGTCGGCGCGCAGCACCCGGTGCCAGGGCAGGTCGTGTCCGTCCTCGGCGAGGATCCGGCCCACCAGGCGGGCCGACCGCAGCCCGCACCGGTCCGCGATCTCCCCGTAGCTCGCGGTCTCCCCGGGCGGGATCGCGCGGACGGCGGCGCGCACCCGCTCGACGGTCTCCTCGTCCACGCCCGGCCTCGTCAGGTCGTGAGGAACGCGCGCACCAGCTGCGCGACCTCGGCGGTCTTCTCCAGGAACAGCATGTGGCCCGCGTCGACCTCGGTGACGGTGAGCGCGTCGTCCAGCTCGGCGCGGCACGCCGCCACCCACGTGGGGTCGACGAAGTCGGCCTTGACGGCCGGCAGCAGCAACGTGCGGGTGCCGGCGGGCGGGGTCACCGCGGGCCGGGCCATCTCGCTCCAGGCGACGACGGCGGCGGAGCGGCAGTAGCGGTAGCGCAGCCGGTCGCCGTCGGCGACGAGGTGCTCGGCGAGCTCGGCCTCGACGCGCTCGGCGGCGACGCCCTCCCAGCGCTGTGCGCGGTCGGCGCGGGCGGCGTCGAGGTCGGGGAACGACTCGTCGGGCCGTGTCGCCTCGGCCTGCTCCAGCATGCGCTGGGTGTCGAGCCCGAGCGCCGGGTCGAGCAGCACCAGCCGCTCCACGCGGCCGGGCGCGGTGCGGGCGAGGTGCACGGCGATCGCGCCGCCGAACGAGTGCCCGATCACCGGGACGCGGTCCAGGCCGAGCCCGTCCAGCACGCCCAGGACGTCGGCGACGTGCTGTTCGATGTGCCACGGCGGGGTCCACGGGGAGCGGCCGTGGCCGCGCAGGTCGACGGCGTGCACCCGGACGCCGGGCAGTCCCTCGGCGAGCACGCGGTAGCGCGCACCGTGCCCGGTGACGCCGTGCATCGCGAGCACCGGCCGCCCGTCGGCGGGCCCGAACGCGTGGACGTGGAGGGGGAGCTCGGTCACGCCCCGATCCTGCCAGGCGGGCGGGGGAGCTGTCGGGGGTACGTGGTTGCATCGTCGCGTGCTCCGCTCCGAGGCCCGTCCCGACCGCACCGCGCTGGCGCCCGGGCTGGTGCGGCGCCCGCGGGCGGCGGCCACCGAGCCGGAGTGGCACCCGGCTGCGCGGCGGGTGCTCGAGCACAGCGCGGGGCCGCTGCGGGTGGTCGGCGGGCCGGGCACGGGCAAGACCACGGTCCTGCTGGCCGCCGTGGCGCGGCGGATCAGGGCGGGGGACGACCCGGAGCGCACGCTCGTGCTGGTGGGCAGCAGGAGGGCCGCGGGGGAGCTGCGGGAGCGGATCGTCGACCTGGCGCACGATCCGGAGGCCGCGCGCACCACGCGTGAGCCGCTGGTCCGCACCGTGCACTCCTACGCGTTCGGGGTGCTGCGGCTGCACGCCGTGCGCAACGGCGATCCGCCACCGCGGCTGCTCGCGAGCGCCGAGCAGGACGCCGTGGTGCGCGACCTGCTCGGCGGGGAGCTCGCGGGTCCGGAGCACGGCGGGGTGCCCGACTCGGGCTGGGGCGAGCGGCTGCGCCCTGCCCTGGGTCTGCCGGGGTTCGCCGCCGAGTTGCGCGAGCTGTTGCTGCGGGCGGCGGAGCGGGGCCTTGGCCCCGACGACCTCGCCGAGCTGGGCCGTCGCCACGACGTGCCCGAGTGGGTGGCGTCGGGCCGGTTCTTCCGCACGTACGAACACGTCATCCTGCTGCGCGGCGCCGCGGGCCGCGGGGCCCCGCAGGCCACCGCCCCCGCGTTGGACGCCGCCGAGCTCGTGGCCGCCGCGCTCGACGCCCTCGCCGCCGACCGGGAGCTGCTCGCGGCCGAGCGCGAGCGCGTGCGCCACCTCGTCGTCGACGATGCGCAGGACCTCGACCCGCAGCAGATGGCGCTGGTGCGGGTGCTCGGGGCCACGGCGCAGACGGTGCTGCTCGCCGGCGACCCCGACCAGGCCGTCCTCAACTTCCGGGGCGCCGACCCGGAGGGGCTGCGGGCCGTGGAGGCGCCCACGGTGGTGCTGCCCGTCGACCACCGGGGCGCGCCCGAGGTCCGGGAGGCAGTCGCCCGGCTGGCCGCCCGGCTGCCCGGCAGCGGTCCCGGCCGGGAGCGCGCGGCGCCGCCGGACGAGCCGGGGCACGCCGGCGACGTGCAGGTCAAGGTGTTCGGCTCCGCGGCGCAGGAGGCCGGGTGGATCGCCGACCAGCTGCGGCGGGCCCGCCTGAACCGGGGCGTTCCGTGGTCGCGGATGGCGGTGCTCGCCCGTTCCACCCGCCGCACGCTGCCCACGCTGCGGCGCGCTCTGCTGGCCGCGGGCGTGCCCATCGCCGCGCCGCCCGACGAGCTCCCGCTCGCCCGCCAGCCCGCGGTCGTCCCGCTGCTCCTCGTGCTGCGCTGCGCCACCCGGCCGGACGAGATCGACGCCGACGCCGCGGGCGCGCTGCTCACGTCGTCGCTGGGCTCCGCCGACCCGATGCGCATGCGCAGGCTGCGCCGCGGGCTGCTGCGGCTGCACGCCGGCACCCGGCCGGCGGGCGAGGCCGAGGACACCGAGCGCGCGGGCAGCGACCCGTTGCTGGTCCAGGCGCTGCGGGCGGCGGCGCTCGGCAGGCCCGACCCGCTCGTCGCGCTCCCCCCGCACGAGACGGCGCCGCTGCGGCGGGTGGGCACGCTGCTCGCGATCGCCGGCGACGCCGCCCGCGACGGCGAGAGCGCGGAAGAGGTCCTCTGGCGGGTCTGGCAGGCCAGCGGGCTGGGCCCGCGGTGGCGCGACGCGAGCGGCCGCGGCGGTCCGGTGGGCGCCGCCGCCGACCGGGACCTCGACGCCGTGCTCGCGCTCTTCGACGCGGCCGCCCGCTATGCCGACCGCTTGCCGGGGGCGGCCGTCGCGAGCTTCGTCGAGTACCTCGCCGACCAGCAGCTGCCGGGCGACTCCCTCGCGCCGCGCGCCCCGCAGGGCGATGCCGTCTCGCTGCTCACGGCGCACGCGGCGCGGGGACGCGAGTGGGACGTCGTCGCCGTGCCCGCGGTGCAGGAGGGCAGCTGGCCGGACCTGCGGCTGAGGGGCAGCCTCCTGGGCAACGAGCGGCTGGTCGACCTGGTGGCCGGGGTGGCCGAACCGGCCGGGGCCACCGTGTCGCGGGTGGCGCCGCTGCTCGCCGAGGAGCGGCGCCTGTTCTACGTGGCGTGCTCGCGGGCGCGCCACACCCTGCTCGTGAGCGCGGTGCAGGGCGAGGACGAGCAGCCGTCGCGGTTCCTCGACGAGCTCGACCCGGTGCCGGCCACCAGCGCCGACCGCCCGGTCCACCGGCCCGGTCGCTCGCTCGTGCTCGCCGAGCTGGTCGGGGAGCTGCGCCGGGTGGTGTGCGCGCCCGCCGACGACGCCGCGGGTGAGCAGCGCAGGCGCCGCGCCGCGGCACAGCTTGCGCGGTTGGCGGAGGCGGGCGTGCCCGGTGCCCACCCCGACGACTGGTACGGGCTCGCACCCGTCTCCACCGACGCCCCGCTGCGTGCGCCGGGCGAGGTCGTCCCCGTCTCGCCGTCGGACGTGGAGAAGATCGTCCGGTGCCCGCTGCGCTGGGTGCTGGAGCGCCACGGCGGGTCCGAGGTGGGCGCGCTGGCGGCGGTCACCGGGTCGCTGGTGCACGCGCTGGTGCAGGCCGGCGCCGCCGGGGCCGACCGGGAGGAGCTGGAGGGGGCGCTGCGCTCGGCGTGGGCGCGGCTCGACGCGGGCGCGCCGTGGTTCGGCCGCCGGGAGCTCGAACGGGTGCGGGGCATGCTGGCCGCGTTCGACGAGTGGGTGCGCACCAGCCGGGCCGAGGGGCTGCGGCTCGTGGCCGTCGAGCAGCCCGTGCAGCTCGACCTGGCGGGCGACGAGCCGGGCGAGCTGGGCGAGCGCGCCGGGCGCTCCGGCGGGCCGTGGTTGCGGGTCCGCGGCCGCGTCGACCGGCTGGAGGTCGACGCCGAGGGCAGGCCGGTCGTGATCGACGTGAAGACGGGCAAGACGGCGATCAGCGCCCGGGCGGCGGCCGAGCACCCGCAGCTGGCCGTCTACCAGCTCGCGGCGGCGCTGGGGGCCTTCGGCACGCTGCTCGAGCCGGGAGCGAAGCCCGGCGGTGCCCGGCTGGTCTACGTGGCCGACCAGAAGGCGAGCGGCCAGGCCAAGGAACCGGCACAGCCCCCGCTCGACGACGAGGAGCTGGCCGGTTGGGAGAATGTCGTGCGGCAGTGCGCCGAGGACACCTCCGACGCCCACTTCGTCGCCCGGGTCGGCCCCGACTGCGACCGCTGCCCGGTGCGCACCAGCTGCCCGCTGAGCGCATCGGGCCGACCGGTCCCCGACGCATAGAGCCGTACGCCGCACAGCGCAACCCAGAGTGCACACGGGATAGCCGGAACGGGCGAGCGTGTCCCGGGGAGGGCGTTCTGTCCGGTTACCCCCACGCGGTAACGTCATCTCCGTACGCCGGCGCTCCCCGAACGGCTCCCCCACCGGTGTACAGGTCGAGGAGGCGAGCATGTCCCGGGTTGCGGGGCGGCTGCGATCGTTGCTGGTCTGCGCCGCGATGTTGCTGGCCGCAGGCTGCGCCGGCGTGACCGGTTCCGCCGAGCCGGATCTGCTGCACGCGCTGCCCGAACCGGCGCCCCCGCCCACCGCGGTGCCCGACCCGCCCCCCGGTGGCGGCTCGTCGAGCACGGGCCGGGACGCCTCGGGCGTCGACTGGCGGCCGGTCAACAGCTACGACTTCGACGGGTCCACCCTCGATCCCAAGGCCTGGAGCCGCTACAACAGCGTCGGCGGTTTCGGCAACGGGTTCCGCCGCCCTTCGGCGATCACCGTCGAGAACGGCCTGCTGCGGATCACCGCGCGCGGCAACGTGTCCGGCGGGATGGGGTACGAGCGCGACCAGCTGTACGGGCGCTGGGAGTTCCGGGCCCGCACCGAGAAGGGGCGCGGCCGCGGGGCGGCGATGCTGCTCTGGCCGCAGACCGAGAACAAGGACGACGGCGAGCTGGACATGATGGAGGTGCCGCGGGAGGACCGCGGGGAAGCCCACTTCGTCATCCACTTCTCGGCGCAGAACAAGCAGGCCGGCACGAAGATCACCGGCGATTTCAGCCAGTGGCACACGTTCGCCATGGAGTGGCTGCCCAACCGGATCACGTGGTTCGTCGACGGGGTCAAGCAGTTCGAGACCTTCGACAAGAACGTGATCCCGAAGGTGCCGATGCACATGACGATGCAGCTCGACATGGGGCCCTACCGGGAGTGGATCCCGGCGCCGGACGCGACCACGCCGGCGGAGGTCAGCCTGGAGGTCGACTGGGTGAAGATCTTCGCCGCCCCGCGGGACGTCCGGGGCTGACCTCGGGTAGGAACTCCGGGGTGGAGCTCACCCCCGCGGCGCTGGCCACCGCGCTCGGCCTGCCGGCGCCCACCGACGAGCAGGCCGCGGTGATCGCCGCGCCGCCGGGGCCCGCGCTCGTCGTCGCGGGGGCGGGGGCGGGCAAGACCGAGACGATGGCCGCGCGCGTGGTGTGGCTCGTCGCCACCGGCCAGGTGCTGCCCGAGCAGGTGCTGGGCCTGACGTTCACGCGCAAGGCCGCCCAGCAGCTCGGCAACCGGGTCCGGGCGCGGCTGCGCCGCCTGGCCGGCACCCGGCTCCTCGACGAGCTGGACCCGAGCGGTCGCCGCCGCGTCGACGTGCTCGCCGGCGAGCCGACGATCGCCACCTACCACGCCTACGCGGGCCGCCTGGTCGGCGAGCACGCGCTGCGGCTGCCGGCAGAGCCCGCCGCCCGGCTGCTGGGGCAGACCGCGTCGTGGCAGCTCGCCCACCGCGTCATCACGACGTGGGCCGCGGACCTCGACGTCGACCTCGTGCCGGCCACCGTCACCGAGCGGCTGCTCGCGCTGGCCGGCGAGCTCGGCGAGCACCTCGTCGACCCCGAAGCGGTGCGCCGGCACGCCGACGCGCTGGTCGCCGTGCTCGCCGCGGCGCCGCCCGGCAAGCGGCAGCGCGCGGAGCCGTCGCAGACCTACAAGCGGTGGATGGACGCCCAGCGCCAGCGGCAGGCGTTCCTGCCGCTCGTCGAGGCGTTCGCGGCGCGCAAGCGGGCGGAGCGGGCCGTCGACTTCGGCGACCAGCTGACGATCGCGGCGCGGGTGGCCGCCGAGCACCCGGAGGTCGGCGCCACCGAGCGCGCCACGTACCGGGCGGTGCTGCTCGACGAGTACCAGGACACCGGGCACGCGCAGCGGGTGCTGCTGCGGTCGCTCTTCGGCACGCCGCCCGGGGAACCGGTCCGTCCCGATGACCCCACCGTCACAGCCGTGGGCGACCCGAACCAGTCGATCTACGGCTGGCGTGGCGCCAGCGCGGGGAACCTGGCCCGCTTCCGCACCGACTTCCCCGCCCCGGACGGCGGCCCGGCACCCGAGTACGGCCTGCTCACGAGCTTCCGCAACCCGCCGGAGGTGCTGGCGCTCGCCAACGCGGCGTCGGCTCCCTTGCGCAGCGCGCCGGGCGCGGTGGGGGTCGGCGAGCTGACGGCCGGGCCCGGGACCCGCGCCGGGGACGTGCGGGTCGCGCTGCTGCCGGACGTGGCCGCCGAGATCGCGTGGATGGCCGACGCGATCGCGGAGCGGTGGAACGCCGCCGCGTGCAGCGACAGCGTAGAGCGCATCAGCGCGGACGAGCCGCCCACGTCGGCCGTGCTGGTGCGCCGCCGCGCCGACATGGACCCGATCGCCACCGCGCTGCGCGAGCGCGGCCTACCCGTCGAGGTCGTCGGCCTCGGCGGGCTGCTCGACACCCCCGAGGTGCGCGACCTCGTCAGCGCGCTGCGGCTGGTGGCCGACCCACTGGCGGGCCCGGCCGCCGTCCGGTTGCTCACCGGCGCGCGGTGGCGGCTCGGTGTCGCCGACCTCGCCGCGCTGTGGCAGCGGGCCCGCGAGATCGTGCCGGCGCTCCCGCCGCGGACGGGGCCGCTCTCGCCTGCCGAGCTGGCCCACGGCGCGCTGCCCGGCGAGCAGGCCGAGCAGGCGGGCCTCGTCGACGCCCTCGACGACCCCGGCGAGCCCGAGCGCTACTCGCCGCAGGGCTACGCGCGGATCACGCGGCTGGCGAGGGAGCTGGGCTGGCTGCGTTCCCGGGCGTCGGCCCCGCTCACCGACCTGGTGGCCGACGCCGAGCGCGTGCTGCTGCTCGACACGGAGAGCGTCGCGCGTCCCGGCCCCGTCGGGAGGGCGCACCTGGACGCGTTCGCGGACGTGGTGGCCGACTTCGCGGCGGGCGCCGAGGTGGCCACGCTCCCGGCGCTGCTGGACTTCCTCGAAACGGCCGAGCGCGCGGAGGACGGGCTCACGCCCGGCGAGGTCGAGGTGGCGCCCGACCGCGTTCAGGTGCTCACCGTGCACGCCGCGAAGGGCCTCGAATGGGAGGTCGTGGCCATCCCGCACCTGGTGACGCACGTCTTCCCGGGCCGCAAGCTCAGTGGCACCTGGCTCACCAACCCGGTCGAGCTGCCGGTGGCGCTGCGCGGGGACGCCGACGACCTGCCCGCCCTGGACCTGCCGTCGGGCTCACCCGACCGCAAGCAGCTCGAGGACGCGATCAAGGCCCACTCCGATGCGCTCGACGAGCGGCGGCTCGCCGAGGAGCGCCGGCTGTTCTACGTCGCGCTCACCCGTGCCGAGCACGTCCTGCTCGTGTCCGGGCACCGGTGGGGGCCGGCGGGGGAGCGGCCGAAGCAGCCATCGGAGTTCCTGGTCGAGATCGCGGCCGTGCACGGCGCCGAGCGGTGGGCGGAGGAGCCCGGGCCCGACGACGTGAACCCGGCGACGCTCGAGCAGCCCAGCGCGCTGTGGCCCGTCGACCCGCTCGGCGCGCGGTCGACGGACGTGCACGCCGGTGCCCAGCTCGTGCGGACGGCGTTGCGAGACCTCTCCGAGCGGCGCGCGGCGCAGGCCGAGGCGGCCGCGGAACCGGGCGGCCAGATGGAGCTGCTGGCGCCCGAACCGGCGGGCGAGCCCGACGACCCGGAACCGGACGGCCCCGGGTCGGGCGACCCGGAGGGGTGGGCCGCCGACGTGGACGTGCTGCTCGCCGAGCGGGCCGCGGCCCGCGCCCGGCCCGCGGTTGCGCTGCCGGTGCAGCTGTCGGTGAGCCAGCTCGTCGAGCTGGCGGCCGACCCCGCCGCCCTCGCCACCGGACTGCGCCGCCCGCTGCCGCTGCCGCCCAACCCGCACGCCCGCCGCGGCACCGCCTTCCACGCCTGGCTGGAGCAGCGATTCGGCGCCGCGCAGCTGCTCGACCTGGACGAGCTGCCGGGCGCGGCCGACGAGGGCGCCGCCTCCGACGACGCGCTCGAGGAGCTGCAAGAGGCGTTCCTCGCGAGCGAGTGGGCCGACCGGCGTCCGGTGGAGGCCGAGGTGCCGTTCGAGACGGTCATCGCGGGGGTGGGTGTTCGCGGGCGGATGGACTCCGTCTTCGCCGACCCCGACGGGGGCTGGACGGTGGTCGACTGGAAGACCGGTGCGCTCCCCGAGGACGAGCGTGTCCCCGCGCTCGCCGTGCAGCTGGCGGCCTACCGGCTCGCCTGGGCCGCGCTCGCCGGCTGCGAGCCCGAACGGGTGCGCGCGGCGTTCCACTACGTGCGCCAGGACGTCACGCTCCGCCCTGCCGACCTGCTCGACGCCGGCGGCCTGCGCGCGCTCCTGGCCTCCGTTCCGCTGGCCGGTTGATCTGGAACGAAACAGTGATCCTGCACCTTGCGGTCCACTAATCTGCATCGCAGAATAGAGATATTCCCCCTGAAGGCTTCAGCTTCGAGGAGATCGACTTGAGCCTTGCGAACGTGTGGTTGCAGCTGCTCGACGGCAGTCTGGTCCGCGCCGACCAGGTCACCGAGATCACCGTGCACCAGACGCCCGAGATCGCCGGCAAGCCCTCGCGGTGGCTGCTCGACGTCGCCGTCGCCGTGCCCGTCGGCAGCGGGGACCCGAGCGGCTGGCGCACCGGGCCGCTGCACCGGACCCTCGCCCAGACCGGCCGGTGCCCCCGCGAGGCATCGGCCACGCTGGCCCGGCTGCTCGCCCAGCTCGACGCCGTCGACGCCGCGGGCATCCTGCGCGCCGACGTCTCGCGGGTGAACGCGGCCCCGCACCCGGAGCGCACGGCGGCGGCAGGCGAGGTCCACTTCGGGTTCACCGCCTTCACCGGCGCCGGTGGGCCGTCGATGCCCTCGGTGGCCGACGGGGACATGCGGGAGCTGACCGCCCGCGAGACGGCTTCCAGCGGCGCGCGATGAGCCCCCGCTGATCGGGCCCGACCGATACCGGCCGACCGGTCCGCCCCTCGAGGCACCGGAAGGCCGAGGACTCCGCTCGCACGCAGCACGACAGCAGGAGGCAGATGACCGGATCCGCCAGGACGACGAACGGAAGAGATCGGTGACGAACAACCTGGGCAGGCTGGACGACGAGGACTTCCCCACGGTCGCCATGGGGCAGGCCGCGGAGCTGCTCGGCGTCCAGCCCGCCTTCCTACGCAGCCTCGACAACGCGGGTGTGCTGCAGCCGTACCGCACCGGCGGCGGGCACCGCCGCTACTCCCGCCGCCAGCTCGATCTCGCGGCGCGGCTGCGCGAGCTGCTCGACGCCGGCCACTCGCTCGCCTCCGCCCGCGCCATCTGCGGGCTCGAGGACGAGCTGCGGGCGAGCGACGCCCGCCGGCAGGCATCCGACGACGCGCTGCGCGAGCGCGACGTCGAGCTCCGCCGCACCCGCGCCGAGCTGCACGACGCCCGCCGGCGGATCAGGGACCTGCGGAACCGGGATCCCGGCGAGCGGGGCAAGGGTCCGAGCACCTTCGCTCGCACCTAGCCGGTCGATTCCCATGGGCAAGACCGTGGGGTCCTTCGCGGGCGTCGCTGCGCGATCGCCGGCGCGGACCCGTGACCTCCGAGCCCTCTGCAGCCCCTACGGGTGCGCGGCGCCGCGAGGAGGCGGTCCCGCCGAGCGGGCTCGGCGCTAGTGGGACTTCCGGCTCGGGACATTGGCGTCCGAGAGGGCCGTTCGCTCCACGCGTGCGGGCGCGAGAGACGCTTTCTCGATACGAGCTCAGATCAGCTCCGCGAGCTTGGTGATCGTGTTCCAGTTGCGCGTGGTGACATCGGTGTGCAGGTGGATCCTGATGTACGGGCCGATGTCCGGCGCCGCCATGAGACCGTCGGGGCACCACTGGTAGACGGCCCGGTCACCCACGCGGGCCCGCTCCGGGTCCTGCGGCACCGGCGGATGCCCCGCGACCAGCGCCGGGTCGATCGGCCGCAGGTAGACGTGGGCCATCATCCGCGAGCCGTTGTCGGCGACGCCCGCGAAGGGGTTGCCCTCGACCACCGCCCGCAGCTCGTCGGCGGTGAGGACGGCGCAGCGCACCTGGGTGCCGAGCCGTGCGTGGATGGCGTCCTCGATCCGCCCTGCGTGTTCGACGGGGTCGGCGTTCTCGCCGGTCAGCACGACGTTGCCGCTGTTCAGGTGGGTGCGCGCCGCGGGGTAGCCCGCGTCCTCCAGCAGGGCCCGCAGGTCGGCCATGGCCACGCGCTTCGCCCGGCCGAGGTTGATCCCGCGCAGGAGCACGGCGTAGCGGGGCACGGCGGGGAGCGTACGCGCGCGCGGCGGACCGGAGGTGCAGCAAGGTGGCTTTGCTCCGGTTCAACCGGAGCAAAGCCACCTTGCTGCGGGACGGCGGCGCTACCGTGATCGCCATGAGCGCGCGGGTCGTCGTGTTCGGGGCCACCGGGTACACCGGCGCCCGCACCGCCGAGGCCTTGGTCAGCAGGGGAGTGCGGCCGGTGCTCGCGGGGCGCGACCCCGGCCGGCTCGCGGCGCTCGCGCAGCGGCTGGGCGGGCTGGAGACCGCGGTCGCGCAGGTCACGGACCGGGCGTCGGTCGCGGCACTCGTCGGCCGGGGGGACGTGCTGGTCACCACCGTCGGGCCGTTCACCGAGCTCGGTGCGCCCGCGGTCGCGGCGGCGGCCGACGCGGGCGCGGTCTACCTCGACTCGACCGGTGAGCCACCGTTCATCCGCTCGGTGCACGAGCGATGGGGTCCGGTGGCCGAGCGGTCCGGCGCGGCCCTGCTCACCGCGTTCGGCAACGACTACGTGCCCGGGGTGCTCGCCGGTGCGCTCGCCCTGCGTGCGGCGGGGGAGGGCGCCGACCGGGTGGACATCGGCTACTTCATGACGGGGCTCGGCAAGGGGCAGCCGTTCTCCCGAGGCACGCTGCGCTCGCTGGCGGGCATCGCCACCCAGCCGCTCTACGCGTGGCGCGACGGTGCGTTGCGCACCGAGCCGGCCGGGGCGCGGATGCGCACGTTCGACGTGGCAGGCCGCCCGCGGCCGGGCGTCACGATCGGGGCGAGCGAGCAGTTCGCGCTGCCGCGGATCGCGCCGGGGCTGCGCACGGTGGACGTCTACCTCGGCTGGTTCGGCCGGGCGTCCGCGGCCGTGCACGCCGGCGCTCGGATCGCGCCGCTGCTGTCCCGCGTGCCGCCCCGCGCCACGGCGACCGTGGCCGACGTGCTCACCCGCCGGGTCCCGAGCGACCCGGCGGCCCACGCTCTCGCCGGGGCGCGGTCGCACTTCATCGCCGAGGTGTTCGACGTCACCGGCACCCTGCTCGCCCGCACCCGGCTCACCGCTCCCGAGCCGTACGCGATCACCGCCGACCTGCTCGCGTGGGGCGCGCGGCGTGCTGCGGAGCACGGCGTGCACGGCAGCGGGGCGCTCGACGCGGTGGCCGCGTTCGGCCTCGACGACCTGACGGCGGGCGCGGCAGAGGCGGGGATCGTCGAGGAAAACTGACGATCTTCACCGGAACCGGGCGGTCGCCGCGCGGGGCCTGGGCCCGACGGTTACTCTCCGCGCGTGCTGACGGATCTGCGACGGAGGGACCACCGCCGGCCGCTCGCGGACCCGTCGCTGGTCGGGCTCATCCGCATGCCCGCGACGGGTGCGAGCCCCGTGGTGGCGCTGCTGCGCCGCCTGATGATCGCGCTCGGTGCGCTGGTGGCCGCCGCGCTCGTCGTCTACTTCGGCGGCGACGGGTACATCGACAACAACAGCACCACGCCGATCTCGCTCGGGGACGCGTTCTACTACGCCACGGTGTCGCTCTCCACCACCGGCTACGGCGACATCGTGCCCGTCACGCCCCAGGCGCGGCTCCTGACCACCGTGGTCATCACGCCGCTGCGGCTGCTGTTCCTCATCGTGCTGGTCGGCACCACGGTGGAACTGCTCACCGAGCGTTCCCGGCAGGCCGTTCGCATCGAGCGTTGGAGGTCCCGCGTGCGCAACCACACCGTCGTCGTCGGCTACGGCACGAAGGGTCGTGCCGCCGTCGAGACGCTGCTCGGCGACGGTGCCCAGCCCTCCGACATCGTCGTGGTCGACACCGACCGCGCCCAGCTGGACGCGGCGTCCGCGCTCGGGCTGGTGACGGTCACCGGCAACGCCACGCGGTCCAGCGTGCTGCGGATCGCGGGACTGCAGCAGGCCGCCGCGATCATCATCGCCACGAACCGGGACGACAGCGCCGTGCTGGTCACGCTCACCGCCCGCGAGCTCGCCCCCGACGTGCGGATCGTGGCAGCGGTGCGCGAGTCGGAGAACGTGCACCTGCTGCGCCAGTCCGGGGCCAACTCGGTGATCGTCTCCGCGGAGACGGCGGGCCGGCTGCTCGGCATGGCCACCACGACGCCGAGCGTCGTCGAGGTGGTGGAGGACCTGCTCACGCCGGAGGCGGGCTTCGCGATCAGCGAGCGGCCCGTGGAGGAGTCCGAGGTGGGCGGCTCGCCCCGGCACCTCGCCGACATCGTGCTCGGCGTCGTCCGGGGGGACGACCTGTACCGAGTGGACGCCTCCGCCGTCGACGCACTGGAACGCGGCGACCGGCTGCTCTACATCCGCAAGGTCACGCTGCCCGACGAAGACTGAGCTCGAAGGCCGCGCCGCGGCCGGACGGCGGGTCGACGCAGCGCAGGTCGCCGCCGTGGGCGCGCGCGATGCCCCGGGCGATCGCCAGCCCGAGCCCGGCGCCGCCGTCCTCGCCGCGGGCCTCGTCCAGCCGGACCAGCCGGTCGAAGATCCGCTCGCGGTCGGCGGGCGGGACGCCGGGCCCGTCGTCGGCGACGAGGACGGTGGCCGGATCACCGGCGGAGACGGTGACGGTGACGGCGCCCGGGCCCGCGTGGCGGCGGGCGTTGTCGAGCAGGTTGCCCAGCACCTGCGCGAGCCGGGACGAGTCACCGCGCACCCGGACGGGCTCGCCGCGCACCTCGACCTGCTGGCCGGGTGCCACGAGCTGGGCCCGCTCGGCCTCGCTGCGGGCGAGCTCCAGCAGGTCGACCGGCTCGTGGCGCAGCTCGAGGCCCGCGTCGAGGCGGGCGAGCACCAGCAGGTCGTCGACGAGCCGGCCCGCACGGCGGCTCTCCCGCAGCAGCAGCAGGTGCAGCCGCTCGCGTTCCTCCGCCGGCATGCCCGGCGCGAGCGCCGCCTCCGCGACGGCCTGCACGCCGGCGATCGGGGTGCGCAGCTCGTGCGCGGCGTCGGCGACGAACCGGCGCGTCCTGGCCTCGGACGCCCGCGCCGTCGCCTCGGCGCCCTCCAGCTCGTCGAGCATGTCGTCGAACGCCGCGGCGGTGCGGCCCAGCTCGGTGTCGGTGCGCGCGGGCGCGAGCCGCCGTCCGCGGTCGCCGCGGGTGATCGAGCGCGCCACCGCCGTCATCGCGTCGAGCGGCGCCAGCGCGACGCGCGTGGTGAGCAGCATGACGATGCCGGCCACGGCCAGCGCGGCGAGGCTCAGCACGATCAGGATGCGGCGCAGCGCCTGCTGAGCGCCGCCCACCGGCCCGCCGCTCGCCACGAGCGTGAGCCGCGAGCCGTCGGCCAGCGGCTGCTCGAGGACCTGCGGGTTGGCCGGGGCGGCGTCATCGTCGTCGTCCCACATGCCGTGGTGTCCGGCGCCCGGCGGTCTGCCGCGCCAGGGCGAACCCCACCGCTCGTCGTCGTCGGGATCCCCCGCGTACACGCGGCCGTCGGGGGCGCGGACCTCGGCGCGGATCCCCGGCGCCTCGACCCGCCGCGCCACTTCGTCGGCCGGAACGCCCTGCGCGACGAGCTGGCCGGCGAGCGTCGCACGCACGTCGAGCTGCTGGCGCAGCTCGGAACGGATCTGGGCGCTGAAGAAGACGTCGGTCAGGACGCCGACCACCAGCAGCACGGCGGCGAGCACGGTGAGGCTGAGCACCGTGACCCGGCGCCGCAGCGACACGGTGCGGAGCGGGGTCACGCCTCCGCCTCGCCGTCGGCGCGCAGGACGTAGCCGAGCCCCCGGACCGTGTGCACCAGCCGCGGCTCGCCGAGCTTGCGGCGCAGGGCGGAGACGTGCACCTCGACGAGGTTGGGGTCGTAGTCGGTGTAGCCCCACACGCGCGTGAGGATCTGCCCCTTGCTGACCACCCGGCCGCGCTGGGCGGCGAGGTAGTCCAGGAGCCGCAGCTCGGTGGCGGTGAGCTCCACCGGCACCCCGCGGCGCAGCACGGTGCCCGCCCCGGCGTCGATCACGAGGTCGCCCACCTCCACGGTGGCCGGGGTGCGTCCCATCCGGCGCAGCACCGCCGTGACCCGCGCGACCAGCTCGGCCAGCGCGAACGGCTTCACCACGTAGTCGTCGGCGCCGCCGTGCAGGCCGCGCAACCGGTCGTCCACGGCGTCGCGCGCGGTCAGCATCACCACGCCGGCATCGCTGTGCCTGCGCACGACGTCGAGCAGGGCGAAGCCGTCGCGGCCGGGCAGCATGACGTCGAGCACCACGAGGTCCGGCCGGAACGTCGCCAGGTCGTCCTCGAGGCCCCGCCCGTCCGGGCGCCCGGTGGCGCCGAACCCGGCCTCGCCGAGGGCGGCGACCACGGCGGCGCGGATCGCCTCGGCGTCCTCCACCACCAGCACGCGCGCGGTCACGCCACCCATTCTCCCGGCGCCCTGCGCGGCCGGCCTGAAGATCGGCTGAAGGTGTGGGCCGGCTTCAGGCCGCCTTCAGGAACGGGCGGCAGCGTCGGTGGGGAGTTCGAACCGGTCCCGAGGGGAGCATGCAGATGAGCACCACCGAACCACCCACGAGTGAGATCCCGCCGCGCCGCTCGTGGCGGTCCCGGCTGCGCAGCCGGGGTGCCGTGATCACCGCGGCGGTCGCGGCGCTGGTCGTGATCGGCGGCGTCACGGCAGCACTGCTGCTGCCGGACCACGACCGCGGCCGGTTCGGTCCCGGCGTCGACCGGGCGGGCTGGTCGGGCCCGCCGTGGGCCGAGGGCAGGCACGGCGGTCCCATGGGCGGCCACTGGGGTGACGACGACGACCGTTTCGAGGGCCAGGGCGGCCCCCGCGGCTTCGGCTCCGGGAACGAGCCGGTGGTCACCGGCACCGTCGCGTCGGTGGCGAACGGCTCGATCGTCGTGACCGTCGACGGGGCGGGCCAGCGCACCATCCGCACCGACGGGGACACCAGGGTGCGCGGCTCCGGGAACAGCGGGCTGGGCGACCTGCAGGTCGGCGAGCGCGTGGTGGTCGAGGTCGCGGGCACCGGCGACGCCGCGACCGCGGAGTCGATCTGGGTGCCGCAGGCGAGCGTCGCCGGCACGGTCACCGCGCTCGGCGGGGACACCGCCATCGTGACCTCGGTGGAGGGCCTCACCGTCACCGTGAACACCGCGGCGCTGTCCCAGAAGCCCGCCGTCGGCGACGTCGTGGTCCTCACCGGCACCGCCGACGGCGGCACGATCCGCGCCGACGGGATCAGGGTGTTGCCCAAGGCCTCCTGAGGATCACGGGCGCGCGATCAACGCACTGGGATCTGCGAGCACCCCCTGCACCACGGCGGTCGCGGCGCCGCGCAGCGCCGCTTCCGGGCCGAGCGTGGAGAACCGCACCTCCACGCCGGCCCGCGAGAAGACCCTGGCCGCGAGCTCGGCGCGCACCGCGTCCAGCAGCGCGGGACCGCAGCGGGGGTAGCCGCCGCCCAGCACCACGGCCGGGACGTCGAGCAGGTGCACCGCGCCGGTGAGCGCGACGCCGAGCGCGCGGCCGGCCGCGCCCACCGCGTCCGGGTGGCCCGCGGCGAGCGCCTCCAGCCCGGCGACGGTCTCGAGGCACCCGCGGCCCCCGCAGTGGCACGCCCGCCCCTCCGGCTCGACGACGACGTGCCCGATCTCGCCGGCCCGCCCGCCCGCCCCGGCGAAGAGGGCACCGTCCAGCAGGATCCCGGCGCCCACGCCGATCCCGCCGGAGACGACGACCGCATCCGTCGGCCCCCCGGCCCACCGCTCCGCCAGCGCGGCGAGGTCGGCCTCGTTGCCCGCGCGCACCGGGAGGCCGTTCAGCCGGGCGCTCACCGCGGCGCCGACGGCCACGTCGACCCAGCGCGGGAGGTGCGGCGCGCGCTCCAGTACCCCGTCCGGCCCGACGACGCCGGGGAGGGCCACGGTCGCCCCCGCGATCGGGAGCCCGGCCTCGGCCACGACGTCGGCGGCGAGCGCGGCGAGCCGGGCGAGCCCGGCATCCGGGACGTCATCGCGGTGGTCCGACGGCACCGTGCGCTGCACGCGCACCTCGCCGCCGAGGTCGACGACGCACGCGCCGACCGCGTCGACGCCGACCTCCAGGCCGAGCCCGGCCGGCCCGCGCGGGTCCAGTCGCAGCGGGCTGGCGGGCCGTCCCGGACCGCCGCGCGCGGCGGCGAGCTCTGTGACGAGCCCGGCCGCGATCAACTCCTCCACCAGCGAGGACACGGTGCCGCGGGTGAGTCCCGTACGCGCCGCGACCCCGGCCCGCGACAGCGGTTCCGGCCCGGCGACCACCCCCAGCACGAGCGCGAGGTTGTGCCGCCGCACGGTGTGCTGCCCCGCGGGAGCGCTCACACCGGCCCCGACCTCACACCCCGCCGGTGGACTTCACACGGGGCCGGGCCTGTGTGACGCCCGGCCGGGACGTGTGAAGTCATCCGACGCGGTGGGCCGTGAGGTCGCGGACCTGGGCGTACCTCTCGCGGACCCCCGGGGTCGGGGTGGCCTCGAACGTCTCCGTGTCGGCCGCATCCCACACCGGGGGTGTGGCGCCGCCGGCGAGCACCCACGCCGCCTGGCGGGCCGCGCCGTCGGCCACGTACTCGCCGGGGGTCGGCCGCAGCACCGGCCGCCCGAGCACCGCCGGGGCGATCCGGGCCAGCGCCTCCGACCGCGCACCGCCGCCGATCAGGAACGCCCGCTCCACCGGCACGTCCGCGGCGACCAGCGCGTCCAGCGCGTCGGCGAGCCCGCAGAGCAGCCCCTCGACCGCCGCGCGTGCCAGGTGTGCCGGCGTGGAGCTCGCCAGGGTGAGCCCGTGCAGGGCGCCGGTGGCGTCCGGCCGGTTCGGCGTGCGCTCGCCCTCCAGGTACGGCACGAGCACCAGCCCGTCCGCGCCCGCCGGGGCCGAGAGCGCCAGCCGGGAGAGCCCGTCGTGGTCGGCGCCGACCATCCTCCCCGCCGCGTCGAGCACCCGCGCCGCGTTCAGCGTGCACACCAGCGGGAGGTGCTCCCCGGACGCCGACGCGAAGCCGGCGATGATGCCGGTCTCGTCCGCCGTGGGGGTGGGGCTGACCGCGGAGACCACCCCGGACGTCCCCACCGAGACCACGACGTCGCCGGCGGCGGCGCCGAGCCCGAGCGCGGCCCCCGCGTTGTCGCCGGCGCCGGGGCCGAGCAGCACGCCGTCCGGTGTTCGCCCGGCGGCGTCCGACGGCCCGAGCACCCGGGGCAGCCGCACGTCCGAGCGCCCGAGCGCGCGTTCGAGGAGGTCGAGCCGGTACTCCCCGGTGACGCCGGACCAGTAGCCGGTGCCGCTGGCGTCCGACCGGTCGGTGACGAGGTCGTCCAGCGAGCCGGTGCCCCGCAGCTTCCAGGTGAGCCAGTCGTGCGGCAGGCAGACAGCCGCGGTGGCGGCGGCGTGCTCGGGCTCGTGCTCGGCGAGCCAGCGCAGCTTCGTGGCGGTGAACGACGCGACCGGCACGCTGCCGGTCGCCTCGGCCCACTCCTTCGCGCCCAGCTCGGCGACGAGCGCGTCCGCCGCCCGGGCCGAGCGCGTGTCGTTCCACAGCAGCGCGGGCCGCACCACCTCGCCGGCCTCGTCGAGGCAGACCATCCCGTGCTGCTGGCCCGCCACCGCCATCGCCTCGACGCCGTCCAGCCCGCCGGCGTCGGCGATCGCGGCCTGCAGCGCCTCCCACCAGGCGGCCGGGGCCACCTCGGTGCCGTCCGGGTGGGCGGCGTGCCCCGAGCGCACGAGGGCGCCGGTGGCCGCGTCCCGGATCACGACCGTGCACGACTGGGTCGACGAGTCGACCCCCGCCACCAACCTCATCGCGCGCCTGTGACGTGTTCCAGGGCCAGCTGCGCCAGGCGCACGAAGCCGTAGCCGCGCTCGCCGGCCTTCACCGGGTCGAAGTCCTCGAACGCGGAGCGGTCGGCCTTGAGGTCGGCGACGGTCTCGCCCGGGTTCAGCGTCGGCTTCGCCAGCTCGGCCACCCCGGAGACGGCCATCGCCTCGGCCACCTCGGGGTCGGCGCGGAACGCCGCCGCGCGCTCCTTGAGGATGAGGTAGCTCTTCATGTTGGCCGCCGCCGACGCCCACACGCCGTCGATGTCCTCGGTGCGCAGCGGCTTGTAGTCGAAGTGCCGCGGGCCGTCGTAGCGCAGCCCGCTGCCGGGGGCGCCGTTCTCCAGCAGGTCGACCGTGGAGAACGCGTTGAGCAGGTCGCCGTGCCCGAAGATCAGATCCTGGTCGTACTTGATGCCGCGCTGGCCGTTCAGGTCGATGTGGAACAGCTTCCCGGCCCACAGCGCCTGCGCGATGCCCGCGGTGTAGTTGAGCCCGGCCATCTGCTCGTGGCCGACCTCCGGGTTGATGCCCACGATGTCGCCGTGCTCGAGCTCGGCGATGAACGCGAGTGCGTGGCCCGCGGTGGGCAGCAGGATGTCCCCGCGGGGCTCGTTCGGCTTCGGCTCGATCGCGAAGCGGATGCCGTAGCCCTGCTCCTTGACGTACGCGGCGAGCAGGTCGATGCCCTCGCGGTAGCGGTCGAGCGCGGCCGCGACGTCCTTGCCGGAGTCGACCTCGGCGCCCTCGCGCCCACCCCAGAACACGTAGGTGGTGGCGCCGAGCTCGGCGGCCAGGTCGAGGTTGCGGATGACCTTGCGCAGCGCGAACCGGCGCACGCCGCGGTCGTTGCTGGTGAACCCGCCGTCCTTGAACACGGGGTGGGTGAACAGGTTGGTGGTCATCATCGGGACGACCATCCCGGTCTCGTCCAGCGCGCCCTTGAACCGGGCGATGAGCCGGTCGCGCTCGGCGGCGTCGGTGCCGAACGGGATCAGGTCGTCGTCGTGGAACGTGACGCCCCACGCACCGAGCTCGGAGAGCCGGTGCACCGACTCGACGGGGTCGAGGGCCGGGCGGGTGGCCGTGCCGAACGGGTCGACGGCGGGCCAGCCGACCGTCCAGAGCCCGAAGCTGAAACGGTCCTCGCGGGTGGGCTGAGGCATGGGAGAAACCCCTTTGTTCGGCCATCGTACAAACTCTCGGCAACGGTAGCGTGCTCCGGGTGCGTCTGGCTACGTGGAACGTGAACTCGGCCCTCATCCGCCTGCCCCGGCTGCTGCCCTGGTTGGACGAGCGCGCGCCGGACGTCGTGTGCCTGCAGGAGACCAAGCTGTCCGACGAGGCGTTCGCGGAGGCACTCGACGCGCCACTGGCGGAGCGCGGCTACGCCGTGGCCCACTTCGGCGAGGGCCGCTGGAACGGGGTGGCGCTGCTGTCGCGCGTCGGGCTCGACGACGTCGTGCGTGGCCTACCCGGCGAGCCGCGGTTCCCGTCGCCCGACTCCCCGGCCGAGGCGCGCGCGGTCACGGCGACGTGCGGTGGGCTGCGCGTCACCTCCGCCTACGTGCCGAACGGACGCTCTCCCGAGGACCCCCACTACCTCTACAAGCTGGAGTGGCTCGCCGCGCTGCGGGAGTCGGTGACGGACGCGAGTACGGCGGTGGTGGCGGGCGACATGAACATCGCGCCCACCGACGACGACCTGTGGGACCCGGCGCTCTTCGTGAACTCGACCCACGTCACGCCGGCCGAACGCAAGGCGCTCGCCGAGATCAAGGGCCTCGGCCTGCACGACGTGGTGCGCGACCGCTGGCCGTCCGACCGGATCTTCACCTACTGGGACTACCGGGCCGGGCGCTTCCACCAGGACCTGGGCATGCGGATCGACCTCGTCCTCGCCGGTGCCGACCCGGCGGGGCGCGTGCAGGCCGCGTGGGTGGACCGCAAGGCACGCAAGGGCAGCGGCCCGAGCGACCACGCCCCCGTCATCGTCGACCTCGACACGGCCCCGGACGGCGACGCAGGCCCCGTGGTACCGCCGCCGTCGACGCCGAAGAAGCTGCCGCACCGCGCCTGAGGGCGCTGCAACGGGAGAGCAGGGCGTGATCCAGTTGGACGCGGGGTACTGCTCCTCGGTGACCGTCCTGGAGAACCATGAGCTGACCGTCCTGGATCCGCGCACCGACGAGGTCGTCGGGCGCGTCCCGATCGCCTCGCCCGAGCGGTGCGACGAGGCCGTCGCCTCCGCCCGGCGGGCCGCGTCCGGCTGGGCCCGCACTCCGGCGGCCGAGCGCGGCGCGGCCCTGCACGCCGCCGCGGCCGCCGTCCGGGAGGCCGCCGACGAGCTCGCCGCCCTCAACTCGCGGGAGACCGGCAAGCCGGTCGACGACGCCCGCGGCGGTGTGGACGCGGGCGTCGGCACGCTCGTGCAGTACGCCGAGCTCGGCCCAGTGCACCGCGGCCGCAGCCTGCACGGCGCCTGGGCGGCCACCGACCTGATGATCCCCGAGCCGCGCGGCGTCGTGGCCGTGCTGACGCCGTGGAACGACCCCGTGGCCGTTGCGGCCGGGCTGATCGGCGCCGCGCTCGCGACGGGGAACACGGTGGTGCACAAGCCCAGCGAGCGCTGCCCGCAGACGGGACGCCGGTTCGCCGAGCTCGTCGCCGCGCACCTGCCGCCGGGCGTCCTCGAGATCGTCGACGGCGACGGCGCGGTGGGGGCCGGGCTCGCCGGGGCGCCGGTCGACGTCGTCGCGCACGTCGGCAGCTCCGCGACCGGACGCGCCATCGCCGAGGCGTGTGCCCGCACCGGTGCCCGCGCCCTGCTGGAGAACGGCGGCAACGACCCGCTGGTCGTCGACGCCGACGTGGACCCGGGGTGGGCCGCCGCCCAGGCGGCGCTCGGGTCGTTCGCGAACGCGGGCCAGATCTGCGTGTCCGTCGAGCGGATCTACGTGCACGCGTGCGTGGCCGACGCGTTCCTGGATGCGCTCGTGCAGGAGGCGGGGCGGTGGGCGGACCGGATCGGCCCACTGGTCGACCGGGCGCACCGGCGGCACGTGCACGGGCACGTTGCGGGCGCGCTCGACGGCGGCGCCCGCGCCCTGACCGGCGGCGCGATCCCGGACGGCCCCGGTGCCTTCTACCCGCCGACCGTGCTGATCGGGTGCGTCCCGGACATGGCTGTCATGAGCGAGGAGACGTTCGGCCCGGTGGCACCCGTGCGTGTCGTGCCCGACTTCGGCACCGCGCTGCGGGAGGGGGGCGACGGCCGCTACGGCCTCGCCGCGACCGTGCTCACCGCCGACATGGAGCACGCGCAGCGCGCGTGGCGGGAGCTCCCGGTCGGCACCGTGAAGGTCAACGACGTGTTCGGTGGCGCCCCCGGCGGGGCGTCCGAGCCGCGTGGCATCAGCGGCACCGGGTTCGGGTTCGGCCCCGAGCTGCTGGACGAGATGACGGCCGTGAAGGTCGTGCACTTGGGAGTGTGCTGAAGGGCCCCGGCCGCAGCGAGCGGCGTCCAGGTGGCCGCCTGGGCGTCGCGCAGTAGGTCGAAGCACTTCGGCGCGCTCCTCACCGCGGGACCCGCTCGAGGGACACACGTTGGGGCGGACTTCGCCGGTTCCGCCTGCGGGCCGCCAGGAACGGCGCAAGTGTGCTCGCGTCCACCGACGAAGGAGGAGCCGTGCGCACCCGTTCCCTCCGGCAGGCCGTTGCGAACGCGGTCGCCGTGGTCGCCATCATCGGCATCGTGTTCGGCGCGGTCACCGCCTGCGCTTCGACCGATCAGGACCAACCGGCTCCCACCGCGTCGGACCAGCCCGGAGCGCCGGGCGGGCCGAACGCCGCCCTCGGGATGGGCGCCGGCGGTGCGCTGGGGGCGGCCGGGTCGGCCGCATCGGCGATCACCGCGCTCGGTGGCCTCGGCCAGGCGCAGGGCGCTGCCCAGAACGTCCGCGACCTCGGTGCCCAGTACTCCACCGACGGGCAGGCGCTTCTCGACCAGCTGAAGCAGGGCGCGGGCGGCACGCTCGACAGCGAGCCGACCGCGGACCAGCAGGCCACCCTCGCCGACCTGCGCGCCCGCAACGGCGAGCAGTTCGACCAGGCGTGGCTGCGCGCCGCGGGCCAGCTCCAGCAGCAGGCGCGGGACGCCGCGAACGCCGTCCTCGCCGACGAGAACGCCTCCGACGAGGCCAAGGCCGCGGCGCAGGACGCGCTCGACCGCCTCGACTCCCTCACCGAAGGGCTCCAGGAGGCCGCCGCCCCGTCCGGCGCCACCACGCCCAAGGCCGTCGACGCCGGGAGCGGCGGGCAGGCCGCGGGCGACGTGACCCCGGCGGCGATCGTCCTGGTCGGGCTCGGTGCCCTGCTGCTCGCCGGCGCGCTGTGGTGGCGGCGCCGGGCGGCCTGACGGTCGAGGCGGGCCAGGGCACCCTCGAGTTCGACCCGCCGGCCGGCCGGGGCGCCGTCGCACCCGGACGGCACCCGGCCGAGCCCGGGGACGGTGCCGCCGTGCCCGGGCACGGCGGGCGCGTCCCCCGCGCGCTCGTGGCCGCGGGCTCGGTCCTCCTGCTGGGCGGCCTGACGATGCTCGCGCCCGGGCCGGGCGCCGTCGCCACGCCGCTCGGCGCCCCGGAGCCGCAGGCGCGCCCCGGGCCCGACCCGCTCGACCTGCACCCGGGCGGACCGGTCGTCGACGGGGAGCTCGCGCGGCTGCTCGCCGGCGAGGCCCCCGCGCCCGAGCCGATCCGGGCGGGAACGCCGCCCGTGGAGCTCGCTCTGCCCGCCCGGGGCCTGCGTGCCCCCGTCGTCGCGGTGACGACGGGACCGGAGGGCGCACTCGTGGTGCCGGAGCCGCCGTCCACGGTGGGCTGGTGGTCGCCGAGTGCTCTGGCGGGCGGCGCGGGAGGGACGACGGTTCTCGCCGGGCACGTCGACTCGCGCACGGGCGGGCTGGGCGCGCTGGCCGTCCTGCGGCACGTCACCGAGGGCGAGGAGGTCGTCCTGCTGGGCGCCGACGGCCGCTCGGTGGGCTACCGGGTGACCGCCCGCCGCCAGTACACCAAGGCGGAGCTGCCACCCGAGGTGTTCGCCGCGGGCGGGCCGCCCCGCCTGGTGCTGATCACGTGCGGCGGGGCGTTCGACCGCAGCACCCGGCACTACGCCGACAACGTCGTGGTCTTCGCCGAACCGGCCTGAGTCGCGGCGCGCGGAGACCCGAGCACCCCGATCGACCCCAGTGCCACGAGCACAACGATCAGCACCGGCAGCGCCGCCGCCGGCGTGCCGAACAGCGCGAGCACCGCCCCGCCCGCGCCGATCAGGGTGGCGGTGCCGAGCTGGTCGGCGATCTGGGCGGCCGAGGTGTGGAAGCCGGTCTCGTGCGGCTCGGACTGCTGCAGCAGCAGGAACGACACCGACGAGAACCCGAGCCCCATCCCCACGCCGGCGATCGCCCAGAACGGCAGGGCGAGCCACGGGACGCCCCATGCCGGGGCGACCAGGAGCATGCCCGCGGCGCCGATGGTGACCGCGCAGAACCCGACCCGCAGCAGCCGCTGGCGCGGCAGGTCCGGGTGCCTGCCCTGCCACGCCGACGCGCCCGACCAGGCGAGCGCGCCGACGATCAGCGGGATCCCCGCCGCGGCGAGCGACCAGCCGTGCGTCGCCTCGAGCATGAGCGGCAGGTACGAGTTGATCGTGAAGAACACGCCGGCGAGCAGCCCGCGCGAGGCGACGATCGTGGGGATCCCGCGCCCCAGCCGGAACACCCCGCGCGGGAAGAGCCGCACGAGCGCCGGGACGAGCACGGCGACGGACGCCGCGGCGACGACGGCGGCGAGCACCGAGGTGTGCTGCGAGGCCCAGCTCAGCGCGGCGACCCCGGCGGAGGCCCCGAACGCCGCCGGCAGCACCCCCCGGCGGGTGGCGCCGGCCGCCCGCTCCGGCCGCGTCAGCGTGCGCACCGCGGGGACGACGAGTGCGGTGGCGACCAGCACGAGCGGGACCAGCCCGAGGAACACCCAGTGCCAGGACAGCGTCTGCGTCACGACCCCGGACACGGGCGGGCCCAGCAGCGCCGGGAGCACCCACGCCGACGAGATGAGGCCGAACACGGCGGGCCGGGCCCGCTCCGGGTACACCGCGGCGATCAGCACGAAGACCGACACGCTGGTCATCCCGGCACCGGCGCCCTGCAGCACCCGGCCCACGAGGAGCTGGGCCATCGTGGTGGCCGTGCCGGCCACCAGCAGGCCGGCGCCGAAGAGCAGCGGGGACACGACGAGCGGCACCCGCGGCCCGTTCCGGTCGCACCAGCGACCCCCGAGCACCGTGGCGAACACCGACGCCGCCATGAACGTGACGAAGGGCCATGCGTAGAGCGCGACGCCGCCGAGGTCCGCGACGAGCGCCGGCATCGCCGTGTTCACCCCCATCGCCTCGAACGCGATGAGGCTGATCAGGAGGACGATGCCGATCGTCGTGGCGCGCCGGCTCGGTCCGAACAGCTCGTCGCGGACGGCGGTGGGGGGTTGGGCTGCGGTCACGGCGACGATCGTGCAACCTGAACACGGGTGCAGGTCAACTGCGTTCGGGCGGGGAGGGTCCGCACATGCCGGTCAGGACGACGCACACGGGGAGCTTGCCACGCCCCGCCGACCTCCTCGCGGCGATCGCGGAGCGCGAGCGCGGCGGCCCCGATCTCGACCCGGCGGCGGTGCGCGCCGCGGTCGCCGAGTGCGTCCGCCGGCAGGTGGAGACCGGGATCGACGTCGTCAACGACGGCGAGCTCGGCAAGATCAGCTACGTCACCTACGTGCGGTCGCGCATCACCGGCCTGGAGGCGGTCGAGGGCGGGCCCCGGCCCAACCCCGCACTTGACGGCTTCCCCGAGTACGCCGAGCGGCTCGCCCGCCGGGCCGCGTCCCGCGACTTCGTCATCCCCGTCTGCCGGGGCCCGGTCACCTACCCGGACACCGCGGCCGTCGAGGCCGACATCGCCGCGCTGCGCTCCGCCGCCGGCACGCGGGAGGCCTTCCTCACCGCGGCGTCGCCCGGCGTGATCGCGCTGTTCGTCGACGACGAGCACCACGGCGACCGCACCGCCTACCTCGCGGCGCTCGCCGAGGCGATGAAGACCGAGTACGACGCGATCGTCGGCGCAGGCCTCCTGCTGCAGGTCGACTGCCCCGACCTCGCCGCGGGCCGCGCGGGCTTCCCGGACGGGGAGGACGGCCTGCGCGCCCACCGCGAGCGGATGGAGCAGAACGTCGCCGCGCTGAACACGGCCCTGCGCGACGTCCCGCGCGAGCGCGTGCGCCTGCACGTCTGCTGGGGCAACTACGAGGGCCCGCACCACCGGGACGTGCCGCTGCGCGACATCCTCGACGTCCTGCTCACCGCGCGCGCCGGCACGCTGTCCTTCGAGGGCGCGAACCCGCGGCACGGGCACGAGTGGGCGGTGTTGGCCGACGCCGACCTGCCCGACGACCTCGTCCTCATGCCCGGTGTGATCGACAGCACCACCAACTACGTGGAGCACCCCGAGCTCGTGGCCCAGCGGATCGAGCGCTACGCGCGGATCGTCGGGCCCGACCGCGTGCTCGCCTCCACCGACTGCGGGATGGCCACCCTCGCCGTGAGCGAGGACGGCGTCGACCCGCGCATCGCGTGGGCCAAGCTGCGCGCCCTGGCCGAAGGCGCCGCCCTCGCGAAGTCCTGAACCTGCGGGCAGAGGCGGTGGGCCGCGTGGCAACCTTTCCCCGTGAGCACCAGCACCGCGTTCGCCACCGAGAGCCCCGAGGCCACCGCCGTGCGGGAGGCCGCCCAGCGCGCCGCGGCCGCCGCGCCGGGGGTGCGGGCGGCTGGCGGCTCGAGAGTCGATGCCGCCCTGCGCACCGCGGCGGACCTGCTGCGGGAGAAGCAGGCCGAGCTGCTCGCCGCCAACGCGGCGGACGTGGAGGCGGCCGAGCGCAGTGGGATGGCACCCGGCCTCCTCGACCGGCTGCGGCTCACGCCGGAGCGGCTCGCGGACATGGCCACCCAGCTCGAGGTGCTCGCCGACACCCCCGAGCCGCCCGCCCAGCGGGAGATCCGCACGCTCCCGGGCGGGGAGCGCGTCTACGAGCGGCGGGTGCCGGTCGGTGTGATCGGCGCCGTGTTCGAGGCCCGCCCGAACGTCACGATGGACGTCGCCTCGCAGGTGCTGAAGGCCCGTAGCGCGGCAGTGCTGCGCACCGGGTCGGCCGCGCTGAGCTCGGCCCGCGCGCTCGTCGAGCTCGTGATCGCGCCCGCGCTGGAGCGCAACGGCGTGCCGGCCGCCGCCGTGCAGCTGGTGCCCACGCCGGGGCACGCGGGGGCCGAGGCCCTGGTCGGGCTGCCCGACCTCGTCCCGCTCGTCGTGGTGCGCGGCAGCGGCGAGGTCACCCGCAAGCTGTCGGCGCTCGGCGCAACGGCGGGCACCCGGATCCTCGCCCACGCCGACGGCGGCGGCGTGCTCTACCTGGACGCGAGCGCCGACCCGGCCGACGTCACGCGCCTGGTCACCGAGAGCACCGACCGGCTGGGCGTCTGCAACCGCCTCAACCTGCTGCTGATCGACCGCCCCGCGTACGGCCGGCTGTGGCCGGTGGCCGAGGAGGCGCTGCGCGCCCGGGAGATCACGCCGAGCCTGCCGCCGCACGGCCACCCGCTCGGCCACGAGTGGGCCCTCGACTCCGGCGCCGAGGCGCACGTCACCGTCGCGCCGGTGGACGGACCCCTGGACGCCGCCGCCACCGCCGCGCGCGAGACGTCCGGCCTCGCCGCCACGGTCTGCGCCACCGACCGGACGGCCGCCGAGTCGTTCATCGACGCCTACCCGGGCACCGGCGTGTTCTGGAACACCACCACCCGACTGCTCGACGGCTACAAGCTGCTCGGCCTGCCCGAGACCGGCATCAACGTCGACCACACCCCCGGGCCGCGCGGCCCCGTGACCTACGTCGACCTGTCGCTGCGGCAGTTCGTGGTGCTGCCGCCTGCCTGACCGAGCCGGACCTCGCGCGCCGTGCACCCGAACCGGGCTTTGAACGCCCGGCTGAAGTGCGACGCGTCGACGAAGCCCCACGAGAAGGCCAGGTCGCTGATCGTGCGGCGACGCAGGGCGGGGTCGCAGAGGTCGGCGCGCACGGCGTCGAGGCGCTGTGCCCAGATCCACTCGGCGATCGAGCACGGCTCCCCGGCGAAGGCGCGGTGGAGCGTGCTCACCGAGGTGTGCAGGGCGGCTGCGATCGCGGCCACGGTGAGGCCGGGGTCGCGCAGCCGGGCGCGGGCGCACGCCTTGATCTGTTCGCGGCGGGCGGCCAGCTCGGGCTCGGGGACGGGCGTGCCGGGGGCCAGCGAGCTGAGCCCGGCCACGACGATGTGCTCCACGCTCTGGGCCACGGCCGCGGCGGCGGCCGGCTCGAGGACCCCGATGTCGGTGGCGAGCGTCCGGATCATCCTGATCATCAGGTGGCCCGCCCCGCGGGAGCCGTGGACGCCGCGCGCCGTGAGGTCGGGTGCCCTCCGCAGCTGCGAGCGCAGCGTCGGGCCCGGGAGCATGAGCACGTACTGCTGGAACGCGTCGTCGAAGTGCAGCTCGTAGGGCCGGGTGGAGTCGTAGAGCGCGAAGTCGCCGGGCGCGAGCACCGCCGCGCGCCCGTCCTGCACCACCGCGCCCGCACCCCGCGTCTGGATGCTCACCAGGAAGTAGTCCTCGGCCGCCACCGCGATGAGCGACGGCGTGCGCCGCACGTGCTGCGCCGTGGCGGTGACGCGGGAGAGCTCCAGCGTGGCGAGGGAGTCGGCCCGGATCTCCCCGACGACGTCGCTGCCCGGCGTGGTCGTGTCGAGCCGGACGTAGGTGTCGGACACGGCCTCGTTCCAGTACGCGAGCCGCTCGCGCGCCTCCACCGCGTCGGTGGTGAGCAGGCGCGCCATGGGTTGACGGTAGGGACGCCCGGACGGCCCGGCAAGACGCCGCCCTATGTGGGCGGCAACGTCCAGAGCCCGCGGGGCTTGCGGTGGTGCGTGCCCCGGTACGGCCGGTTCACCGCCTCCTTGACGAACCACCACCCCTCCGCCTCGGTCTCCGCCCAGCCGTGCGAGGTCTTTCCCCCGTCCAGCACCACCGTCCACCGGTACCGGCCGGAGCGCTCGCTGAACGTCACCGACGCCCGGCCCTGCTCCCGCGCGATCATCAACCGCGCCTCGGCCTCGTCCGCCGCCTCGCCCATCGCGAACCCACCTCCGGGGACCTCCGTCATCCAGAACGCCATGTGGCCACGATGCCGCATAACCCGCATAGAACGCAATCTCAGCAGAGGCCGCACAAGCAGCAGTAGCCGCACTGACCTGCGCCTACGGTCGAGGGGTGTCAGAACCGCGCCTCGTCACCACGGCGGAGCTGGCGCGCGCCCTGGGCCTGGCGCCGCGCACGATCCAGAAGTACAGGCAGGACGGCATCCTGACCCCGGACCTCGAATCGGCCGGTGGCCACGCCAGGTGGAACATCGAGCGGGTCCGCGATGAACTGCGGCGCATCGCGGCCGAGCGTCGCGACGACCGCTGAGCGGTCGACCGGCCGACGGTGCGTCGACGAGTCAACACATCCGACACGCAGGGACCAGCGTGCGTGCCGACCACGCGCCACGCTTCCCGGGTATGACCCACCCCCGGTTCCGCGCCGCGGCCGTGCAGGCCGCACCCGAGTTCCTCGACCTCGATGCCGGCGTCGAGAAGTCGATCACCCTCATCGCCGAGGCGGCCGCGAACGGCGCGCAGCTCATCGGCTTCCCGGAGACGTTCCTGCCGGGCTACCCGTGGTTCGTGTGGCTGGACGCGCCGGCGTGGGGCCTGCAGTTCTTCCCGCGTTACCACGACAACTCGCTGGTCTACGGCTCGCCCGAGGCCGAGCGGCTCGCCGCCGCAGCTCGCCGCCACGGGATCACCGTCGTCATGGGGCTCTCCGAGCGGCAGGCCGGCAGCCTCTACATCGCGCAGTGGATCATCGGACCGGACGGCGAGACGGTCGCGCAGCGCCGCAAGCTGAAGCCCACCCACGTCGAGCGCACCGTGTTCGGCGAGGGCGACGGCAGCGACCTGTCGGTGTACGAGACGCCGCTCGGCCGGATCGGCGGGCTGTGCTGCTGGGAGCACCTCCAGCCGCTGTCGAAGTACGCGATGTACGCGCAGGACGAGCAGGTGCACGTCGCGGCGTGGCCGAGCTTCTCGCTCTACGCGGGCGCCGCGTACGCACTCGGCCCCGAGGTGAACACCTCGGCGAGCCGCATCTACGCGGTCGAGGGCGGCTGCTTCGTCGTGGCACCGTGCGCCACGGTCTCGCCGGAGATGGTGGAGCTGCTCTGCACCGACGACACCAAGCGCGCCCTGCTGCAGCCCGGCGGCGGGTACGCCCGCATCTTCGGTCCGGACGGGAGCCTCCTGCACGAGCCGCTCGCGCCGGACGCCGAGGGGATCGTGTACGCCGACCTCGACCTCGGCACGATCTCACTCGCCAAGGCCGCCGCCGACCCGGCCGGCCACTACGCGCGGCCCGACGTCACCCGGCTGCTGCTCAACAAGACCCCGGGCGACCGGGTCGTGCCGTTCACCGCGCCGGGTGTCGAGATCGAGGGGGAGCTGCCGAGCGCGCCGACCCGCATCCCCGCGGACGTGTGACGTGGGGTCGGCGCTCCTCGCCGACCTGGAGCGCTGGGCGGGGTCCCACCCGACGCACGTCGCGATCTTCGGGACCGCCATGCGGTACCTGTCGACGTCGGGCCCGGCCGCCCGGTTGCCCTCCACCACGGGGTATCGGGGGTGGTGGAGCGCGAGGCGCTCGTCGAGTACGTCAGCTGCCGGCCCGGGACCGGCCTGATCCACGCGCTGACGGGGTAGGCGGCGAGTCCCCGCAACGGGATACATTCGGCGGCGTGCCTGCGCCAGAACTGCATCGGACGACGTTGCCCAACGGGCTGCGGGTCCTCGTCGTCCCGGACCCCGTCACCCCCGTCGTCGGCGTCGCGGTACACGTCGACGTGGGATTCCGTTCCGAGCCCGAGGGGCGGACGGGGTTCGCGCACCTGTTCGAGCACCTGATGTTCCAGGGCAGCGAGAGCCTGGAGAAGCTGGCGCACTTCCGCCACGTCCAGGGGTCCGGCGGGGTGTTCAACGGCTCGACCCACCAGGACTACACCGACTACTTCCAGGTGCTCCCCGCTGCGGCGCTGGAGCGCGCGCTGTTCCTCGAGGCCGACCGGCTGCGCGCGCCGAAGCTCACCGAGGAGAACCTGCGCAACCAGGTGGACGTGGTCAAGGAGGAGATCCGGCTCAACGTCCTCAACCGGCCCTACGGCGGGTTCCCGTGGATCCTGCTGCCGCCGGTGCTCTACGACACCTTCCCCAACGCGCACAACGGCTACGGCGACTTCTCCGAGCTGGAGCAGGCATCGCTCGACGACGCCGCGGCGTTCTTCGACACCTACTACTCGCCGGCGAACGCGCAGGTCACGGTGGCGGGCTACCTCGACGTCGAGGAGACGCTGCGGCTGGTCGAGAAGCACTTCGGCGACATCCCGGCCCGTCCCGCGCCGCAGCGCCCGGCGTTCGGGGAGCCGCTCCCCACCGGCGAGCGGCGCCAGTCGGTCATCGACGCGCACGCGCCGCTGCCCGCGATCGCGCTCGGGTACCGGCTGCCCGACCCCGGCGCCGACATCGACGGCTACCTCGGCCACGCGCTGCTCGGGTCGGTGCTCGGCGACGGCGAGGCGGCCCGGCTGCAGCGGCGGCTCGTGCACACCGACGGGCTCGTCACCGACATCTCCGCGGGCGCCGGGCTGATGGGCCCGCTCGACGCGCGCGACCCCGACACGTTCACGATCACGGCCGTGCACCCGGCCGCGGTCGACCCGGACCGCGTGCTCGCCGCCGTCGACGAGGAGCTGGACAAGCTCGCCGCGGAAGGCCCGAGCGAGGACGAGCTGGCCCGCCAGGTGGCCCGCTGGTCGGCCGGGCTGCACCAGGAGAACGACCGCGTGATGTACCGGATGCTCGGTCTCGGCGCCCGCGAGCTGCTCTACGGCCGGGCCGAGATCAGCGCGGAGCTGCCCGACCGGCTCGCCGCCGTCACCCCCGAGCAGGTGCGTGCCGCCGCGGCCGCGCTGCGCTCCGGCGGGCGCGGTGTGCTGCTGGTGGAGCCGAAGGAGGGCGAATGACCGTGACCGGCCACCGCAGTGCCGAGGAGATCGGCCGCACCGAGCTGGGGCCGCGCCCGCTGCCGCCGCTCGGGGACACCCGCGAGGTGCCGCTGCCCGACGTCGAGGAGCGTGTCCTCCCCAACGGGCTGCGCGTGCTCGCCGCCCACCGGCCCGGCGTGCCGATGGTGGAGCTGCGGCTGCGCGTGCCGTTCGCCGGTGACGAGCCGGAGCACCCCGCCGTCGCGGAGCTGCTGTCGTCAACGCTGCTCACCGGCACGGCCACCCGCGACCGCGTCGGCATCGACGACGAGCTGGCCGCGGTCGGTGCCGACCTCGGGGTGAACGTCGACCCGGAGCGGTTGCAGATCGGTGGCTCCGGCCTGGCCGACGGCCTGCCCGACCTGCTCGGCGTGCTCGCCGACGTGCTCACCGCCGCCACCCACCCCGACGGCGAGGTGGCCCGCGAGCGCGACCGGCTCGTCGAGCGGATCAGCGTGGCCCGCGCCCAGCCGCGCACGATCGCCCGGGAGGCGTTGCAGCGCAAGCGCTTCGGCGACCACCCGATCACCCGGGAGATGCCCACCGGGGAGGAGGTGGCGGCCGTCAGCGCCGAGCAGGTGCGGGCCCTGCACGCCGCCGCGCTCGTGCCCGGCGGATCGATCATGGTGCTCGTCGGTGACATCGAACCCGCCACCGCGCTCGCGCAGGTCGAGAAGGCCGTGGCCGGTTGGACGGCGAACGCGCCTGCCCGGGAGCTGTCCCCGCCGCCCGCGATCACGCCGTCGGACCTGCTGCTGGTGCACCGGGCCGGGTCGGTGCAGTCGCAGCTGCGGCTCTCGGCGCCCGCCCTGCGCCGCGACGACCCGCGCTACGCGGCGCTGCAGCTGGCCAACCTGGTGTTCGGCGGCTACTTCTCCTCCCGGTGGATGGAGAACGTGCGCGAGGACAAGGGCTACACCTACGGCGCCCACTCCGGGATCGAGTTCGTCCCCGGCGGCGCCGTCCTCGGCGTCGAGACCGACGTGGCGAGCGACGTCACCGCCGCCGCGCTGCTCGAGACCCGATACGAGCTCGGCAGGCTCACCGCGGTGCCGCCCACCGCGGCCGAGGTCGACGCGGCCCGCGCCTACGCCGTCGGGTCGCTGCTGATCTCGCTGGACAACCAGGGCGGGCTCGCGTCCACGCTGTCCGCCCTGGCCGCCGACGGGCTCGGGATCGACTGGCTGCGCGCGCACCCCGCCCGCCTCGAGTCGGTCACGGTCGAGCAGGTGGCGGAGGCGGCGCTGGAGTTCTTCGCGCCCACGGCGTTCACCGGGGTCGTCGTGGGTGACGCGGACCTGATCGGCGCCCGGGTCCGCGCGCTGGGCGGGGTCACCGGCCCGTGACCTTCCGGCTGCACACCCCGCCCGTCCTGTCCCGCTCACTGGTGATGCGGGACGAACCGATCCGCAGCGACCGCGAGCGCCAGCTCGCGGGCTGGCCGAAGGCCCGGCTCGTCGTGCTCGACGAAGGCGGTCGCACGCCCGTCGACTGGGGGGACGTCCGCAGGCCGCGGGACCGCTGGGACATGATCTCCGGCTCCGGGGCCCGGCTGGTCACCCGGCCGACCAGCGGGGAGGAGCCGCCCGAGGACGCCGTGCTGCTCGGCGAGCACGACGGCACGGCCTACTGGGCGGTGCGCGGCGAGGTGGACCTCGTCGCCGGGGAGGACCCCACCGACTGGGCCGACCTGCGCACCGTCGGCGCCGCCCTCGACGCGCTCGGCGCCGGCCTGCTCACCGGGGCCGTGGCCGTGCTGAACTGGCACGCGGCCGCCCGGTTCTGCGCGCGGGACGGCTCGCCGATGCACCCGCGGGCCGCAGGCTGGCACCGGGTGTGCGAGGCCAACGGGCACGAGGAGTACCCGCGCACCGACCCGGCCGCGATCTGCCTGGTGCACGACGGCGCCGATCAGGTTCTCCTCGCGCGTCAGCCCGTCTGGCCGGAGGGCCGCTACTCGGTGCTCGCCGGCTTCGTCGAGGCGGGCGAGTCCCTCGAGGCCTGCGTGCTCCGGGAGATCCACGAGGAGGTCGGCGTCCGCGTCAGGGACGTGTCCTACCTGGGCAGCCAGGCCTGGCCGTTCCCCCGCTCCCTGATGGTCGGCTTCTCCGCCGTCGCCGACCCGGACGACCCGATCGTCCCGGCCGACGGCGAGATCGCCGAGGCGATGTGGGTGACCCGCGCGGATCTGCGCGCAGCGCTGGACGAGGGAGACTGGGGCGCAAGGCCGAAGGCCGAGCGCCCGCTGCTGCTCCCCGGGAAGGTGAGCATCGCGAGGTCGATGCTGGAGAGCTGGGCGGCCCTCGACTGATCGACCGCACACACCGGCTCGGGACCGCACAGACGTCCCGCAGTCCGTGCCGTCGCGATCCGATGTGTGCGGTACTCGGATTTCTCGATTCGGGTCCGCGCGCGGACTTCTCCCCGCGATGCTCGTCCGGTGGATCTGCCCGAGCTCAGCGTGCGGTCGCAGCTGCTCGACGCCGGCTTCACCGACGACGAGGTGCGCCGCCTTGTGCGGGCTGGCCGGCTCACCCCGCTACGTCGGGGCGTCTACGTCGAGGGCTCCGTGCCGGACGACGTTCTCGCCAAGCACGTGCTGCAGGTCGAGGCTGCGCTCGGTCAGTTGGCTGATGACGCCGTCGTCAGCCATGTGTCCGCCGCCGTCCTGCACGGCCTGCGCATCTGGGGGATCCCGCTGGACCGTGTCCACGTCACGCGGTCACGGCGCAACGGCGGCCGCTGCGGAGCTCTCGTCCACGTTCACACAGCGCCGCTCGATCCGGCGGAGATCGTCACGATCGGCGGGCGGCCCGTCACGTCGCTCGCCCGGACCATCGCCGACCTGGCGCGGTCGTTGCCGTTCGAGCGGGCTGTCGTGCTGGCCGATGCCGCGATGTTCCACAAGCGCACGGACCGACTCGAGCGCGCCGGCCTCGTCGAAGCCCTCGCGCGTGCGCCGCGATGGCCGGGGAGCCCTGCCGCCCGGCGGGTGGTCGCCTTCGCCAACGGCCTGAGCGAGAGCGTCGGTGAGTCGCGCAGCCGGGTGGCGCTCGCCGCCGGCCTCGCGCTGCCCGAACTGCAGTGGGAGGTCCGAGCCCGCGACACGGGCGAATTCATCGGACGCGTCGACTTCGGCTGGCCAGGTGTGCGCACGGTCGGCGAGTTCGACGGCCTCGTCAAGTACGGCCGTACCCTGCGGCCGGACCAGGACCCGGTCGAGGTCCTGGTCGCCGAGAAGCTGCGTGAGGACGCGCTCCGCGCGGAAGATCTCGGTGTGGCGCGCTGGATCTGGTCGGACCTGAACCGCTTCGCCCCGGTGGCCGCTCGGATCCGCTCCCACTTCCGCCCCACCTGATCGACCGCACACATCGAACCGATAGGGCACAGAAGTTGGGCGCTGTGTGCCGTCCCGACTGGGTGTGTGCGGTCCTATGCCGCCAGGGCCGCTACCTTCTCCGCCACCACCGCGAAAGGCGGGTTCGTCAGCGCCGTGCCGTCGGCGAAGCGGACCGTGGGCACCGTCTGGTTGCCGCCGTTCACCCCTTCGACGTACGCCGCGGCCTCGGGATCACGCTCGATGTCGATCTCCTCGTACGCGATGCCGGCCTGGTCGAGCTGCAGCTTGAGCCGACGGCAGTAGCCGCACCACGTGGTCGAGTACATCGTCACCTGAGCCATGCACCGGTCAACCTCCGCCGCCGGTCCTGTCTTCCCCTGCTGCGAGGATGGGGCCCGTGAGTGCGCCCACCCTCGAAGCCGGACTGGACGACGAGCAGCTCGCAGCGGTCACCGCCCCCCGGGGGCCGGTGTGCGTGCTGGCCGGGGCGGGTACGGGCAAGACCCGCACGATCACGCGGCGCATCGCCCACCTCGTCAGCACCGGGCACGTCGCGCCGGGCCAGGTCCTCGCCGTCACGTTCACGGCGCGGGCGGCGGGGGAGATGCGCACCCGGCTGCGTGCGCTCGGGGTGTCGGGGGTGCAGGCGCGCACGTTCCACGCCGCCGCGCTGCGCCAGCTGCGGTACTTCTGGCCGCGCGTCGTCGGCGGCGATCAGTGGCAGCTGCTCGACGGCAAGCTGAGGCTGGTCGGGCAGGCGGCGGCCCGGGTGAAGGCGGGCACGGACGCCGCCGCGCTGCGCGACTTCGCCTCGGAGATCGAATGGGCCAAGGCCACGCTCGTCACGCCGGACGAGTACCCGGCCGCCGTCGCGAAGCTCCGCCGGGAGACGCCCGGCCCGGCCGAGCAGGTCGCCGCCGTGTACGCCGGGTACGAGGCGCTCAAGAACCGCGCCGAGGTGCTCGACTTCGACGACCTGCTCCTGCACACGGCCGCGGCGATGGAGGACCACGCCGGCGTCGCGGAGGAGTTCCGCGACCGCTACCGCTGCTTCGTGGTGGACGAGTACCAGGACGTCACGCCGCTGCAGCAACGCGTGCTCGACGCGTGGCTGGGCGAACGGGACGACCTCACCGTGGTCGGCGACGCCAACCAGACGATCTACACGTTCGCGGGCGCGAGCCCGCGCTACCTGCTCGATTTCCCGCGACGGTTCCCGGAGGCCGTCGTCGTGCGGCTGCAGCGCGACTACCGGTCCACCCCGCAGGTCGTGGCGGCGGCCAACACGCTGATCGGTTCGGCGCGGGGACGGGTGGCCGGCAGCAGGCTGCGGCTGGTCGGCCAGCTGCCGCCCGGTCCCGACCCGGACTTCGCCGAGCACGACGACGAGCCCGCCGAGGCGGCCGCCGTCGCCAAGCGGATCGCCCGGCTGATCGCCGACGGCACCCAGGCGAGCGAGATCGCCGTGCTGTTCCGGATCAACGCGCAGTCGGAGGTGTACGAGCAGGCGCTCACCGAGGTCGGGGTGCCGTACCAGGTGCGCGGCGGCGAGCGGTTCTTCAACCGGCCCGAGGTGCGCCGGGCGATGACGGCCGTGCGGGTCGCCGGTGCCGTCGACGCCCCGCTCGTCGACGCGGTGCGCGCCGTGCTCGCCCCCGTCGGGCTCACGGCCGACCCGCCCGCCGGTGCGCAGCAGCGGGCGCAGTGGGAGTCGCTGCTCGCGATCGTCGAGCTGGCCGAGGAGCTGGCGGCGGTCGAACCCGAGGCCGACATGCCCCGGTTCGCCAGCGAGCTGGAGACCCGCGCCGACGCGGCCCACCCGCCCACCGTCCAGGGCGTCACGCTCGCGTCCCTGCACGCGGCGAAGGGGCTCGAGTGGGACGTCGTCTTCCTGGTCGGGCTCGTCGAGGGCACGCTGCCGATCCAGCACGCCGACGGCGACGACGAGGCGATCGAGGAGGAACGGCGGCTGCTGTACGTCGGTCTCACGCGGGCGCGCCGGCGGCTCGCCCTGTCGTGGGCGCTCTCGCGGCAGCCGGGTGGCCCGCGCAGGCGCCGGCGCAGCCGGTTCCTCTACGGGCTCATCCCCGACGAGCACCCCGCTTCGCGCGTGGCGAACAGCGGTGGGGGCCGCGGCGCACCCAAGCCGCGGTGCCGCGTCTGCGGCTCGCCGTTGATCGGCGCCGACTCGATGAAGCTGCGCCGATGTGCCGACTGCCCGTCCGATGTGGACGTCGAGCTGCTCGACCGGCTGCGCGTCTGGAGGGCGGACGAGGCCAAGGAACAGCAGGTCCCGGCCTATGTGATCTTCACGGACGCCACGCTCACCGCGATCGCCGAGCACCGCCCGGCCGACAGTGCCTCCCTCGTGCGGATCCCCGGCATCGGGGCGCGCAAGCTCGACCGGTACGGCGAGGCCGTCCTCGGGCTGATCGCGGAGTCCGGGTAGTTGATCGGAGAAACTTCCCGTAAATCAGTTGTGCGGCCGGAGCGCTGGTCGCTACGGTCATCTCTCGACGGACCTCACCAGCCCGTCTTCAGCCACGACCTCACCCGCGAAGGGGGTGCCCCAGTGATCACGATGACGAACCTCGTCGCCGCCGTCCACGGTGCCCTGCCGCGCGTGGAGTCCGTGGTGCCGACGTACGCGCGCGCGTGGAAGCAGCAGCGCCCGTCCGGCGTCATCCTCGGCGGCTTCGGGACCGATAACAGCACAAGTGTGTCCGCAGAGGAGCGTCGTCATCTATAGACGACTTCAGAGCCCCAGGCCAGAAGACCGAGGCCGCGGACCCCACCAGGGATCCGCGGCCTTTTTGTTTGTCCTGCACGACCCACTCACCGCAGGAGGTTGAAGTGCTAGTCCGATCAGTTCCGTTGGACGGCGGAACGATCACTCCGGAGCAGCTCGGCGGCGACTCCGCCACCGGGCTGGGGACCCTGCTCGACGCGGCACCCCGCGCCGGGCTGGACCTGCCGTGTCGTTCCGGCGACGCGGACCTGTGGTTCGCCGAGGCTCCCAAGGAGCTGGAGCGGGCCAAGGCGCTCTGCACGGGCTGCCCGATCAAGGCCGAGTGCCTCGCAGGCGCGCTGCAGCGCGCCGAGCCGTGGGGCGTCTGGGGCGGCGAGATCTTCGAGCGCGGAACGGTGATCCCGCGCAAGAGGCCTCGCGGCCGCCCGAGCAAGGCCGACCTCGCCCGGGACCGCGCGTACGCCGCGGCCATGTCCGCCTGATCAACCCCGCCCCGTAGGTCCCTCGAGGACCCGCCCACAGGAGACCGATACCGATGACCGACCTCATGACGCCGCAGACCGCCGCCTTCACGCGACCTGTCGAGCGCGACCGCGAAGGAACCGCGATGTTGCTCCACGAAGCACTGGCCAGATGCCGACACCAAGAGGCCCTCGAGGCCGCACGGCACCACGCGCTCGTCCGGCAGTTCACGGCCGGACGCCGGTGGGCGTCGCTCGCCGGTTACGCCGCCCGGCGGGCCGAGCGCGCCCGCTCCGCCGCCCGCGCACAGGTGAGGGTGGCGTAACCACCACGCGGACCGGCCCTCCCGCGGCCGGTCCGCGATTCGGCGGTGTCCTCTCCGTGACGCCGCCCACCGGATGGCGCCCTGGATCACCGCGATCCGGGGCGCCATCCCCCTGTCCAGCCGCGCGCACTCGCCCTGCCGGACGCGGGACTCGCCCTGCCAGAACGGGGGACTCGCGACCTCATCCGAGCGCGCGAGTCTCGCATTCGATCAGGGTGAGTCCCGCGTTCTGATGCGCCAGACTCGCGTTTCGGCTGAGGGTCGCAGTCAGGCGTGGCGGCCCGCCGTCTCGTCCTCGGCGTCGAAGATCCACGGCTGCCAGTGCTGGACGATGCCGCGCAGCGGCACCTCGGCGTCGAGCTGGCAGAGCACCCCGAGCGTGCCCATCGTGACGCGGTGGACCAGCAGGTACTGCGGCGGCAGGTTGAGCTCGCGGCCCGTGCGGAACTCGGGGCGCCGCAGGTCGCCCACCCGCTCGGCCTGCCGCTGCAACCAGCGCCGGTTGAAGCGGAACGAGTCGGTGCGCAGCGGCTCGGTGAACGGCGCCAGGTACTCGATCGCCTCCTCCGCGGCGAGCGGTGAGCCTTCCCGCAGGAAGCCGTTGTCGCGCAGCAGCTGCAGGAGCTCGGCAGGCTTGTTCTCGAGCGCGAGCCGCACCATGATCGACAGCGGCCGGGGCAGCCCGTCGGGGAGCCGGGCGACCGCGCCGAAGTCGAGCACCATGAGCCGGCCGTCGTCGAGGATCTGGAAGTTGCCCGGATGCGGGTCGGCGTGCAGCAGCCCGACCCGCGCCGGCGCCGAGTAGTGGAACTCCGCCAGCAGGGCGGCGGCCCGGTCGCGGTCGGCCTGGGTGCCGCTGCGGATGACGTCCGACAGCCGCCGGCCCGTGACCCACTCGGTGACCATCGCCCGCGGGGCCGACGCCACGACGCGCGGCACCTTGACCTTGTCGTCCCCGTCGTAGGCCGTGGCGAAGATCCGCTGGTTGGCCGCCTCGTCGCGGTAGTCGAGCTCCTCCTCCATGCGCTCGCGCAGCTCGGCGATCAACGGCTTGATCTCCAGGCCGGGCACGAGCGGCTGGATGAGGCGGCTCATCCGGGAGAGCTGGCGCAGGTCCGACCGCAGCGCCTCCTCGGCACCCGGGTACTGGACCTTGACCGCGACCTCGCGCCCGTCGCGCCAGACCGCGCGATGGACCTGGCCGATGCTCGCCGCCGCGGCGGGAGTCTCGTCGAACTCGCGGAAGCGTTCCCGCCAGCCGCGTCCGAACTGCTCGGCGAGCATCCGGTGCACGTCGGCGGCCGGCATCGGCGGTGCGGCGGACTGCAGCTTCACGAGCGACTCGCGGAACGGGGCCGCGAACTCGTCGGGGATGGCCGCCTCGAACACGCTCAGCGCCTGGCCGAACTTCATCGCGCCGCCCTTGAGCTCGCCGAGCACGGCGAACAGCTGCTCTGCGCTCTTGGCCATGAGCTGGGCGGAGATCTGCTCGCCGTCGCCGCCCGCCAGCCGCCTGCCCCATCCGGCAGCCGCGCGTCCGGCGACGCCGAGCGGGAGGCTCGCGAGCTTGGCGGTGCGGGCAGCCGTGCGACGCGGGATGTCGGTCACGTCGTCACCTCGGCCTGGGCACCGGTACTGCGGCTCGGGAATCCGTCCACACCTCGATTGTGTCCTGACCATGACCCGCGGCGCATGTCATCAGGTCGTGTCCCCGCCCACCGCGTCACACCCGCACCGGCAGTCGGGGCGGGGTGCCCAGGTCCGACGGACGATGGTGCCCGCGGTCGGGTCGAGCTCGAGGGTGGCCTCCAGCGCCGGTGGGGCGGCGGCGCCGTCCGGACCGTCGAGCGCCACGAGGATCTGCGCCGTGGCGAGGCCCGCCGTGGCCGCGACGCAGGCCTGCGTGGCTCGACCGGGGACGCCGACGAGCTGGGCGGCCGCCGCGGTCCACCCGGGTTCCCGGGCGCAGCGTTCGATCTCCATGCAGCCGAGGCACGTGGTGCGCCCCGGGAGCACCAGCGGGCCGACGACGCCGACACCGTCGCGCACCCGGACCGCGATGTGCGCGGTGCCGGTGGTGTGCAGCTCGGCGACCTGTACCGGATCGGGTGTGCCCGCATCGGCGAGCACGACGAGGTCGGGCACGGTCCGCTGCGGCGGCGGGCCCGTCCTGGCCCGGGGGAGCAGTCGCCGCAGCGCGGCCGCCGTGGCGGAGGCCCGGTCCGTGCCGCGGTCGGCGTCGAGGAGCCCGGTGCCCAGGTCTCCCTCCCGCACGCTGCCCGACGTGACGACGTGCACCGCGCCGACGCCGGCCGTGGCGAGCCCCAGCACCACCCCGACGGCGAGCGGCCCGCAGCCGTGCACCACCACCGTGCTCGCCGCGCGCCGCCGCTCCCGTCGCTGCACGTCCGCGGCATCGACGACCGCACCCGCGGCGACCAGCTCGGCGAGCAGGAGCTCCGCGTCGGTGCGATCGACGCCGTGGTCGGCCGCCCGGCCGACGAGCTCGTCCGTCGGAACGGGCGCGGCGAGCTCGTCGATCATCTCGGCGAGCGCAGGCGGGAGGTCCTCGACGGCCACCGCTGCGGTCGGGTCGAGGCCGAGCATCCGGGATCCGGGTCCCAGCTTCAGCACGGACCGGTGCGGCGGCAGCCGGAGCACTCGGGGCAACGGGTTCACGGGTGCGGTCATGCCTCGATGGTGCGCGGGCCGGTCGACACCGGCTCAGAGCTGTCCACAGGGCTGTGGACAACTGCTCGTGGCGGTCGTCCCGTGAACCGAGATCGGGATGCGGTGCCACTAGGCTGGTGTGATGGCGCAGCCCGCGGTCGTGGAGGTCCGGCGCAGTGACCGCCGCCGGCGCATGGTCAGTGCTCGGCGCGAGGGTGACACCGTCGTCGTCTTCATCCCCGGTTGGATGAGCGACGCCGAGGAGCGGCGCTGGGTGGACGAGATGGTGCGCAGGCTCGAGCGGAGCGAGGCGCGCAGGCGGTCCCCCGGCCGCAAGGGCGACGACGCGCTCCGGCGGCGGTCGCTGGAGCTGTCGCGGCGCTTCCTGGAGAGCCGCGCCCGGCCCACCAGCGTGCGGTGGGTGCCGCCGATGCGCACCCGCTGGGCGTCCTGCACACCGGCCGACGGCACCATCCGGATCAGCGAGCGGCTGCGGGACGCCCCCGGCTGGGTGGTCGACTACGTGCTGGTGCACGAGCTGACCCACCTCCTCGAGCCCGGCCACGACGCCCGCTTCTGGGCGTGGGTGCACCGCTACCCGCGTGCGGAGCGGGCGATGGGCTACCTGGAGGGGCTGTCGGCGGCCGCAGGCCTCGGGCTGGCGGGCATCGACGGCGACGAGCCGGACGACGTCGAATCACCCGAGCCGACGTCGGCCACGGGCTAGACGCGGCTGGGCGATCGCGCCGTCAGGTGGTCTTCTCCGGGCCGTCCGACTCGCCGTCCGCGTCGTCCTCGGTGGCGTCCTCCGCCTTGCCCCCGGGGCGGTCCTCCTCCGGTGCCTTCTGGCCCGCGAGCTTCTCCAGCTCGGCGATCGGGTCGGCCGACTCGGCACGACCGACGAACGCGGCGGGGTCCTCCAGGTCGTCGGCCGTCGGGACGAGGTCGGGGTGGGCCCACAGCGCGTCGCGACCCGCGGTGCCGCGCTGCTCGCCGAGCAGCTTCCACAGCTCGGCGGCCGCACGCAGGCGCCGGGGCCGCAGCTCCAGCCCCACCACGGTGGCGAACGCCTGCTCGGCCGGGCCACCGGCGCCGCGACGACGGCGCAGCGTCTCCCGCAGCGCGTCGGCGCCGGGCAGCCGCTCGCCGAGGGCCTCGGCGACCACGGCGTCCACCCAGCCCTCGACCAGCGCGAGGAGGGTCTCGAGCCGGGCGAGCGCCGCCTTCTGCTCCGGCGTGGTCTCGGGCTCGAACATGCCCGACCGCATGGCCTCTTCGATCGCGCCCGGGTTGGACGGGTCGATGCCGCGGGCCAGCTCCTCGATCCGGGAGGAGTCGACGCGGATGCCCCGCGCGTACTGCTCGACCGTGCCGAGCAGCCGCTCCTTCAACCACGGCACGTGGGTGAACAGCCGCTGGTGCGCGGCCTCCCTGGCCGCGAGGAAGATCATGACCTCGCTGGACGGGCGATCGAGGTCCTTCGTGAACTTCTCGACGTTCTCCGGCAGCAGCGCGGCCACCCGGTCGGGGCCGACGGGGATCCCGATGTCGGTGGACGAGACGACCTCGGCCGCGAGCTGCGCGAGCCCGTTGCCGAGCTGGCTGCCGAACGCGAGCCCGCCCATCTGGCCGAGCATCGCGATCATCGGCCCGGCCGCGGAGCGGACCTCCTCCGGCATGGCCTCGACCCATGCGCTCGACACGCGCTGCGCGACCGGGTCGCACAGCCGCTTCCACGTGGGGAGGCTGGCGTCGACCCACTCACTGGCCGACCACGCCTTGGTCTCGGTGGCGCCTGCCGGGAAGTCGGTGGCGGCGTCGAGCCAGAGCTCGGCCAGCTTCACCGCGTCGCTGACGGCGGCGCGCTGCGCCCCGGTGAGCGACGAGGTGGTGGCCGCGAGCCGCTGGCGCGCCAGCTGCGCGGCGAGGTCGTAGTTGACCGGGCCGTCGCCGCTCGACTGGGCCTGGCTGAGCATCTGGCCGAGCTGGGTGAGCATCTGGCCGAGCTGGTTGACGTCGAAGCCGCCCGCACCGCCCGGCATCCCACCCATGGGCATGCCCGGGAAACCGCTGAACCCGAGCGGGTCGTTGGCCCCCTGGCCGCCGCCCTCCAGGTCACGGCGCCGCTCGTCGTCGGGGTCGCGGTCGCCCGGTCCGAAGCCGAACGGGATGTCACTCATGGTGTCCACGGTACGCGGGTACGCGCTGCTCAGCTGTTCGCGCTCGGTGTGAATGGACCACCGTCGAAGACCCGGTGCCCGAGCGGCTTAGGCTGTGCGTTCGTGAACCGCCGGACCTGGACCGTCGTCTTCGCGAGCACGCTCGCGTTGGCGCTCGGCGTGCTCGGCGCTTCGCTGCCGGTGCCGCTGGTCGCGCTCGGGCCCGGCCCGACCTACGACACCCTCGGCACGGTCGACGGCGCCACGGTCGTCCAGGTCGACGGGTTGCCGGTCTACCCGACGTCGGGGCACCTCAACATGACGACGGTGTCGGTGACCGACCGGCTGACGATGTTCTCGGCGCTCGCCCTGTGGGCGTCGCCCGAGAGCCAGGTCGTGCCGCGTGAGCCGATCTACCCGTCCAGCATGTCGCTGGACGAGATCCAGCAGCAGAACAACGCGCAGTTCACGTCGTCGGAGGCGAACGCCGAAGCGGCCGCGCTGGACGAGCTGCAGCTGCCCGCCACCGTGATCGTCAGCAGCCTGGTGCCCGACACACCTGCTGCCGGCATCCTGCAGCCCGGCGACGAGCTGCTCGCCGTGGCGGGCCGGCCGATGGACTCGGTGCGGGAGGTGTCGGACGTGCTGGGGCCGACGCACCCCGGCGACACGGTCGCCGTCCAGTACCGCAGGGCGGGCGAGGTGCGTGACGTCCAGATCCCGCTCGCGGCCCGGCCCGACCGCGAGCAGGGCCTGCTCGGCGTGATCCTGGGCGCCAGGCTGCGCGACGGCGACATCCGCATCAGCCTCGGCGGGATCGGTGGCCCGTCGGCCGGTCTGATGTTCTCGCTGGCGGTCGTCGACAAGCTCACGCCCGACGATCTCGCGGGCGGCCGGTTCGTCGCGGGCACGGGGGCGATCGAGCCGACGGGGACCGTCACACCGATCAACGGCATTCCGTTCAAGATGCGCAAGGCGCACGACGAGGGCGCCACGGTGTTCCTCGTCCCGGCGGCGAACTGCGAGGAAGCAGTCGCGACCAACCCCGGTGACCTGCAGCTCGTGCGCGTCGGCACGCTGCACGAGGCGGTCACCGCGCTCGAGTCGCTGAAGGCGGGCGGGCCCGTTCCGGCCTGCTGATCGCGGGCCCGCGAAACCGGGAAACTCGGACATTCGGGGCCCCCACGGGAACTCCACACCCTGTCCGTAGAGTTGGGTCAGCAGGGCGTGCGGTCGGACCGGCCGAAGGGCGATCTGGGCAGGTTGCCGCCACACCGGGCCGGCAGGGCGCCTCGCGGCCCAACCCCGATCTGCTGGAGCGTGCCCTGTGGCCATGCGGCCCCCGGTGGGAGCCCCGACGCTGTCCCGCCGCACCCGGATTCTGCTCGTCATCGCCGGGCTGCTGGTGCTGCTGCTGCTCGGCGGTTCCCGCCTGATCAATTTCTATGTCGACTGGCTCTGGTTCGGCGAGGTCGGGTACCGCGGCGTCTTCGCCACGGTGCTGTTCACGCAGATCGTGCAGTTCCTGGTCGGCGCGTTGCTGATCGGCGGGCTCGTCGCCCTCTCACTGTGGATCGCCTACCGCACGCGCCCGGTGTTCGTGCCCGTCAGCGGCCCCGAAGACCCCATCGCCCGGTACCGCACCGTGATCATCCAGCGGCTGCGGCTGTTCGGGATCGGCATCCCGGTCGTCATCGGCGTCATCGCGGGGCTCGCGGCGCAGGGCGACTGGCAGACCGTCCAGCAGTTCCTCAACTCCACGCGGTTCGGCATCGCCGACCCCGAGTTCGGCATCGACATCAGCTTCTACGCCTTCCAGCTCCCGTTCCTGCGCTACGTGCTGGACTGGATGTTCGTCGCCGTCGCCATCGCCTTCGTGGTCTCGCTGATCACCCACTACATCTTCGGCGGCATCCGGCTCACCGGCCGTGCCGGGCAGGTCTCCTCGGCGGCGCGCGCCCAGCTCGCGATCCTCGCCGGCGTGTTCGTCCTGCTGAAGGCGGCGGCGTACTACCTCGACCGGTACGAGCTGCTGTTCAGCAACCGCAGCCCGCTCTTCACCGGCGCCACGTACACCGACCTCAACGCGGTGATGCCGGCCAAGCTGATCCTGCTGTTCATCTCGATCATCTGTGCCGCGGCGTTCTTCGCGGCGGTGTTCCGGCGCAACCTGCAGCTGCCGGCCATCGCCACCGTCCTGCTCGTGCTGTCCAGCGTGCTGATCGGGGCGGCGTGGCCGCAGGTGCTGCAGCAGTTCTCGGTGGCGCCGAACGCCCAGCAGCGCGAGGCGCTCTCGATCGAGCGGAACATCGCGGCCACCCGCGACGCGTTCGGCCTGAACAAGATCAACGAAGTGCCGTACAGCGGGGTCTCGGACGCCACTCCCTCGCAGGTCCGCGCGGAGACGGCCACGATGTCGAACATCCGGCTGCTCGACCCGGCGAAGGTCGAGCGGACGTTCACACAGCGGCAGCAGTTGCGTGCCTTCTACGGCTTCCCGTCCCAGCTGGACATCGACCGGTACGAGGTCAACGGCCAGATGCAGGACTTCATCGTCGCCCTGCGCGAGCTCGACACGAGCGGCCTGTCCGGCAACCAGACGGAGTGGATCAACCAGCACCTCGTCTACACCCACGGCAACGGGATCGTCACCGCCCAGGCCAATGAGATCAACGCGGCGCTGGAGGACAGCGGAGGCCAGGGTGGCCTGCCGGTGTTCACCTCGGACAAGCCCGATATCCCGGAGAGCCTGCGCGTCCAGGAGCCGCGCACCTACTACGGCGAGCTGATCGACACGTACTCGATCGTGGGGGCTCCGGACGGGTCCGCGCCCACCGAGTACGACACCGACACCGAGCGCTACACGTACGCGGGACGCGGTGGCGTCCCGCTCGACAACATCGTCAACCGCCTGGTCTTCGCGCTCTTCTACGGCGAGCGGAACATCCTGTTCAACAGCTCGATCAACGAGAACTCGAAGATCATGTACGTCCGCGACCCCGCCGACCGGGTCCAGGCCGTCGCGCCGTGGCTCACCCTGGACGGCGACCCGTACCCGGCAGTGGTCGACGGGCGGATCACGTGGATCGTCGACGGCTACACGACGCTCGAGAACTACCCGTACGCCAACCGCACCCCCCTCGGTGAGTCCACCACCGATGCGCTGCAGCCGGGCCAGGGCGGGGTGCGCCCCGAGCTCGACCGGGACGTCAGCTACCTGCGCAACTCGGTGAAGGCCACCGTCGACGCCTACGACGGCACGGTCACCCTGTACGCGTTCGACGAGAGCGACCCCGTCCTCCAGACGTGGATGAAGACCTTCCCCGGCACGGTGAAGCCCGCGTCGGAGATCAGCCCGGGGCTGCGCTCGCACTTCCGGTACCCGGAGGACCAGTTCAAGGTGCAGCGCGAGCTGCTCACGCGCTACCACGTCGACACGCCGGGCGACTTCTTCAACAACGTCTCGTTCTGGAACGTGCCGTCCGACCCGTCACCCCAGGGCACCGGCAGCGGGAGCGCGCTGCCGCAGCCGCCGTACTACATCCTGGCGGGGACGCCGGCACAGCCGGGCTCACCGCCGTCGTTCCAGCTCACCAGCGCACTGGTGTTCCAGGAACGCGAGTTCCTGTCGGCGTACCTGTCGGTCAGCTCCGATCCGGATACGTACGGCCAGATGACGCTGCTCCGACTACCGGACAACACCACGACCCAAGGCCCACAGCTCGTACAGAGCGCCCTTGTGAGCTCGCCCGAAGTGAGTGAGCAGATCGGCCTGCTGTCCCGGAACGGGCAGAGCACGGTCGACTACGGCAACCTGCTCACCCTTCCGGTCGCCGGTGGACTGCTGTTCGTCGAGCCGGTCTACATCGAGAGAGCGAACCAGGAGGTCAGCTATCCACAGCTGGCCCGGGTGCTGGTGTTCTACCAAGGGCGCGTCGGCTTCGACGCGACCCTGGCCGGAGCGCTCGACCAAGTGCTACCCGGTGCCGGCGCGGTGGTGCCGAACGTTCCCGGGCAGCAGCCGCAGGCGCCAGCGCAGGCGGGCACTCCCGCCGCGCCCGCCGCGCCGCCAGGCACGTCGAACCCGCAGGTCGCCACCGCGGCGGCCGCGATCCAGCAGGCCATCGTCGACCTGCGGGCCGCGAACCAGACCGGCGACTTCGCGGCCCAGGGCCGGGCACTGGCCGCACTGGACGCGGCGGTCAAGGAGTTCCAGCAGGCGAACGGTCAGGCGCCGCCCGCGTCCGCTCCACCGGCCCCCGGAGGCTGACACCCGGCGCCGCTGCAGTGGGGACCCCCCGCTGCAGCGGCGTTTCGGGGAGGTGTAGAGTAGCTCCTACAACAGCAACGCGGGGTGGAGCAGCTCGGTAGCTCGCTGGGCTCATAACCCAGAGGTCGTAGGTTCGAATCCTACCCCCGCTACCACCGGAAACGGCCCTCAGGAGATCATCCTGAGGGCCGTTTCTCATGTGTTGTGACCAGATCTGTGACCAGGGGCTACCCGGCATCGCTGGTCGGAGCGTCGAGGCGGGTCCGGATGAGACCGGCGACCAGCTCGGCTGCCTCCCGGTCGTGACCGGTCGATCGGTGGCCGTAGATCTGGACCGTGATCCCCTCGTGTGCGTGGCCGATGCGGTCACTCACGATCTTCGCGTGGACGCCGCTGTCCAGTGAGAGCGTCGCGTAGGTGTGCCGGACGTCGTGCAGCCGGATCCTGCGCACGCCCGCGAGGTCGACCAGCCGGTTGAATCGTCGGGTGACGGTGTCCGCGTGCAGGCGCCGACCGTCCTCGTAGCGCATCAGCTTGGTGTGCGAGCTGTCGTAGCCGGGCCCCCACGCCGCGCGCTCGTCGTCGAGCACCGCGAGGTACTGGCGCAGCATCTGCACGCTGAACGCGTCGAGAGAGATCACCCGCACCCCGCTGTTCGACTTCCCGTCCGAGTCGATCGTGCGCCCGGCGACCACGACGCGGGTGTCCTCGATCGTGAGCGTCGCCGCGTCGAGGTCCAGCAGCTCGCGATCGGCGCCGGCCAGCTCAGAGCGGCGCATACCCGTTGTCGCAGCGAGGAGCCACATCGCGGCGAACCGATCGGACAACGCGAGCCGCAGCCACGCCGTCAGCTCGTCGACCGTCCACGGCTTCGGCCGGTTCCGTGCCATCCGTCGCTGCTCCCGGGGCAGGCTCGCGTGCTCGGCAGGGTTCGACACGATGTAGTCCCACGCCACGGCGTCGCCGAACGCGCGGTGCAGCATCCGGTGGATGTTCTTGACCGTCTTCGGCGCGAGCCCTGTCCCGTGCTCGACCGGCACCCGTCCACGGCGGAACCGGCGAACAGCCGCCCGAGCGGCGTGAATCGTGACCCCGCACGCGGTGACGACCTCGGCGGGAGTGGGGCCCTTGCCTTCGTGCCGTGCGCGGTTCGCCTGCCAGTACGCGTACATCGCGGCGTTCTTGTCGGTCCTGATCCGCCCCTCGGTGAGCAGGTGCCGATACAGCAGGTTGAGCACCGGAACGGTGATGTCCTGCATGCGCCGATCGCCGATGAGCGGGTTGACGTTCGCCCGGATGTAGTCCTCGTAGTTCTGTCGCGTCGACGGCTTCAGCGAGTCGCTCACGGCGTCCAGCCACTCGGCCAGGAACGCGCGGACCGCCCTTCGTGACGCGCGAACCTGTCGACCACTCCCGTGGCGCTGCTTCGAGGCCATCGCGGCATCCCAGGCCTCCTCTTCGGTCGCGAATCCGCCCCGGTTCTCGCGCTGCCTCTTCCCGGTCAGCGGATGGGGCTCCAGCTCCAGCCTGTAGTGCCAGGTGCTGCCTCGCTGGTGGACCGTGATGCCCTTCGTCTGCGCCGCGCGTCCATCCGCACTCACGCAGGCCTCCCGACCATTGCGAGCAGACGTGCTGTGGCGTCGTAGACCCGGCTCCCGAGACGCCGCACGGGCAGTTCCCCCGAGGCGGCGTAGCGGTATGCGGACGCCCTGCTGATCCCCAGCAACGACGCGGGGCGGCGATCCATGTTCGGGCGCCGGAAGCTCCTCGATCTTCTGTGTGGTCATGACGCGTTCCTCCCTGTTGTCGTTGCGCGTCGTTGCTGGCGGCGGCGTTCGGCAATCGCGAGTGCGAGTTCACGTTCGGCGTGGTCACGGTGTCCGAAGCGGACTGGCATCCAGTCGTTGATCACCGTGACGGTGGTGAGGTCGATCGGGATCTGGTTGGGGTCGTCGGTGGCCGCGTCGAGTTCGGCGAGGTCCTGCGCGAGGCGCCAGGTGCGGCGCTCGCCGCGGATGGCGCCGAAGGTCACTGAGTAGCGGTGGGATTTGGTGAGGAAGTGGCCGCGGAAGCCGAGCATGTGCGCCCACCGGCGCAGGTTCAGCGCCTCGTAGCGGGGTTCGCCGCCGAGGTGCCAGGCGGTTTCGATCATGCGGCGGTGGTGGGCCGGGATGTCCAGGTGCGCGACAAGGTCGATGTCATGCACCGGCCGGTCAGCGCCCTCGCTGGCACCGGTGCCCTTGGTGGCGTACTTCGCGATGTAGCCGGCCAGTGCGGCGTCGGTGAACTCTCCGGCCTCGTCCTCGAGCTGCGCGACTCCGGAGGGTCGGATCGGGCGTAGGTCCAGCTGCCGCCCCCAGCTCAGGGTGATCGGGGTGCCGTCCGTGCGGTCGGTGGTGATCGTGGCGACCTGGGCGGCGTGGCTGATCGCGGCCCGCAGGGTGTCGTGGTCCAGGCCGGGTGGGCAGGGTGCGGCAGGCCCGTCCGGGCCGTCGAGGCGGATCACGGCGTGGAAGTGCACGAGCCCGCGGCGCTGGTACTCGGCCACCTTCGCGTAGGACAGCCGGGCGTGGTCGGGGAACTCGCGCACCCGGATGCCGAGCGCGGCCGCCAGGGATCGGCGCAGGGCGGTGGTGAACCGGCCCCAGAGCTTCGCGGCGTGCGCCTGCCACAGCACCGCGCCCTCGTAGTCGTAGGTGTCGGGGTCGCGGGCGGTGCCGATGCGCGGGTCATCGCCGTGGTGGCGCTCTCCGCAGCCGCACGGGACGACGAACCCGCGGCGGGTGGTCTTGCGGGTGTGCACCGGCCCGAAGGAGGGCGCGGTGAGGGTGAGGAACGCGCGCGGCTTGTCGGTCACGCTGGTCGGAACGCCCTTGCCGGTGTCTCCGGCGAGTCCGGCGCGCAGCAGGTGGAAGGCGTCGGCGGCGTAGCGCTCCGAGCAGGCCGGGCAGACGGTTTCGCGGCGGTTGCCGCAAGGGGCAAGCACATCCCCGCCACGTTCGATCAGGACCTGCCCGTCCCGGTCCAGGATGGTGGTGGACCCGCGCAGCTGGATCGGGGCGGCGCAGCCGCCGGTGGCCTCGACCGCGGCCCGCCACTGCCGGTAGTCCGGAGCGCGCAGCCGAGCACTGATCGCCGCATCGGTCGCGGTGGCCGGGTCGGTCGTCGTGGCCGGCTCGGTCGTGGTGGTGGTCATCGGCTGTCCTCTCGGGTGTCGGGGCAGTCGTGGTCCAGGTGGTCGAACACCGCGTCGGTGAGCCGATCGAGCACCTGCCGGTGGTAGTTGTCGATCGCGTCGGGGTCGCGGACGTCGAGGACCTCGCTCGGTGGGTCGGGTAGCGGGGCCCAGACGCTGGTGCGGCAGCAGGGGCAGCGCTGGGTGCTGCGGCCGCCGGAGACGCTCCAGCCGTGGCGGTAGCGCTCGTCCTCGGTGAGCGCGAGGACCCGCAGCCGAGACATCCGCGCCGCCCGTGTGGTGGTGGTCATCGGGCCACCTCCACGGCGGGGCAGTCGTGCAGCAGGTGGTCCAGCAGGACCGACCACAGCGGCCCGCCCTCGCGGAACACGTCGGTATCGGTGCGGCGGCCGCGCAGGGTCTGTGCGCAGCGCGGGCAGTCCAGTTCGGCGTGGTCGTCAACGAGTTCGACGTAGCGGCAGGCGTCGGCGGCGATGTTGCGGATCCGGTATCGGCCGTAGCGCTCGCGGCGGTGGGTGGTGGGCATGGCTGTTCTCCCGTGATCGACGGGTCGCAGGGACGAAGGGGTGGGTGCGGGTGGCCTGCCCGGGCCTGGTCGCTCGTCGGGCAGGCCTCCCGCCGTTCGATGGGGTGGTGCCGCCAGGGTCAGGTGTGGCGGCGTAGGGCCCGGTTGGCGTGGGCGGTGGCGCGGGCCGCGTCCGCGTCGCCGGACCAACGGCCGTGCCGGTCGCGTTCGTAGGTGATCTCGACGTGCCCGGGGTCGGTGTCGTAGTGGCGGGCCAAGCGTTCGGCCCCGGCGCGGTACGAGCGGGCGCGGCCGATCCCGACGCCGTGCGCGTCCTCGACGAGGTAGTCGGTGCCGTCGCGGATGATCTCGCCGGAGAACCCGTCGTCCTGCCCCTCGGTGGCGCGGCCGGTGACCAGCCCTCGCCCGGGTCGGACGACGTCGACGTGGGTGATGCGCGCCATCTCAGCCCTCCGCATCACGCGGTGACCGGTGCCGCGGCCATAAAGGGGCCGGTAACTATCCCAGCGGGTGACCATCGCCCGGGTGGCCTTCGGGACCAGCACCGAGGTGGCCGGCCCCTCCTTGCCCCCGTGGCGGACGATGTGGGTGCCGCCGGTGGTGAGTAGCCCGGCGTCCAGGAGTTGCCGGACAGTGTCCTGTTCGTAGGCGGGTACCGGGTCGACCGGGGCGCCCTTGCGGGTCTCGCCTGCCTGTCGGAGGAACACCCGCTGGGCCGGGCCGATGAGCACATAGCCGCGGGCGGTCGCGGCCCGGACCACGGACGCGACGAGTTCCGGGTCCTGGGTGGCGACGGTCGGGGTACGCGGGGCCGGGATCGGCACCTGCTTCCCGAACAACGCCCCCTGCGCCGGAGCGGCCGGACGGCGGGCGGGCCGGTGGGTGGGGCTCATCGCAGCCACCACCACTGGAACCGGGCCTCGTGTCCCCACTCGCGGGCCAGCTGCCGAACGGTCCAGCCCTCAGCGAGTACCGCGCCGACGACGATCAACCAGAAGGCGCCGTGCTGGGTGCCGAGGAACCACCACGCGCCGGTGACGATGGCCACGAGCAGTGCGGTGACCTTCAGCCAGGTGACCAGGGCCCATCCGGTCATGTCCAACATCACGCGCTCTCCTCTCCGGCCTCGTCGTCGTCCTCGTCGTCGCTGTAGTAGTTCCGCCGCCGGTCGGGGCCCTGGTCGCGGCCCTGCTCGGTGTCGCGGTGGCTGGTGTCGCGCTGGTCGGCGGCGGGCATGTCGATGACCTCTGCCTCGTCGCCATCGGCGTCGTCCGTGCTGCGGTGGGGTGTGCAGCGCTGGACGAGTTCGTCGATGTCGGAGTCGGTGGTCCAGCCGAAGCGGAACCGGAACGGCGCCCGGGTGACCGGGTCGATCACGAACCCGATGCCCGCGTGGTCGGGGTCGCCGGGGATCTGGTCGGCGAGCGCGCCGCGGTCGCGGGCCCCTTCCCCCAGGGCCATGTCGACGTGCGAGGCGGCGGTGACGCCGAGGCAGATGCGCAGGGTGAACAGCTCGCGGACGTCCACGACGTCCTTGGACGGTTCCTGCACGTAGGCCATCACGCTGTGCGCGGTCGCCCGGGCCTGGGTGAGCACGACCCCGAGCAGCCGCAGCGCCTCCCGCACGGCCGGCCCGTCGCCGTAGGCGGTGAGCATCGCCAACTCGTCGATGATCAGCAGTTCGTAGGGGGTGTCGTAGCTGATCGGGCAGTCCCGCAGCCCTTCAGAGCGCATCCAGACCTGGCGGGCGACCATGGAGTCCCGGAAGTCGGTCAGAAGCTGGAGCGCCTCCGCGGGGGTGGTGGCCCACCGGTGGAACAGCGGCGCGCCGCGTTCGGTCTCCACCCCGCCCTTGAGGTCGATCACCCACGGCCGCACGAGTCCGGCGCGGATCATCGGGCCCATCGCCCGCAGCGGCCCCCACAGCCCGGACCCCTTCCCGGCCCCGGAGCCGCCCACGGTCAGGATGTGCTTGCCCTGCACCCGCAGCAGGAACGCCCGCCCGAACTCGTCATCGCCCACGTCCAGCGCGCACAGGTCGACCTCGTCCACGCTGTCCGGAATCGCCGGGGCGTCCAGGGCGCGGTCGAACGGCATCCGGCGTTCCACGATGACCGTCACCACCCCGGGCTTGGCTCGGGTCACGGCGACCTGGTGGGCACCCAGGGCGTCGGCGAGCGCGGCGGCCCGGTCGACGAACATCGCGGTTTCCTGCCCGCGCACGATCCGCGCCGTCACCACGTCGACGGACGGGGTGATCGCACGGACCCGCACAACCCGCGGGACCAATAGCTGTCCGGAGCGGCGGTGCTCGCGGGTCAGGTCGCACTCGTCCAGCACGTCCCGCCAGCGGCGGCCGCGGTAGGCGGTCCAGCGCCGCCACGTGGAGCGGATCCAGGGGGCGGCCCACCGGTCGAACGAGGCCGGATGCGCCCGCCACCACACCACCACGGCCGCCACCAGCACGGCGGCACCGAGCATGGCGGCGGTCGTGCCCCACACATAGACGGCCCACACCGCGACCGCGGGCGCGATCAGCCATCCGGGGTGGCGCACCAGCCAGGCGAGCACTCGGAACTCGGTGCCGATCGGACGGGCCGAGGTGCGCCCGGACGCCGACCCGCCGCGCCCGCGAGCACTCCTGCTCGTGTTCTTCTTTCCGCGCTTTTCGAACGTAACCATTCCAACTCCCGTAATCAATTTCTGCCTGTTTTGGAGACAGGTTGGGCCGGGACCCATTCCAGGGCCCTTCGCTTTCAGGGGGTTGGCCGGTCAGGTCCCGGCCCGGAGCCTGTCTCTTGCGGGGTGCTCGGTTAGTCGTTCTTGCGCAGCACCGGGCGGGCCGCGTCCAGCATCGTGGTCACCCGGGCCACATCGCGGACCAGGTTGTCGTGGGTCTTCTTGAAAGAACCGCGGCGGATCGGGATACCGCGCATCGCCTCGCCGAGCCGCAGCATCGTCGCGTCCAGCTCTTCGATGAGCCGATCGATGTGGTTCGCCATTCCTCTACCGCCTCCAGTCCTTCGTGATCAACTGCTCCTCGAACGCCTTCGCCTGGCTGGACACGATCCGCAGCGAGAACTTGCTCGCCCGTAGCGCGCCGCGGATCTCCTCCACGCTGGCCAGCTCCCAGTGCCGCTGGTTACGGGCCTTCCACTTCGGGTCATCGGCCCGCTTGGACTCCTTCTGCGCTTCGGCGAGGGCGTCCCCGACGTTCTGCAGCGCCGTCCAGAACTCCGCGAACCGCGCCACCGCGATCCGGTTCGTCCGGCCCTTGTGCCACTGCCGTGCCTTCTGCATCGCTGTTGCCATAGCTCACGCCCCTCCCCGGGACGTTCGTGCTGGTCAAGTACGTGGTGTTCGTGCGGCTGTGCGGGTGTCAGACCCCCCTTCCGGATTGCGACCTGAGCCAGGCGCAGCCCCTCGGCCACCCCCGCCCGCCAGGCCTGCTCGGTCGGGACCTCGTCGACGGCGCGGCCCATCCAGCGGCGCCGCTCGTGCTCGATCCGGCGCACCAGCCGACCGACACCGGTGACGGGCTGGCGGGTCCGCCCCTTGCCGTTGCGGTTGATCGCGGTGGTCACCGTCGACACCCCCCGCAGTGCATCCCCGTGCACCTCTTCACCCCGCCCGCGGTCCCGAGCAGGAGCAGGACCAGGGCGATCCCGGCCAGTGCGGGCCAGTACGTTCCGACCCACCCGGTCGCCGCGTCGACGGCCGCCGAGACTGCCGTGATCAGCGCGGACACCGCGGTCACGACCGCCCATGCCACACCGGCCACCGCGCCCACACCCAGCACACCCGCGCCGATCCACGCCCACACCCAGGTGGCCGGCCACCTCAGCCGCGAGATCCACCGGGCCCGCTGGGGCTGCTCGTCGCGGAGCTGTGCGTTGACCTGCACCTGGCGATCCGGCAGCTCGGTCACGTCACCGACCCCGACCAGTCGCCCGTCGGCTTGTGCACGTTCCAGGGCCGCGTGGACCTGGTCGGGCCAGCCGGTGATCACGTGTGTGCGCACCAGACCCGCCGACCGGTCCTTCACCGCCGTTGCCATCACTCACCCACTCCCATTCCGTCGAACTCGTCGATTCCGCTCGGGTCCAGGCCGTCGACCTCGCCCGTTCCGTCGCACTCCATGCACACGCCGTCTCCGCCGCAGATCTCGCACTCGAACACGGCGTCCGAGTCCATGTCCTCGAACTCCCCGCGCCCATCACACGGCCCGCAGACCCTCGTCCCGGCGCACGTCTCGCACACCATTCCCATTCGCCTCCTGTAGCCTCGTTTTTGGCGTGCGTCTACCTCGCCCCGCATTCCGCGGGAATTCCGTTCTGATTGGTTGCGGGCTAGCTCGGCCCGCGGATTCCTCGTGTCGGCCGGTCGGTTACGCGGCCGACTCCCGTGCCTGCGCCGAGTCCAGGTCGGCGAGCGCGTTGTCGATCGCGTCCCGGAGTCGGATCAGCTCGGGCCGGTCCGCGAACACCGCCACGTAGTCGCGGGCGCCCTCCACTCGCAGGATCGGGCACGGCTGGCCATCCACGGTGAGCAGCTTCGACGCGATCAACGTGGTGGCGTCCGCGTGGACGCTGACCGACACGCCCATCCCGGGCCGGGTGCTCACTTCTCACCCTTCGGGGACGGCACCGGCGCCGGAGCCGGGGCCTGGGCACCCGCCGGGGTCAGGCCGGCCGCCTTGAACGCGATACCAGACGTGACGCGGCCGTTGTCCTTGTTCTCGATCTGGTAGGCGTTGATCCGCGGGTTGATCAGCTTCACCCGCGCGTCCTCCGCGAAGCCCTCGCCCGGGTCGGTCTCCAGGGTCACCCGGATCTCCTCACCCTTCGGCGCCCGCTCACCCGCCCGGACCTGCAACTTCGCGAACAGCGACACCACGAACATCGTCGCGCCCTGCCGGTCAGTCACCACCACGTCCTGCCCGGTCTTGTCGTCCCGCCGCGTCTTCGGCGCCGCCGGCTCCACGATCGTCAACTTGTACTGCTCCAAGATCACCGGAAGGTCCTGCACCTGCTCCTCCTCGTTCCACCTGGTAGGTCTTCTTCGCCCTTAATGAGGGCGTCATAGTCCTATGATGGGGCGAACTCGTCCCCTTGTCAAGGGCGAACTAGTCCTCATGGGGCGAGGTGGTCCGGTGGCCGCGGACCAGGACGTCCTACGATGGTGCAATGGAGATGTCCGAAGTCATCCGGCGACGACGCACCGACCTAGGGCTGTCGCAGAGCGCCCTTGCGCGCGCCGCCGGTGTTGATACACGTCAGATCCGCCGGTACGAGGCCGGCGAGCAACAACCGCTGCTGTCCGTCGCGATCGCCATTGCCGACGCCCTGGGTGTCTCGGTGACCGAGCTAGCCGGTCGCGCTCCGAGCGGCGTCAGCCTCACTGGCGACTGGTGGGCGTCCTGGCAGACGTCGCGCGACGGCATCGAGAGGATCGCGACGCAGCCTGTGTACATGCGCCACGAGGGCGAGATCGTCCATGTCGCAGCCACAGAGCACGGACTCAGCCCAGAGGAAGGCGGTGGCTACCTCTGGACCGGCGAGTTCCGATTCTGGGACAATCAGGTCCTCACCGGTTGGTACGCCGCGAACGAAGGGGCGGTCCGGTCGAAGGGGACGATGTACTTCTTCATGAAGCACGCTCACGGGCTCAGCATGATCGGCCGATGGGTAGGTCTCGGCGCTGACGATCAAGTCATGACCGGCTGGGCAACGATGGGCAAGGCCCGTGAAGACTCCGAGCAGGCCATGGACGAACTGATCGCCGAGCGAGGGACGGCAGCGCCATGACCGAGCTGTGCGAGGTCGTGATCACTGCGCCCGATCCCGCGTGGCTCCGCAGCTTCACACGCGAGCTTGTTGATCAGCGCCTCTGTTCGAGCGTTCACAACTTCGCCCCTGTCCACTCGATCTACCGGTGGCAGGGCGAGGTGCACGAGCGCACCGAGGGGCGCGCCTCCCTGCACACCCGGCGGGCGCTCGTTGCCGAGATCGTCCAGTACGCCAAGGAGCGTCACCCGTACCAGGTGCCCGGCATCAGCGCTCGACCGATCTACGACGGCAATCCTGAGTACCTCGCCTGGATTGCCGCCGAGACCGGTCAGTCGACCTCGCTCGCGGATGCCGACGACTCATGACATCGCACCGCCGCCGCGTGGCCCGTCTCGTCGAGGTGGGCGACCTCAACGAGACGGTGCCTTCTGGCTAGCAGCCCTCGGTGCCCTCGCTCGACCTGCGCCTGCCAGACCCGTCGATCCACGTGCTACTTCACCTCACGGCCCCGGCCCGACTACCGCGTGCCGTCCGATGGATCTTTGCCGAAGAACTCCCGGATCGCCTCGATAGCGGCGCGGATCGCGGCAGGCAGGGCTCGGACGAGCTCCGCGAGCGCACGGACGAGCTCCGCGAAACCGCCGAAGATCGCGTCGAGGATGCCGGCGCGGTGCCGAGACTCCGAGTCCTGGAACAGGATCCACGTAATCATCACCATGGCGACGAGGACCATCGCGGTGATGCCGAACGGGCCGAACAACTGATGGGTGAGACCCAGCTCAACAGGGGACTGAACCTGGGCATGAGGCAGCGTCAGAGCTACCATGGATGCGCTCCTACAGGTTGTAGAGACTTCGTCGGGGCATGACGCACCGTGGGACGGGCCCGAGTCGTTTCTCAGGCGGATCTTGGGTCCGTCTCTCGGTGTTCTGGGGAGTGGCCTCTGCGGCCGAGCAGACCTAGTCCTCGTTGTCCTCCGGGGTCTCCTTGGCCCTCTCCTCAACTTTCTCCAGGAAGTGGGCAACCTCCGGGTCGGGGCCTGCGGGCTGTTCGGGGAGGCCGTACATCCCCCGCTCGGGCCGGGTGATTTGTCCCGCCTTCAGCATCTTCGCGAGCACCGTGCGGACCGTCACTTCAGAGGCGGGGGCCCCGAGGTCCTTCACCGCGTCGACGACGTCGGACATCTTCATCGGCTTACCGGCGTCCGCGAGCGCGCGCTTCACGTAGTCGCGCGTGGTCCTGTTCGCGACGACCAGAACGTTCGCGTCGACCATCACGGTGGTCTTCTTGCGTGGGCCGTCGACGTGTGCCCCGTTGATCCATCCCGCAGCCCGAAGGAGCACATCGATGGCGTCGGTACGCTCCTTGTGTCGCTTCTCTGCGGCGGCGAGGTCGCGGTCCTCGACGTCCCGGCGCCGGAGGAGCTCGCGGATCCACTCGTCCTGATCCTGATCCACGCCGAAGACGGTACTCGGCGGGGTGGCCAGGGAGGGACAACTACAGTTGAGGTGTCCCCCGGCGCGGTGGACGGCAGAACGAGTGCGGCCAGCGGCAACCGGCGGTACGCCTCATGTGACTCAGGCCACAGCTGCAGCTTAGTCTTAACCCGTACATGTGATGTGGGTCACTTAACCCGCTGTGTCTCCGATCACGTATCTCGCGGGATCTGCTGCCCGTCGCCTGTCGCAGCCGGACCCAAGGCGCTACGGGCCTCGATCTGCGGACTGGCCGAGCAGGGCCCCGCCCACAGCGGCCACAGCCTGGGTTCACAGCCTGCTCGTGTTCAGACTTTCCCTGCTTGTTCAAGGCGGCGCCTGCGGCGCCGCGGCCGGGCCTGTGCCCGATGCCGGGCGCCATGCGGCGCCGGGGCGTGCGGCCTCCGGCCGGTCCCCGGCGCCGCGCGCCCGGCAGGAAGAGCGGACCCGGCCGCGGCACCGCGAACAGCTCTGCGCCGCTCGCAGCAAGGGAAGAACAAGAACATGTCCTCGCCGGACGGGCAGGTCTCCGGGATGCCGGGCGGAGTGCGAGCGCGGGGGAGGAGTGGGTGGTTTCGGGGTGTGGCATCCCGTCGACCTCCACGAGGGCTATCACGCCGCGGCCGGAGGGCAAGCCTGGCATCGTGGCCAGGGACAGGGCCGGCTGCGCCGGACACCTGCACGTGGTCGATCTTCGCGGGCAGGTTGTCCTCCGTCCGCGGCGTGATCGGGCTACGCCAGGTCGACGGGATGCCACACCAAGGCCACTCGTTGCGGGACGCTCACGCCGTGGTTGCGAGCATCAGAAGGGCACTACAAGCGATCGCCGACGGTCGTAGCGATCATCACGGACCAGTAGTGTGACCAGGGCAGCAGTACGGACTGCTCCCCGCAGAGCAGGCGTTCAGGGCTGAGTGCTCGGGCTCCGAGCGGACAGCGAGATTTTCGGAACGGCTTTAGTGGTATCCGTACGCGCAGGTGTGGACTGGGACCACCACGCGTGGCTCGCCGTGGCCTGGCGGCACACCCCGTCAGTGGACGGCCAGTACGTGTATGGATGCGGCCTGCGACACCCGACCGCGCTGCGTCAGCCTGTCGTGGCCGCGGGCTAGCCTGAGCCGGTGGAGGACAGCACGGGCATCCCTGAAGACGTCGTTGAGCACGGCGAAGTCTTCACTCGTCGTTGGGTCGTTGAGTTCATCCTCGACCTCTGTGGCTACACAGCCGACCGCGACCTCGTTGCCCTCCGAGCAGTCGAACCGGCCTGCGGTACTGGTGCCTTCCTCGGCCCGATGATTGAGCGGTTGAGCCAGTCGGCCAAGGCTTATGGCTACTCGCTCAACGACGCCGGTGACGCTATACGAGCCTTCGATCTGCTGCCGAAAAACGTTGAGGCGACCCGCAAGATGGCGACCGCCGTGCTTACAGCCGCCGGCTGGGACGAGGCTGAGTCGGAGATGGTGGTGAGCAAGTGGATCGCCACGGGCGACTACTTGCTCCGTCCGGCCGAGCTTGGGTCCGTTGACTTCGTCATCGGCAACCCGCCGTACATCCGCTTGGAAGACGTACCAGAGACTCGTACGTTGCTCTATCGAGCTGCCTGTCAATCCATGACTGGGCGCGCCGACATTTACGTCGGCTTCATAGAGCTCGGTCTTCGCTCGCTTCGCGAAGGCGGAAGGCTGGGTTTCATCGTCGCAGACCGCTGGATGCGCAATCAATACGGCAAGCAGCTGCGAAAGATGATTGGCGACGGCTACAGCGTCGACGTCACCATCCAGATGCACGACGTCAACGCTTTTGAAGAGTCGGTGTCGGCATACCCCGCAGTCTCCGTCATCCGACGAGCTGAGCAGAGGGCAGCTGTCGTTGCCAACACGACGAGCCGCTTCGGTCCAGACGACGCCGTCGCCATCACGGAGTGGGTTCGGGGCGACCGGCGTGAGCCCGTCTTGAACGACCGCTACGAGATCTCTGAATTGCCTCGATGGTTCAGAGGGGAAGATCTTTGGCCCAGTGGCAGCCCGGCTGTCCTGGCCCTCGTCGAGGATCTCAACGAGCGCTTTTACTCGCTGGAAGATCGGACAGTCGGCACAAGGATTGGCATCGGAGTCGCGACTGGTGCTGACGGGGTGTTCGTCACGCGAGACAGCGAGCTCGTGGAGCCTGAGCGCCTGCTTCCGCTATCCATGGCGCAAGACACGACCAGTGGCACGTTGAAGCCCTCAGGACACTATCTGGTCAACCCGTGGGATGAGGGCTCGCTCGTCGATTTGGCCGACTGGCCCCGGCTCCGCCGCTACTTCGAGAGTCAGGACGGGTTGCTCAAGAGGCGTAACGTTGCTCACCGACAACCCAGCCGTTGGTACCGCACCATCGATAAGGTCGATCACAAACTAACTGCCCGAGAAAAGCTCCTATTCCCTGACATGAAGATGACCTCCCACCCGGTCTACGATCCAGGCGGTACATACCCGCACCATAATTTGTACTTTATCGTCTCGGATACCTGGGACCTGAAGGTGCTAGGCGGGTTGCTTCTTTCAAAGGTCGCCGAGATGACCGTCGGCGCCTACTGCGTAAAGATGCGGGGTGGGACGCTGCGGTTTCAGGCGCAGTACCTCCGCCGTATCCGAGTGCCTCGACCAGAGGACGTCTCGGCCAAGGATGCAGATGCCTTGGCGGCCGCATTCGAGAAGCGGGACACCGCTGCTGCAACGGAGGTCGCGATCCGCGTCTACGGCTTGAGCGAGGAGACGGCGTCGTGGCTCAAGAGCACGAACCAGGTCAGGTCGGACTAGCTCAGAAGAGAGAGAGCTTCGCCTGGCCTGTGCGCGGTACCCCGTCATAATGTCGACCGATTGCCGCCGTCAGTCCTGTTAGGAACTGGACGTAGCCGCTGAGCTCAGCGTCAGGTTCGTCCCACGAGAAGTTCGGGGGCGCACTGGTGGCGACTGCCCATGTGCGGTCGTAGTGCTCGTCCTCCACCAGGCGCTGGCACAAGCGCCTGACGCGTTCCACGTATGACCAGCCCTCGAACATTCGGTCTTTAGGAAAGCGCCCACGATCTTGGTTGCCCCGACCGCGCCGAGACTTCTCGTCGTCCTGGATCACGAAGACGTAGCCAATCCACGGATCACCAGGAATCAGGCCAGCCTGCTGTGCCCGCCTGAAATCCAAAGCGTTGCCGAGGGCTTCCTCAGCGCGATTGTTAGCATTGTTGCTATACGATGGCCCCTTCTGAGATTTAAGCTCGATCGCAACAATTGGGACATTGTCACGGTAAACAACCAAGTCCCATTGCTTTGTTGGGCGATAATATCCAGGCAATGTGTAACCGATGGATGCTCCCGCTCGCTTGTTAGGGTCATCGACCGGATACTTATAGAATACCTCTTCTTTGGGCGCGCCAGCTCCGATGCAGATCCTGCCTAGAAGCTGTGCAACGCGGTCGAGATGGCCCCCGGACGTGACGCCAGCCCGGCCGCCTACATCGTTTACCCCGCGTGCCTGCTGTGCTCGTGCTGCCTCGTCCTGGCTTGTCCAGAATGCCAGGAGCGCTGCTGCAACGTCGGCCTCTTGCTCCGGCGTCAACTTATCGGCCTCCTGGTCGCGCCGCTGATCTAGGTCAGAGCGGACCATATGGGGGTGCTGTGATCACTCCTCAGGCAGGGTAGGAAGGCAGCGTTGGCCCTGGTAGGAGGGTTGGTGGAATTGACGAACTGTGTCAAGAGGTCGTGGCGTTGTGTGACGGCAGGCCGCTAAGTGCGCGGACGCGTCATCCCGTTGACCTCCCGGAGGGGCTACCACGTGGCCCCCGCAGATAGAGCTTGACGACGAACGCTAGCGGATACGTCGAGGGCCGCTCACGCGCGTGAGTGCGCTCGGGCTACGCCAGTCGACGGGGACGATACTGGCGGCATCGGGAGCTGCGGAGAGGCAGCAGAGGCCTCACGAGCGCTGGCATGCTCCGTCCCGCCCCAGCACGACCCAGCATGCTGGCCCGACCAGTACATACACGGACGTCGATCTTGTCTCGCAGAGTTGATGGGTCGAGGTAGTCGTCGTAAGATCAGTTCCCACGTTTACCTACCGGGAATGGTCAGTGCCGGCACAGAACGCCAAGAATCTGCCGCAGGCGCCCGCGCAGCTTAGCGGCAATGTCCGGCACCACGCGGCACCGTCCCACGGCACGATCTAGGAATCTGTAGTTCGCAGGTCGTCTTCGAACCACTCTGCAGCCGTTGACGGGATGGCACGCAGGCAGGGCAGGCGCGCCGGCGCCAGCCCTGATGTAACCGGATGTGTGACCAGGACGCCGTACAACCGCTTGGCGTGATGGGTACGAGTGAGACGGCGCTGATTCGGCGGTGAGGTCACGGGGCTTGTCACTGACTATGACGATATGCCTGGATACATCCGGCGCTCGACCCATAATCCAGTGGACGCAAGTCCTCCCCTCACTCAAACGCCCCAAGTATCGCCCCCACAATCGCCTGGACCCCGCTCCAGTCCTGGGTCTCCTGCACGCTCGGGTCCTCCAGGGCGGACCTAACTTTCCTTCGGAACTCCCGCTGGATTCGCTTCTTGTGCACCGCCGAAATCGCGCCTTGGTATCCCTTCTGTCCCTCGATGTAGCCCGTCCATTGTACCGGCACCAGCTCGCCGTCGACGGTCAGCAGCTCGCGCCCAAGATACATTTCCAGACTTCCTGCCTTGCCGTTCACATCCATCAGGACGGAATCCGCGAGTTGGGGCCCCAGAGTCGGATACCGCCTAAGCAGCGGCAGGTCCGGATAATGCAGTACTCGGTAGCCATCCGGCAGGCCCTCACGCTTTAGCTTGGCGAGCGCGTCATGCGCTGCCGTGTCGTTGTCCGCCAACGCCAGTACTCGGTTTGCGATGCCTGCCCCTACGAATGAGTGCACTAGCCTCGCTAAGGCCGCTGCGCTGCCTTCTGCTCCAGCCGCGAAGTCCATTAGGTGCAGCATCCCGACGAGGTGTGGATGTGTCACACGGATCGCATCGCCGAGCAGCAGTGAGTCGCTGGAGCCCTCCGTCAGGATCACAAGGGGAGCATCAGTCGCGATGACATGGCGACGCGCCTCTCGCGCCTGCTCCGTGATCGGAGTACCTGGGGTGAGCAGTTCGTAACTCTGTAGGTCGTCCAGGTTATAGCGGACGGGGAACCTCGCTTCGACGAGGTCGAGGACGAGGCGCAGATGTGTTCGGGGGTCAAGCTCCCACTCAACATCATCAGGAAGCTGGAAGTGTACCCATTCGTCGGTACCGTTGACGTACTCGCGCAGCTCTGCGAGTAGATCGGCTGAACCTCGAACTGGTACTCCCATCGTGTCTGCGCCGGGATTCGGGTGTTGCCCGTGCCATGCCGCCACGGCCGCGTCCAACTCTCGGAGGGCCCGGGCGGCGGTGTACCCATGCAGCTGCAGCCGATCCCGGAGTTCGCCCGCTGTCGAGACGTAGCCGAAGCGCTCGTCGTTGTGCTCCAGCTCGTCCTCGATGAACAGGGCCGCTATGTCCGGTACGTAGCCCTCTCTGCTGCCGAGCATCAAGCGCTGGCCGATCTCTAGGAAGCTGTGCGCGGACATGAGGGCATCTTCCCGTGCCGCATGCCCGGCGCACGGACGCACTCCGCCAAGACCCGCCCGGTGCGTTGGTCATCGGAGCTTCAGGACGAACCTTCAAGGTCCCTGGACGGCGGACTGTCGGATGGGGAGCCGGGTAGAGCCCCCGTGTTTACCCCCACTTTTGGATGGCGGACGTCGGCAGCACGCGCCACACGACGGCGGACATGTCGCGGGGATCGGAGCTGTTCGCGACAGCTAACGTTAGCAACCAGCAGCGACCACGAAAGTGGACCTTGTTTCGCAGGATTCATGGTTCCGCGCGTCGGTCATACGAACGAGCGCATGGTTTGCGGGGACTGAGTTGCAAAAGGAGGATCGTCCTGCGAGGGCTCACGCCAACGAGACTCTCGTAGAGGCCGACAGGCAGTTTCGGTCTGCCGTTGCCAGCAGGCGTTCAAGTCCGGACGAGTAGCCTGTGCGCCAGCTCATGCCGAACTGCGCAGACTGATAGATGGGTGAGGACCCGCAGCGCGTCCCAGCTTAGGTGGTAGGTTATACTGTCGGCGCTAGCTGCGGTCCAGGACGAAGTACTGATCATACGGAATCCGCGATTGGGTTGCAGCTGGATGTCGGTTGGTGTAATGGTCAACACAGCTCCCGCAAGGAGAAGTTTCCGGGTTCGATTCCCGGGCCGACGGAGGGCATACTCTGTGTGCCTTGCGTCGGCGCGAGAATGGACGGCAGCTTGAGCTACGACTCGTTTCAGGCCTGGTCAAGGCATTCTGCCAACAGTCAGGCGATCGATCGTGCGTTCTCCATGGTTGCTCGAGCCGGAAAGCAAGCCATCCGCTCAGGGAATAAGGCGGAGCAAGAAGCGTACACTAGGCTCGCGACTCTTGCGCTTGCTGCCTATATGGAGAGTTCAGTCAACGAGATTGTGTGGTATTATTCGGGCCTGAGGGAGCCGGATCGCTACAGCCTCGGCGCCCTCTCGGTTGAGAACCGCTGGCGAGAGCTTGTGCGATTGGGTTTCGCGAGGCGCAGAGGACTTAGTTCGTCGGGGGTTCCCGAAGCTCTTCAGTTTACTGATCGTGCTAGGTACAACAAAGTTGTTGAAGTGATCGATAAGCGCATAGTCCCTCTTGCTAATGCGCGAAACGCACTGGCACATGGACAGTGGGAATTTGCATTCAAGGTGTCGAGTGTAATCGTTGATGCTGAACGCATGAAGACCATTCGAACCTACTCGCTCTGGCGGTTGACGCTTGAGCGCAACCTACTAAAGCACCTGGTGCGGGTAGTGCATGACTTAGTGGCAACTGTTGCTGCTCACGAACGTGACTTCGACGTTCATGTGCGGAATCTGAATGCAGCTAATGAAAGAATAGTTAAGGGAAGCCGGAGTAAGTGGGAGCGGACAATGATGGCACGCCATCGCCGCCGCCCTTCCGGCGTATCTCCAAGTTGATCCTGCCGGGACGCCCTCGCCGGGCGGGCAGGTCGCCGGGATGGCGGGGCGGGCCATCCCGCCGACCTCCCGAAGGGCTACCACACGTCCACCCACGGGCAAAGTTTCGCGAGGTCTGTCGGCGGTGGCGTCGAGGGCTGCCCGCGGGCGGCCGTGCTGTCGGGCTGCGCCAGGTCGACGAGATGGCACTCGGCAGGCGGGGCGGGCGTCAGGTGCCGCCGATTGTGACCAGATCTGTGACCGCGACGCGGCGGCATTTGTCGGTGCGGCGGGGCACGAGTGAGACGGCCCGGCCGCCGGTCCCGAAGTGGGAGCGCTGCGGTGACCCGCGTGAGACCGTGCGGGACGCCGGACTCCCGACTCATAACCCAGAGGTCGTAGGTTCGAATCCTACCCCCGCTACCAACACCGAGAGGGCCCCTGACCAGCATGGTCAGGGGCCCTCTCGCATGTGCGGCTGATCAGGCGGAGGGTGTTTCCGCCTGATGGCCGCGCTCGTGGTCTCAGGCGCGATCCCCGGTGGGCGCGGAGCGGCCCGCAGTGCGAGCTTCGCGCAGTCGAGCTCGCAGTCACTGATCGTGGCTCGTCGAACCAGGTCCTCGATGTGAGGAGCTGCCCGTCGATCACGATGTTCGCCCGGAACCGGTCGACCGGCACCGGGGCTCTCCCGTTCTGGTGCAACCTCTCGTTCAGCAGGTCCAGGGTCCGGCGAGCGGAGCCGAGACCATCGCCCACATCCGCGAGAACGGCCAGATCGCGGTGATGTTCTGCGCATTCGGCGGCAAGCCGAACATCGTGCGGCTACACGGTCGCGGCAGGGTCGTCCGATCCGATTCTCCCGAGTTCGCCGAGTGGATGTCCCGATTCGACGGCGTGGCAGATTCACCGGCCTGTCGAGCCGTGATCGTCGTCGCTGGCACGCGGGTGAGTGACTCGTCCGGGTTCGGCGTCCCGCTCCTGGAACTCGCGGTGAGCGGCAGATGCTGGTCGGCTACGCCGAGCGCAAGGGTGCGGATGGTGTACAGCAGCCCGGTGGATCAGGATTCCAGGAGCGCGGCGAGGGTGGCGGTGTCCGTCTGCAGGGTGCCGCCGGCGAACTCCAGCGTCTCCAGGGAGCGCTTCGCGGCGTCCTCGTGGCCGTACCCGCAGGCGTCGGTGACGATGATCGGGACGAAGCCGAGGTCGGTGGCGTGCCGTGCGGTCGGCTCGATGCCCACCTCCATCGCGACGCCGACCACCGCGAAGGCCTCGATCGCGCAATCCCGCAGTGCGAACTCCAGCGGTGTGCCGACGAAGGCCGACATCGCGATCTTGTCGAAGACGACGTCGTCCGGGCCTGGTTGCACCTCCGGCACGATCGCGAACTGCGGCGAGTCCCTCGGGAACGGGGACACGATCTGCCGTGGATCGGTCTTGCGCTGCCACGCCATGGCGGTGCGGACGGCGGAGACGCCCGAGGCCGCGACGGGCAGGGACATGTGACGGGTGAAGAACGTGCGTACCCCGGCGCGCCGTGCCGCGGACAGGACGCGAGCGACGTTCGCGGTCACCCGGTCGCCGTGGTCGATCTGCGCCACGATGCCGACCTGCATGTCGTAGACGAGGAGGGCGAGGCGGCTCGGGTCGCACAGTTCGGACAGCTCGGTGCGGATCCGCAGGCCGCGGTGTTCGTGCATGGTCATCTCCGCGGTTCAGGCCGCCGTCGTACGGTCGAGCGGCTCGGCGATGTCCACATCGTCGCGGAACAGCGCCTCGATCGGCAGGGGTACCTGGACCGGGATGAAGGTCCACTCGAGCAGGCCCTCCTTGCCCAGGGGAAGTCGTCGACGTCGCGGGGGCCTCGTCGACACCGACCGCTCGTGGGACGCCGAGCATGAGGCGGGGCACGTGGCGGTCACAGGCGAGTGCGCCGCTGCCCGCCGTTCCTCGGCTTCCTCGGCGCCGCCGCAGTGGAGCGGTCGAGCTGACGCCTCGATGCGTCGACACCCGCGGTGGTCCTCGGGCGACAGCTGGGCTAACGCGGCGCGGGCTTGCGAGCGCGGACGATCGCGGCGGCGGCGTGCTCGTGCACCCTGTGTGTCGCGACGATCTCGATGTCCGTCAGGCCCGCTTCGACCAGCGCTGCGGTGAACTCCGCGCGGGTCAGCGCGCCGGCGACGCAGCCCGTCCACCGGCTCGTGGCGGCGCGAGTCCGGTCGTCGACGTCGGGATCGGCGAGCACGTCCGACACCGCGAACCGGCCGCCCGGCCGCAGCACCCGCGCGGCTTCGCGCAGCACGGCCGGTTTGTCGGCGGCGAGGTTGATCACGCAGTTGGAGATCACGACGTCCACGCCGGCGTCGGGCAGGGGAACGTCCTCCAGGTAGCCGTGCAGGAACTCCACGTTCTCGATACCGGCGGCGGCCGCGTTGGCGCGGGCCAGCGCGAGCATCTCCGGAGTCATGTCCAGGCCGAACACGCGCCCACCGGGCGCGACCCGGCGCGCGGAGATCAGCACGTCGGCGCCCGCCCCCGATCCCAGGTCCAGGACGACCTCGCCGGGCCGCAGCTCGGCCACCGCGGTCGGCACCCCGCAGCCGAGCGACGCGGCCACCGCCGCCTCGGGTGAGCCGGCGGCCTCACCCGGCTCGTAGAGCTGCGCGCCGAACGCCACGTCCACCGGCCCGGAGCCGCCACCACCAGGCCCGCAGCACCCGGCCGCGACCTCCGCGGCCCGCGCCGGCTCGGGCTCGCTCCCGGCCGCTCTGGTCGCGGCCTCGGCGTAGCGAGCACGCACCTCCGATCGCACTCGATCCACGGCGTCGGCGTGCTCCTGGTCCGGATGTCTCATCGCTCGGCCCGCCTGTATCGACAATTGTCGAGACAGAGGTTGCGCCGCTGAATCGAAGACTGTCAAGGTAGACAGGTGTCGAAGCAGCGGCTGATCGAGCTCGCGCAGTTGTCCTCGGTGGTCGGCTGCGGGGCGCCGCTGGTGCGGGAGCCGATCCCGGCCGAGCAGGCGGTGGTGCTGTCGCGGGCGTTCAGGGCGCTCGGTGATCCGGTGCGGTTGCGCCTGGTCTCGCTGATCGCCTCGCACGATGGCGGCGAGGCGTGCGTCTGCGACCTGACCGCGGGCTTCGACCTGTCCGGGCCGACGATCTCGCACCACCTCAAGGTGCTCCGCGAAGCCGGGCTGATCACCGGTGAGCGGCGCGGCACCTGGGTGTACTACCGCGTCGAGCCGGCCGCGCTGGCCCGGCTGTCGACGGTGCTGGCGATCGAGCCGGGCGTCCGCGCGTGACCAGGACGAATCCCGTGGAGGCGGCCCCGGTCGCGGCGCGGCTGTCGACGCTGGACCGGTTCTTGCCGGTGTGGATCATCGCCGCGATGGCCCTCGGCCTGGCCGCGGGCCGGCTGGTGCCCGGGCTCGGGTCTGCGCTCGACGCCGTCGCCGTGCAGGGCGTCTCGCTTCCGATCGCGCTCGGCCTGCTCGTGATGATGTACCCGGTGCTGGCGAAGGTCCGCTACGACCGCCTCGACAGCGTCACCGCCGACCGCCGGCTCCTGGTCATCTCACTGGTGCTGAACTGGGTGCTCGGACCCGCGCTCATGTTCGCGTTGGCCTGGCTGCTGCTGCCCGACCTCCCCGAGTACCGCACCGGACTGATCATCGTCGGGTTGGCGCGCTGCATCGCCATGGTCATCATCTGGAACGACCTCGCCTGCGGCGACCGGGAAGCCGCCGCGGTACTGGTCGCACTGAACTCGGTGTTCCAGGTGATCGCGTTCGCCGCGCTCGGCTGGTTCTACCTCGACCTGCTGCCCGGCTGGCTCGGCCTGCCCCAGGCCACGCTCGACGTGTCCCCGTGGGCGATCGCCGCCTCGGTGCTGGTGTTCCTCGGTGTTCCGCTGGTCGCGGGCTACCTCTCGCGCCTGCTCGGGGAGCGCACCAACGGACGGGCCTGGTACGAGGCGCGGTTCCTGCCCCGGGTCGGGCCGCTCGCCCTCTACGGGCTGCTGTTCACCATCGTCGTCCTGTTCGCCCTGCAAGGCGACGCCATCACCTCCCAGCCGCTGGACGTCGCCCGCATCGCGCTGCCGCTGCTGGCCTACTTCGCGGTCATGTGGCTGGGCTCGCTCGCTCTCGCCCGGGCCGTCGGGCTCGGCTACGAACGCGCCGCGACGCTCGCGTTCACCGCGGCCGGCAACAACTTCGAACTCGCCATCGCCGTCGCCATCGCGACCTTCGGCGTCACGTCCGGGCAGGCGCTGGCCGGCGTCGTCGGGCCGCTGATCGAGGTCCCGGTGCTCGTCGCGCTCGTCTACGTCTCGCTCGCCCTGCGCCGGCGCTGGTGGCGCGCCACTGCAGCCCGATGACTGCCCTGTCCGCAGGCCCCGAGGGCCCCGGGTCCTCGCCGACATCGCCGTGCTCGAGCGTACGGCGACCGACCTCGCCGAAGGAGCGATCGTGTCCCCAGTCCCCGAGGTCCTGTTCGTCTGCGTGCACAACGCCGGCCGTTCGCAGATGGCCGCCGCCCTGCTCGATCACCACGCCCAGGGGCGGGTGCACGTCCGCTCCGCCGGATCCGTCCCCGCCGACCAGATCAACCCGGCCGTTCACGAGGTGATGGCGGAAGTCGGCCTGGACCTGTCCAAGGAGTTCCCCAAGCCGCTCACCGACGACGTGGTCCGCGCCGCCGACGTCGTGATCAGCATGGGCTGTGGTGACGCCTGCCCCGTCTACCCGGGTAAGCGGTACCTGGACTGGGAGCTGACCGACCCGGCAGGCAAGACCGCCGACGAGATCCGCCCCATCCGCGACGAGATCGACGCCCGGGTCACGGCGCTCCTCGCAGAGATCACGACTCCGGCACGGTCGGAGAGCCCGGCACGCTGACTGTCGAGGGCGAACCGCCGTCGATGGCCAGCGGAAGGGACTCGTCCGTACCCCCGAGCACGGACGAGTCCCGGGCACAGTGCCGGGCACGGCGGGCGCCGCCGGCCGCGCGGCTGCCGGGCGGGTCAGTCGAGGGACAGCCCCGCGGCCGGGGGCACCCGGGCGGCCCGGCGGGCCGGGAGCACACTGGCGAGCAGTCCGGCCAGCGCGGCGAGGAGGACGACGACGCCGAGCTGCGGCCACGGGACCTGCAGGGGGACCTCGGCCAGCGCCCGCTCCACGAACGTCTCGTAGCCGACCCAGCCGAACCCGATGCCGATCACGCTGCCGAGCAGGGTGGCCACCACCGACAGGAGCATCGCCTCGGCCGCGAGCATCCGCCGCAGCTGCCTGCGGGTGAGCCCGAGCGCGCGCAGCAGGGCGTGTTCGCGGGCGCGTTCGAGCACGGACAGCCCGAGGGTGTTCGCGATCCCGATCACGGCGATCACCACGGAGATGCCGAGCAGGCCGAGCACCGACAGCGTGAGGACCCCCAGCAGCCCCTCCTCCGCCGCCCGGGCCTGCAGCTGGTCGTCGACCGTCGCCCCGGCGGGCTCCGCCAGCTCGTCCATGGCGCCGACGAGCTGCAGCGAGTCGGTGCCGGAGGTGGCGCGGACCCAGATGGCGAGCGGCTGCGGGGAGTCGGTGAGCCGTGCCAGGGTCTCGGTCGCGACCACGCCGGCTGGACCCCATCCGGAGGCCTGGTGCAGCTCGTGGGTCGACGGCACGCCGACGACGACCTGCAGCCGTGCCTCCCGGTCGCCGACGCGCACCGTGACTTCATCACCGGTCCCGATGTCGATCGGGTTGCGGACCGGGTCGTCGGTCAACGATCCGGGATCGATCCTGATCTCGCCTGGTCGGAGGTGGGCGAACGTCCCGCCGTCGCGGGCGACCTGCCCCGCGGCGGGCGTGGTGAGGAGCGGGATGGGCTCGGCGAGCCCGGACACCCGGGCCACGACGCCGTCGACCGGCACGGCCTGCTCGACCCCGGGGGTGCGACGGACCCGGTCGAGCAGGTCGGAGCCGAGCGGCGTCCCCGACGAGGTGAGCGCGACGTCGATGGGGTGCTCCACGCCGCGTTCGGCGTCCGAGGCGGCACGCGTGGTGGCCGATCCGGTGAGCACGGCGGTCGTCAGGGTGACGCAGACCAGTACCGAGGCGGTGGTGGCGGCGGTCCGCCGGGGGTTGCGCACGGCGTTCTGGGTCGCCAGTCGCCCGGCGAGGCCGAGCGGCGCCCCGGCGACCCGGATCAGGCGGGGCACGAGCACCGGCCCGACGAGAAGGACACCGGCCGACACCGCGGCTCCGCCGGCCAGCATCAGCACTGTGTTGTCCTGGGCCATCGCCGTCCCGAGCAGGACCGGCCCGGCGACCAGCCCGAGCGCGGCGAGCGCCAGCCGCGTCCGGCCGGCGGCCGTGCGGACGTCGAGCGCGACGTCCGTGCTCCCGCCCACCCGCAGCGCCGCCAGCGGGCTCACCCGGACCACGCGCCGGGCCGGCAACCAGGAGGCGACGAGGGTGACCAGCAGACCGAGGGCGAACCCGCCGAGCAGCCAGGGCCAGAACGCGGTCGGCTCCGGGGCGCTCGCCGACATCACGGGCGCACGGGTGTTGACGACGCCGCTGCGGGCGGTGGGCACGACGGCGTTGATCAGGGCGATCACGCCGTAGCCGAGACCGACGCCGACCAGAACGCCGGCCAGTGACGCGAGCACCCCGACGGCGGCCGCCTCCCGGCGTACCGAGCCCACCACCTGCCGCCGGGTCGCGCCGACGCAGCGCAGCAGGGCGAAGTCGCGCATCCGCTGCGCGAACAGGATGGAGAAGGTGTTGGCGATGACCAGGACCGAGACGACGACGGCGATGGCGGCGAACAACAGCGGCATCAACGACCACGTGTCCACCGCGTCGCGCAACTTGGCCTCCCGCTCGGTCACGAACTCCTCTGGCGACTGCACCTTCGCGCCTCCTGGGAGTGGACCCAGGATGTCCCCGCGCACCGCCACCGAGCCCAGGTGCAGGTCGTCGCGCCACCGGAGCAGCTGCGGCCAGGTGACGTACACCGAGGCCATGGCGCCCGGCGCGGGCGACTCCACCACGCCGACCACTTCCACGTCGGTCGCGCCTGAGCCCTCGCCGATCCGGATCCGGTCGCCGATCCCGATCTTCTCGGCCTGGGCGAACCAGTCGTGCAGCACCGCCTCGCCCTCGGCCGCCGGGAAGCGGCCCGTCACGAGCTGCTGCCAGCGCAGCTCGGGAGACCGGGCGATCGGCGCCACCATCACCCTGGAGAGCGGCCGGCCGTCCACCTGCGCCGGCGGGCTGCCCCGGCCGATCGCGGCGGCGTTCTCGCCGTGTCGCTCGGTGAACGCGATCACCTCGTCCAGGTCCATCTGGGACCCGGGCCAGATCGCCGGCGAAACCACGTGGTCGGCGCCGCGGTACGGCGACCCGGTGCCGTCCGTGAGCCCGCTCCTGGCCCCGGCGGTGAGCACGCCGATCACGACGACGAAGGCGACCGAGGCGGTCACCGCGATCGCCGCGGCGACGTAGCGGCGGGCGTGGATGCGCAGCGAGGCGCGGAAGACGGTGCGCATCAGGCGATGCGCCCGTCGGCCATGGTGACCACGGTGTCGGCGTAGGTGGCGGCGTCGCGGTCGTGGGTGACCATCACGACGGTCTGGCCGAGCTCGCGCACCGAGCGGCGCAGGTGCTCGAGCACCTCCGCCGAGGTGGTGGAGTCCGGGTTCCCGGTGGGCTCGTCGGCGAACAGCAGGTCCGGGCCGGTGATCAGGGCGCGGGCGATCGCGACCCGCTGCTGCTGGTCGCCGGACAGCTGGGCGGGGCGGTGGTCGAGCCGGTCGGCCACCCCGAGGGTCTCGGCCAGGGTTTCCCGGGTGGCCGGCTGGGTGGTGGTCACTGCTGCATCCTCGGATCACGTGTGGGGTCGGCGTACAGGCGCGCGCAACCGCGATCGACGGCGTCGGGGCGTAGCTCGTAGTGCCACGGTTCGTTGCGGTAGATCTGGCACAACCCGTACGCGGCCCCGTGCCCGGACAGCCACGTCGCGGCGGCGGTGGGCCCGATGTCGACCGCGTCCCCCGCCACGTGCGGAGACGTGTCGGGCGTGGCCACCCATCGGGCGGCTTCCTTCTTCGAGCCGTACTTCGCGATCGCCTCGTCGAGGAGGTGCCCTTGGTACTCGGGGGATCGCCAACCGCTGTTGACGACGAACTCGACCCGGTCGTCCGCGGCATCGGTTGCCGCCCGGCGGAGGGCCGTGCGGAGACCCGGGTCGAGGTTGGCCACGGCCGGGATGTCGTCGTCGAAGACCGTCACGCCGTCGGGGACGGCACCGTCGGCCTCGCCGAGTGCACCACGGTCACCGGGACGAACGTCGTCGCCTGCTGAGGGGGGACGCCGCCGCACGTCGTCCGCGTGCGGGGGAGACGCTGCCGGCGCCGTTGCGGGAACGGATCGCGCGGGTGCCGCCCACGGGGACGAGGACGTGACCGTCCGGTAGCCGAACGCTCCGATCACCGCGGCGATGACCACGGCGGCGGCGATGAGGATCGTCAATCGTGGAGAGCGGGCTGCTCCGGCCGAGGGAGCGCGGTGGCGCGACGGAGCGCGCGTGTGCCGGTCGTCGAGGACGAGCGCCGCCCGGCCGCGGCCGACCGCGATGGGTTGTGTCGGGAAGCGATCGTCGAATGCAGCGTGGGCCGCTCCGGCCGGCACAGGTCCGCGGTAGGTCACTCCTCCAGGGAAGGCGGCGTGGTGTTGCCGGGGCGTATCCGGTTTTCGATATGCCTGCGATATACCCCGGCTCGTAGCATCGAGATCTTGTGCGGGTGTTGATCGTCGAGGACGAGCCCTACCTGGCCGAGGCCATCCGCGATGGCCTGCGCCTGGAAGCGATCGCGGCCGACATCGCCGGTGACGGTGACACCGCTCTGGAACTGCTGAGCATCAACACCTACGACATCGCCGTCCTCGACCGGGACATCCCCGGGCCCTCCGGTGACGAGGTCGCCGAACGCATCGTCGCCTCCGGCAGCGGCATGCCCATCCTCATGCTCACGGCAGCCGACCGGCTCGACGACAAGGCCTCCGGGTTCGGGCTCGGCGCCGACGACTACCTCACGAAGCCGTTCGACCTCCGTGAGCTCGTGCTCCGGCTCCGGGCACTCGACCGCAGGCGCGCCCACAACAGGCCACCCGTGCGGGAGATCGCCGGTCTGCGTCTGGACCCGTTCCGCCGCGAGGTGTACCGCGACGGCCGCTACGTCCCGCTCACCCGCAAACAGTTCGCCGTGCTCGAAGTCCTCGTCGCGGCCGACGGCGGTGTCGTCAGCGCCGAGGAACTCCTGGAGCGGGCGTGGGACGAGAACGCCGACCCGTTCACCAACGCCGTGCGCATCACCGTCTCGGCACTGCGCAAACGGCTCGGCGAACCCGGGATCATCGCCACCGTGCCCGGCGCCGGCTACCGCATCGAGACGGCCCTCGGCGCCGGGGCGTGACGGAGGAGACCGTGGACAGGCGGCCGGGGCTGAGCGTTCGGCTCAAACTCACCCTCAGCTACGCCGGGTTCCTCGCGCTCGCCGGTGCCCTGCTGCTCGCGGCCGTGTGGGTGTTCCTCCTGCCCGACGCACCCGGACCGAGGCTCGACTCCCTCGAGAACCTGGTCTCCAACGTGCTCCTGCTCCGGGGTCGTGGGCCGCTGGTCTTCGCCCCGGCGGCCGTCGTCGTGATGGCGTTCCTGCTGGTGTTCGGCCTCGTCGGAGGGTGGATCCTCGCCGGCCGCATGCTCGCCCCACTGACCCGCATCACCGCCGCCACCCGCACCGCCG
>NZ_BAABJO010000042.1:0-83292 GCF_039543345.1 Pseudonocardia adelaidensis | reverse complement strand
TGGCCCGCGCCTGGATCCGCGTGATCTGGCGCTGCTGGCTCGACGGCGTGCCCTACAACCCCACCAAACACGGCGCGCTCCAACGCCTCACCACACCCGCAGCGGCCTAATCTCGATCTTGGGGTTGACACAGGGGGTGTCATGCCCGTTCCCCGTCGCACCGGACCGGCCGGACGGACATCATCACTTCCGGCAGGGCCAGTAGATCGTGGTGCAGATGTCGGTCACACCGGTCTTCTGCGCGGACATCTCCGACTCCACGACGACCTGGACGTCGAGGTCCAGGTCGAAATCGGCGGGGGCGAGTGTCTCGGTCGGCATCAGGCTGCTCCGATCCTCGGTGGGGTGCGCGGTACCGCATCCATCACACTAAGGATCGTTCAACGATCCGACAAGATGTTGATCCTCCGATCCTCACCCGCTATGGTGCCGCCACTGTCCGTGCATGCGGGAAGGAGGCGGGATGCCGAGGGAGCCGCCTACTTCTTCGACTTGGCCTTCTTCGGCTTGCCGTCCTTGGCCTTGCCGCGGTCCTTCTCGGCCTTGGTGTCCTTGGCCTTGACCGCCGCCTTGACCGCCTTGCCGTTCGTGGCCCTGCCGTTCGTGGCCCTGCCGCCGTTCTTGCCCCGCTTGGCGGGCGCCTCGACGGCGGGCCCGGCCGCGGCCGGGGCCGGGGTGGAAGCGCTCGGTTCTGCCGCTCCCGGCGCCGCTCCGCCGACCGCCGCGCGGAACCCGGCGCCGGGCCGGAAGGCCGGCACGGTGGTGGCCGGCACGGCGATGGCGGCGCCGGTCCGCGGATTGCGCGCGGTACGGGCGGCCCGGGCGCGGCCCTCGAAGACGCCGAACCCGGTGAGCGTCACCGCCTCACCGGACCGGACCCGGTCGACGATGGTCTGGAGCAGCCCGTCGACGGCTGCGGCGGCGGTGCGCCGGTCCCCGAGGCGCTCGGCGAGCGCGTCCACGAGTTGAGTCTTGTTCATACCGGAACGGTAGAAGGCCCGGCCGCCGCCCCGGGCGGCAGCACCCGGTCAGACCTGCGCGGTGGTGGGCAGCCTGCCGGGGCGGGCGGCCTCGAACGCCGTGATCTCGTCGACGTGACGCATCGTGAGGCCGATGTCGTCGAGACCCTCCAGCAGCCGCCACCGGGTGTAGTCGTCGATCTGGAACGGGACCGTGAGGTCGCGGGCGTGCACGGTCTTCTCCTCGAGGTCGACGGTGACCTCGACACCCGGCTCGTTCTCCAGCAGCTTCCACAGCAGCTCGACGTCCGGCTGCGCGACCTGCGCCGCGACCAGACCCTGCTTGGCCGAGTTGCCGCGGAAGATGTCGCCGAACCGGGCGGAGATCACCACGCGGAACCCGTAGTCCATGAGCGCCCAGACCGCGTGCTCGCGCGACGAGCCCGTGCCGAAGTCGGGGCCGGCCACCAGCACGGATCCGCGCGAGAACGGCTCCTGGTTGAGGATGAAGTCCTCGTTGCCCCGCCAGGCGGCGAACAGGCCGTCCTGGAACCCGGTGCGCGTGACCCGCTTGAGGTAGACGGCCGGGATGATCTGGTCGGTGTCGACGTTGGACCGGCGCAGCGGCACGCCGATCCCGGTGTGGGTCTTGAAGGGTTCCATCAGCTCAGGTCCTCCGGGCTCGACAGGGTGCCGCGGACCGCGGTCGCGGCGGCCACCAGCGGCGACACCAGGTGCGTGCGGCCGCCCTTGCCCTGGCGGCCCTCGAAGTTGCGGTTGGACGTGGACGCGCTGCGCTCACCGGGCGCGAGCTGGTCGGGGTTCATGCCGAGGCACATCGAGCAGCCCGCCGAGCGCCACTCGGCGCCCGCGGCCCGGAACACCTCATCGAGGCCCTCGGCCTCGGCCTGGAACCGCACCCGCATCGAGCCCGGCACCACCAGCATGCGGACGCCGTCGGCCACCTTGCGGCCCTTGATGACGTCGGCGGCGGCGCGCAGGTCCTCCATCCGGCCGTTCGTGCAGGAACCGACGAACACCGTGTCGATCCGGATGTCCCGCAGCGGGGTGCCGGCCTCCAGGCCCATGTAGGTGAGCGCCTTCTCGGCAGCCACGCGCTCGTTCTCGTCGACGATCTTCGCCGGGTCCGGCACCCGCTCCCCGAGCGGCAGGCCCTGCCCCGGGTTCGTACCCCACGTGACGAACGGGGTGAGCGCGTCGGCGTCGATGTCGACCTCGGCGTCGAACACGGCGTCGTCGTCGGTGCGCAGCTCGCGCCACGCGGCCACGGCCTCGTCCCACTGGTCGCCCTTGGGCGCGCGGTCGCGGCCCTTCAGGTACTCGAACGTCGTCTCGTCGGGCGCGATCATCCCGGCCCGGGCGCCCGCCTCGATCGACATGTTGCAGATCGTCATCCGGGCCTCCATCGAGAGGTTCTCGATGACGTTGCCGCGGTACTCCAGCACGTAGCCCTGGCCGCCGCCGGTGCCGATCTGCGCGATGATCGCCAGCACGACGTCCTTGCTCGTGACGCCCGGACGGAGCGTGCCGTCCTTCGAGTTGACGTTGATCGCCATCGTCTTGAACCGCTTGAGCGGCAGCGTCTGCGTGGCCAGCACGTGCTCCACCTCGGACGTGCCGATGCCGAACGCCATGGCGCCGAACGCGCCGTGGGTGGACGTGTGGCTGTCGCCGCAGACGACGGTGAGGCCCGGCTGGGTGAGCCCCAGCTGCGGGCCGACGACGTGCACGATGCCCTGCTCGGCGTGGTTCATCGGGTAGAGCGGCACGCCGAACTCGGCGCAGTTCTTGCGCAGCGTCTCCACCTGCGTGCGCGACACCGGGTCGGCGATCGGCAGCTCGACGTCGGTGGTGGGGACGTTGTGGTCCTCGGTGGCGACGGTGAGGTCGGGCCTGCGCACGCGGCGACCGGCGAGCCGGAGCCCGTCGAACGCCTGCGGGCTGGTGACCTCGTGCACCAGGTGCAGGTCGATGTAGAGGAGGTCGGGCTCCTGCCCCTCCCCCTTGCGGACCAGGTGCTGGTCCCAGACCTTCTCGGCCAGCGTTCGTCCCACGGCGGCAGCCTCCTCGCTGGACGTCTCACATTTCGGGAAGTTAGTATCGGCTCGTGAGACAGCATAGCGGCATCGGCGTGCTCGACAAGGCCGTGGGGGTGCTGCGGGCCACCGCGGCCGAGCCCTGCGGCCTCGCCGAACTGTGCGAGCGCACCGGGCTGCCCCGGGCCACCGCGCACCGGCTCGCCGTCGGCCTGGAGGTGCACGGGCTGCTGCACCGCGGCGCCGACGGCCGGTGGCGGCCCGGCCCGGCACTCGCGGAGCTCGCGGCCGGTGGCGTCGACCCGCTCCTGGAGGCCGCGGGCGCCGTGCTGCCGCGGCTGCGCGACATCACCGGCGAGAGCGTGCAGCTCTACCGCCGCGACGGCATCCACCGGATCTGCATCGCCGCCGCGGAGCCCACCAGCGGCCTGCGCGACACCGTGCCGGTGGGCACACGACTGCCGATGACGGCGGGCTCCGGCGCCAAGGTGCTGGCCGCGTGGGCCGAACCGGCCATCCAGCGCGCTGTGCTCGCCGAAGCCACCTTCGGCGACCGCGTGCTGGTCGACGTCCGCAGGCGCGGATGGGCGCAGAGCGTGGCGGAGCGCGAGTCCGGCGTCGCGAGCGTCTCGGCACCCGTGCGCGACGGCACCGGCCAGGTCGTCGCCGCCGTCTCCGTGTCCGGCCCGGTCGACCGCATCGGCAGGCGTCCCGGCGTCCGGTGGGCCGCCGACCTGCTCGCCGCGGCCGAGGCGCTGCAGCACCGCCTGTAGGGATAGGAGCCTGTCCGCGCACCCCACGTCTCGTGCCACCGCCCTGCACGAGAGCGAGCGCAGAGCCACGAACGAACGATCCTCGAGCGGCTGCGTCGGTGGCGGAGCTACCGCTCACCGCGGTGAGCGGCTCCGTCACCTCCCGCTAGTACCGATCGCGCGACCTGTCCGGCCATCATCCAGCCGGGCCGCTAACGTGACCTCAGATCGGCTCGATCACCACGGCAAGTCACCACTCGAGCCGCCAAGCGACTGAAGACGGGGGACGATGAGTTACCTGCTCGGCATCGATCTGGGCACCACGCGGACGGCTGCCGCGATCGGCAGGCTCGACGCGCGCCCCGGCGAGACCGAGATCGTCAACCTCGGCGACCGCGCCAGCGCCGTCCCGTCGGTGCTCTACCTCGGCGACGACGGCAGCGTCGTCGTCGGCGAGGCGGCCGAGCGCCGCGCGGTGAGCTCCCCCGACCACGTCGTCCGCGAGTTCAAGCGCCGCATCGGCGACCCGACCCCGCTGATCGTCGGCGGCCGTCCGTGGGCGCCGGAGGACCTTTCCGCCCGGCTCGTGCGCTGGGTCGTCGACCGCGTCGCGCAGCGCGAGGCGGGACCCGCCGCCCGGATCGCCGTCACGCTGCCCGCCTCGTGGGGCCCGCACAAGACCGAGCGGCTCGGTGGCGCGCTCGCCGCGCAGGGCCTGCAGGTCTCCTACCTCGCCGAGCCGCAGGCCGCTGCACTGCACTACGCGTCGGCCGAGCGGGTGGAACCCGGTTCGACGATCGCCGTCTACGACTTCGGCGGCGGCACCTTCGACGCGGCCGTCGTGCACAAGGACGGCAACACCTTCAAGCTGCTCGGCAGGCCGGAGGGGGTCGACCGCCTCGGCGGCATCGACTTCGACGAGATCGTCTTCGAGCACGTCATGAGCGGCATGCCGGACGCGTTCGAGGGGCTCGACGAGAACGATCCCGCCGTCCTGTCCGCGATCGCCGCGATCCGGCGCGAGTGCGTGGAGGCGAAGGAGGCGCTCAGCAGCGACACCGAGGTGTCGATCCCGGTGCTGACGCCCAAGGCGCAGGGATCGGTGCGGATGCACCGCAGCGAGTTCGAGGCGGCCATCCGCCCGCAGGTCGAGGACACCGTCGACGCCCTGCAGCGCGCGGTGGCCTCGGCCGGGCTGGCGCCGCAGCAGCTGTCCGCGGTGCTGCTGGTCGGCGGTTCGTCGCGCATCCCGCTCGTGGGGCAGCTCGTCTCCGAGCTGCTCGGCCGCCCCGTCACCGTCGACGTCGACCCGAAGAACGCCATCTCGATGGGTGCCGTCCTGTCGCTGCAGCCCGCGCCGCCCACCGGCAGCGGGCCACGGCCGCGCGTCCCGGCTCCGCGCGCCGGCGGCTCGGCGCGGTTCCCGATCGCGGCTGCCGCCGCGGGTGCGCCGCCGCTGGGCGGTGGCGGCGGGCCCCAGGGCCCGTACGGCCCGCCCGCCGGTCCCCCGGGTGCGTACGGTCCCGGCCCGATGGGCGGTGCCGCGAGCTCGAGCCTCCCGCCGTACCGGCCCGCGCCCCCGCGCCCCCCGGTGGCTCCCCCGCCCCGCCCGGCCACCCCCAGCTACGCCCCGGAGTTCGACGACGAGCCCTACGAGCCCCGGTACGACTACGCGCCCGAGCCCCGCGGCAAGAGCCCGTCGTTCCTGGTGACGGCCGGCGCCGTGGCCGCCGCGATCGCCGTGATCGCCGCGGTGTTCCTGTGGCCGCAGCCGGACTCCGAGCCCGCAGCCGCAAGCACCCCCCGCCCCGTCCCCACGCAGGAGGCCACCCAGCCCGCCCCGCGGACGACGGAACGTCCCGCACCGACGGAGCAGCCGCCCGCCACGCGCCCACTCCCGCCGCCACCACCGCAGACGCGCCCCACCACGGAGCAGCCGCCGGTGACGACCACCGAGCCCTCGGTGACGACCACGCCCCCGCCGGACACGACGGAGCCGACGACCAAGCCGACGCCGACGGAGCAGCCCACACCCACCGACCCGAACGAGGGTGGCGGGGCGAGCCAGACCGCCGAGGTCGCCCCAGCCCCGGCGTAGGGGTACGGCTCCGGAGTGCCTCCGGTGGCGCCGCGCAGTGTGCGGGGCTGTCCTTGGGGGCAGGCGGGGTCTGCACGCTGGGCGCGCGGCGCCCCCGGAGGCGGTCGTGACGGACATGACTCGGCACTTCGGCACGAAAGCAGGTGCATCGTGGAGCGCGCTGCTCGAATGCGGCGGGGTTGCCGCCCGGCCTGTCGCTGATCAAGGGCGGATGGTCGTCGTTCGATCTTCACGAGGAACCATTTGCCCTTGGTCACCGACCCGGGCGCATCGAGGAGTACCTCATGGTCGCTGCGACAGCAGTGGTGTGCTGCTCGGGCCGATCACGAGCGGTTGATCGCCGCGAGCGGCATGTCAGCGCGGATGCGGCGGCAGTGCGGTACTGCTCGGATCGATCACGCCGCGTCCCCGGCCCACTGCCTCACGGTCGGGCCCGCTCGGATGGATCCTGCTCGCGATCCGCCAGGGCCTCGGCCTGGGAGGGGTCGAGCTTGTGCTCCAGGGCGTCTGGCCGAGACTCAGCTGGATCATCGGTTGTTGATCACTGCGGGCCTCCGCGGAGGCGTCCTTGTCAGGGGATCAGGCGACCCTCACATGGACCAGTTGGTGACGGTTGCAGGTCCGCGTCTGCGGCGGGCCGCAGATCCAGACGTCATGAGGGTGTGCCGCGAGGTAGGTGAGGTCGCGCGCCAGGTGACGTCACCGGCAGGTGATGTCGAGGGCAGGTGCCGTCGCGCGGGTTTGAGGCCGCGCGGGTTTGAGGCCGCGCGGGTTTGAGGCCGCGCGGGTTTGAGGCCGCGCGGGTTTGAGGCCGCGCGGACGATGCCAACGCAACCACAGGAGGGGGGTCCGGGGGGCGAAGCCCCTCCGGGCGGGGTCTGGGGGCTGCGCCCCCAGAAATAAAAGCGGAGCGAGGTGGTTCGCGCCTTCCGCGAACACACCTCGCCCCTCGCGTAGCCCCGACGGGATTTGAACCCGCGCTACCGCCTTGAGAGGGCGGCGTCCTAGGCCGCTAGACGACGGGGCCGCTGGGAATCGCTCTGTTTTGAGTTTATCAGACCGCTTCTGAGCGTTTCCGCTGGGGTACCAGGACTCGAACCTAGACTAACTGAACCAGAATCAGTCGTGCTGCCAATTACACCATACCCCAAGGTTCACCTTCACCCGGAGGGTGACCGTGCCCTGTGGCGACCACTCTAGCCGAGGCTCGCAGCCCGCTCCAAACCGGCCCTCAGGCGGGCGAGGGAGCGCTCGCGACCCAGCAGTTCCATGGACTCGTAGAGCGGGGGCGACACGGTGCGCCCGCTCACGGCCACCCGCACGGGCGCGAACGCCTTGCGCGGCTTGAGGCCGAGCCCGTCCACGAGTGCCGCCTTGAGGGCACCCTCGATGTGCTCGTGGGACCACTCGGGAACGGCATCGAGGCCGGTCAGGGCCGCTTCGAGGACCGGTGCGGCGTCGGCGCCGAGGTTCTTCTCCGCCGCGTCGTCCTCTGGGGCGAAGCCCTCCTCCGGCACGAAGAGGAAGCGCAGCATGCGCGCGGCGTCGGACAGCACCACGCTGCGCTCCTGCACCAGCGGCGCCGCGGCGGCCAGCAGTGCGCGCTGCTCTTCCGTCGGCGTGCCGGTGATCACACCCTCGGCCTCGAGGTAGGGCTCGACGCGTCGTGCGAACTCCTCGACCGGCAGTGCCCGCAGGTGTGCCGCATTGATCGCCTCGGCCTTCTTGAGATCGAAGCGCGCGGCATTGCTCGACACCCGTGTGATGTCGAACGCATCGACCATCTCGGCCATCGTGAACACATCGCGGTCCTCGGCGATCGACCAGCCGAGCAATGCGAGGTAGTTCAGCAGCCCTTCGGGCACGAATCCGCGCTCGCGGTAGAGGAAGAGGTTGGACTGCGGGTCGCGCTTGGACAGCTTGCGGTTGCCCTCGCCGGTGACGAGCGGGAGGTGCCCGTAGCGGAACGGCCCGTTCCCGATCCCCACCCGCTGCAGCGCCTCCAGCAGCGCGATCTGGCGCGGGGTGGACGGGAGCAGGTCCTCGCCGCGCAGCACGTCGGTGATGCCCATGAGGGCGTCGTCGAGCGGGTTGGTGAGCGGGTAGAGCGGGGTGCCGTCACCGCGGGCGAGCACGAAGTCGGGCACCGTGCCGGCCTTGAACGTGACGGGGCCGCGGACGAGGTCGTCGAACGTGATGTCGCGGTCGGGCATCCGCAGCCGGAACACCGGCAGCCGGCCGTCGGCGCGGAACGCCGCCTTCTGCTCGTCGGTGGTGTCGCGGTCGGCGTTGTCGTAGCCGAGCTTGGGGTCGCGGCCCGCGGCCCGGTGCCGCGCCTCGATCTCCTCCGGCGTCGAGTACGACTCGTAGACCTCGCCGGCCCGGACGAGCAGGCCCAGGGCGTTGCGGTAGGAGTCGCGGCGCTCGCTTTGGCGGTAGGGCCCGTACGGGCCTCCGACCTCCGGCCCCTCGTCCCAGTCGAGCCCGAGCCAGCGCAGCGCGTCGAGCAGGGCCTCGTAGGACTCGACGGAGTCGCGCCGGGCGTCGGTGTCCTCGATGCGGAACACGAAGGTGCCGCCGTTGTGGCGGGCGTGCGCCCAGTTGAACAGGGCGGTGCGGATCAGTCCGACGTGCGGGGTGCCCGTCGGCGACGGACAGAAGCGCACCCGGACGTCGTTGCGAGCGTTCATGATGGTCGCCAGCCTATCGAGGCCTGGCCAGGCCGTTCTGAGCGGCGTAGAAACCTACGGATGTCGAGCAACGAGCGCACGACCTGCCTCGTCGTCGGCGGGGGCCCGGCGGGCATGGTCCTCGGCCTGCTCATGGCCCGCGCCGGCGTGGAGACCACCGTCCTGGAGAAGCACGCCGACTTCCTGCGTGACTTCCGCGGCGACACCGTGCACGCCTCCACCCTCACCCTGCTCGACGAGCTCGGGCTCGGCGAGCGTTTCGCCGCGCTGCCCCACCGGGAGCTCGATCGGGTCCAGGTGCAGCTCGACGCCGGGCGCGTGCAGGTCGGCGACCTGAGTCGGTTGCCAGGCGCGCACCAGCACATCGCGCTCGTGCCGCAGTGGGACTTCCTCGACCTCATGGCCGACGCCGCCGAGGAGGAGCCGACGTTCACCCTGCGGCGCAACGCGGAGGCGATCGGGCTGCTGCACGACGGCAAGCGCGTGGTGGGGGTGCGTTACCGCGACCGCACCGACGGCTCGGAGCACGAGATCCGGGCCGGCCTCACGGTCGCATGCGACGGCCGCGGCTCCGCGATGCGCGCGGCCGCCGGCCTCGTCCCCCGCTCCTTCGGGGTGCCGATCGACGTCTGGTGGTTCCGGCTGCCGCGGCGCGAGACGGACCCGGCGGGTGGGGTCGGCCGGATCTCCGGAGGGCAGTTCGCCGTCCTCATCGACCGCGGCGACTACTGGCAGTGCGCGTTCCTCATCGCCAAGGGCAGCGATGCCGCGATGCGCGCGGCAGGCCTGGAGCGGTTCCGCGAGCGCATCGCGGCCCTGCTGCCGTGGATGGCCGACCGGCTCGGTGCGTTGACGTCCCTCGACGAGGTGAAGCTGCTGGACGTCAGGCTGGAACGGCTGCGCAGCTGGCACCGCGAGGGCCTGCTGCTGATCGGGGACGCCGCGCACGCGATGTCCCCCGTGGGCGGTGTGGGCATCAACCTGGCCGTCGCCGACGCCGTGGCGGCGGCGAGGATGCTCGCGCCCGCGCTGCGCTCGGGCGGCATCGTGCCACGCTCGCTGCTTCGGAAGGTGCAGTGGCGGCGGTGGTGGCCGACGGCGCTGATCCAAGGTGGCCAGCGGCTCGCCCACCGGGCCGTGCTCAGCGGCCGAGCCGCCACGGCGAGCACCCCGGTGCCGGACACGGCCGACCCGACCGGCGGCACCGTGCCGACCGCCCCGACGGAGGCGCTCCCGCGCCCCCTGCGCCTGCTCCGCCGCTTCCCGGTGCTGCAGGGCGTACCGGGGCGGCTCATCGCGATCGGTCCCCTGCCCGAGCACGCCCCCGACTGGGCGCGTCGCTCCCCGGAGCGCGCCGCTCCGCCGGGCGGGGAGCGCGACGGGCTACAGGAAGTTGTTCGGCCAGATCATGGTGCGCCACATGTGGGCGACCGGTGACCCGTCGAACCCCAGCCCTTCCTCCGGCTGCCGGAAGTGCCGCCCGACGACATCGGTGAACTCCTCGAAGTCCACGCGCGCGTCCGGGTCGAACGAGTACATGTCGTTCAGCGTGATCAGCCGCGAGGTCATGTACCAGCGGTGCGCGCGGGCCGCCTCGTGCTCGCGGTGGATGTACTCCGGCGGGTCGTAGTCCTCGCCGAAGAAGGCGATGTACTCCTGCGGGTAGGAGTAGCCGACGGACTCGTCCGCGAAGTAGCGCAGCGCCTCGTGCTTCTCGATCGCCCAGGCGACCTCCTCGTCCACGTACGGCGCCACCATCTGCGCACCCCAGTACCCGTGGTCGCTGCGCAGCAGGCCGGGCACGGCGATGTCGTGCAGCAGGCAGGCCAGCACGACCTTCTCGTCGAGCCCCTTCTGCCGGGCCAGCCGCGCGCTCTGCAGCATGTGCGAGACGGCGAAGTCGTCGAAGCGCAGCCGGTAGAAGTCCTCGAGCGTGGGGCGCTCGGGCATCTTCGGCAGGGCCGGGTTGTCGCCCATCATGAACACGGTGTTCGGCTTGTCCATCTCGGCCCGTTGCGCGGCCTTCGCGCCGCTGTGGGCCGGGGTGCCGAGGGTGGCCGCGGCGGGTGGGGCGATCACCTGCCGTCTGCCGCCCACCGCGTCGTCCAGCGGTTCGCGGACCCAGCCCGTGCCGTCGCCGATGGCCCGGAACGAACTCGGCGCCTGCGGTTCCTCGTGAACGGTCATCACGCCCCCTTCGCGGCGATCAACCGTTAGCATTGCACAGCAGTCTCGGCGCAGAGAAGGCTTCCTTCTGAGCCTTACCCGCGACGTCATGGACCCCGCTACCCCGCGCGCGTCACCGTGGTCGTCGTCAACACGACGACGAGGAGAGCACGATGCCGCACTTCACCACGCACGACGGAACCCGCCTCGCGTACGAGGACTACGGAACGGGCGAGCCGATCGTGTTCATCTCCAGCTGGGTGCTGGACGCCGACATGTGGGAGTACCAGATCCCGTACTTCGCCGAACGCGGGTACCGCTGCATCGCGCTCGACCGGCGCGGGCACGGCCGCTCCGACCGCCCGTCGGCCGGTTACGACATCGACACCACGTCCGACGACGTCGCCGCCCTGCTCGAGCACCTCGACCTGTCCGGCGCCACGCTGGTTGGGCACTCGTTCGGCGGCGCCGAGGTGGCCCGCTACCTGGCCCGGCACGGCGAGGAGCGCGTGGCGCGGGTCGCGTTCGTCGCCGCGGTCGTCCCGTTCCTGAAGCAGACCGAGGACAACCCCGACGGGCTTCCGGAGCTCGCACTCGAGGCCACGATCGCGCAGTTCCGGACCGACCGGCCGAAGTGGTTCGCCCGCCAGGCGCAGGTCTGGTACGCCACGCACCTCGGCAACGACGTCTCGCCCGCGCTGATCGACTGGACGATCGGCAAGTGCCTGTCCGCCTCACCGTGGGCGACCACGCAGCTGTTCCGCTCCACGTTCCACGCCGATCACCGGGCCGGGCTCCGCGAGATCACCGTGCCCACGCTGGTCGTGCACGGCGCGGCGGACACCTCCGCTCCCGTCGCGCTCACCGGCAGGCGCACGGCGGACCTCGTGCCCGGGTGCCGCTACGTCGAGTACCCGACGGCGGGGCACGGGCTGTTCGTCACGCACGCGGAGCAGCTCAACACCGAGCTGCTGGGGCTGCTCAAGAGCTGACGGCGACCCGTTCGCGCAGTGCCGCGTAGGCGAGGGCGTCGACGAGCGCCAGCCAGGACGCCTCGACGACGTTGCCGTGCACGCCGACCGTGGTCCACGAGGCAGGCCCGGTACTCGGACCCGCAAGCGCTGCTTCGGCGTGGTCGGTGGACTCCACGAGCACCCGGGTCACGGCGTCGGTGCCGTGGGTGAGGATCCGGACCTTGTAGTCCGAGAGCTCGACCCTCGCCAGCCAGGGGAAGCGCGGGGTGAGCGCGGCCCGCAGCGCCGCGTCCACGGCGTTGACCGGGCCGTTCCCCTCCGAGGTGGCGATCAACCGCTCGCCGTCGACGACCACGCGCACCGTCGCCTCCGCGACCACCTCGCCGTCAGCGCGGTGCTCGATGATCACACGGTAGGACTCGAGCGTGAACGGGGCGGCGGCGGCGTCCCCCAGCGCCGACCGCATCAGCAGCTCCAGCGAGGCGTCGGCGGCCTCGAACGACCAGCCCGCCGCCTCCCGCTCCTTCACCGTGCGCGCCACGGCCGACACCGCGTCGGGATGGCCGGCCAGGTCCAGGCCGAGCTCAGAGCCCTTGAGCTCGACGCTGGCCCGGCCGGCCATCTCGGTGACCAGCACCCGCTGCCCGTTGCCCACGTCCACCGGGTTCATGTGGTTGTAGAGCTCCGGGTCCACCTTGATCGCACTCGCGTGCAGGCCCGCCTTGTGAGCGAACGCCGACGTCCCGACATAGGCCTGGTGGGTGTCGGGAGCGATGTTGGCGATCTCCGCCAACGCGTGCGAGGTGCGGGTCAGCTCGCCGAGCGCGCCGTCCGGTAGGACGGGCATGCCCAGCTTCGTCACCAGGTTCCCGACGACGGCGAACAGGTCGGCGTTGCCGGCCCGCTCGCCGTAGCCGTTGGCGGTGCACTGCACGTGCGTCGCGCCCGCCTGTACCGCGGTGACCGAGTTGGCCACCGCGGAGCCCGTGTCGTCCTGGCAGTGGATGCCGAGGCGGAAGCCGGTGCGCGCGGCCACCTCGGTCACCACCTCGGCGATGCCCAGCGGGAGCATGCCGCCGTTCGTGTCGCACAGCACCGCGACGTCCGCGCCTGCGGTCACGGCCGCATCCAGCACCCGCAGCGCCGTGTCGGGGTCGAACTTGTAGCCGTCGAAGAAGTGCTCGGCGTCGAGGAACACCCGCCGCCCCTCGCCGCGCAGGAACGACACCGTGTCGGCGACCATCGCGCAGTTCTCGGCGACGTCGGTGCGCAGGGCCCGCTCGATGTGGCGGCGGTCGGACTTGGCCACCAGCGTCACCACCGGGGCCCGGGACTCGAGCAGCGCGCGCACCTGCGGGTCCTCGGCCGCGGCGAGGCCCGCACGGCGCGTCGAACCGAACGCCACGAGCACCGCGTGGCGCAGCTCGAGGTCCCCCGCCGCGGCGCGGGCGAAGAACTCGGTGTCCTTCGGCATCGCGCCCGGCCAGCCGCCCTCGATGAACCCGACGCCCAGCGCGTCGAGGTGGCCGGCGACGGCGAGCTTGTCGGCCACCGAGTAGCTGATGCCCTCGCGCTGGGCCCCGTCCCGCAGCGTGGTGTCGAAGACGTGGAAGGCGTCGCCGAGCGGGGTACCGGCCGGTTCGGTTCGGGACATTCGAGGGGCTCCTGGCTGTCGATGGCGCGATCTGGGCAACAAAAAAGACCCCCCGCGGGTGCGAGAGGTCTGCGCGTCGGCCGTGGTGCTGGTTAGCCGACGCGCTCGTCAATAATGATCACGCAGAGGTGCTGCACGGGACCAGTGTGGCACGCGCCGTCCCGGGGTGTCACACCCGCCCCCGCGCTCGGGGTCGCGGATCACGCATCGGCCTCGAGCCGCAGGTCCCGGCCCCGCGTCTCGGGCATCCTGATCGCCGTGATCAGGCTCACGAGCATGATCGCGCTCATGTAGATCGCCACGCCGGCCCACCCCGCCGTGAGCTGCACGAGCACACCCGAGAGCAGCGGCGCGATCCCACCGCCGAGCACCGCGGAGAACTCCCGGCCGAGCGCCACCCCGGCGTAGCGGTAGCGCGATCCGGCCAGCTCGGCGAACGCGGCGCCCTGCGAACCGACCGTGCCGTACGCGGCGAAGACGAAGCCGAGCACGATCACCAGCACGACGAGCCCCGGATTACCGGTGTCCAGCATCAGGAATGCCGGTGCGGGGAACACGACCAGGAACGCGGCCACCGCGATGATCACCGGACGGCGGCCGAACCGGTCGGTGAGCGCGCCCGTGACGTACGCGGACAGGCAGCCGAACAGCGCCCCCACCAGCAGCGCCTGCGGCACCAGCCGAGCGTCGACGCCCACCGTCTGGATCAGGTAGCTGCCCATGAACACCTGGAACACGTACGACTGCGTGTTGCCCCCGATGTTCAGCGCGAACGTCCGGTAGAACGGCCTGCGCCCCACGGTGAACACGCTCTTGATCGGCGACTCCTCGACCCGGTGCTCCTTTGCCTGCTCGCGCTTCGCCTGCTCGAACACCGGTGCGTCACGCAGCCGCCTGCGCAGGATGTACGCGGCGATCGTCACGAAGGCGCTGGAGAAGAACACCACCCGCCAGCCCCACGCGAGCAGCTGGTCCGGCGGCAGCAGCTGGACGAGGATCCAGATCACGGCCCCGAGCGCCGTGCCCGCCGACGCGCCCACGAACACCAGCGACGCGTACCGCCCGCGACGCTCACGCGGCGCGGCCTCCGTGAGCAGCACCACTCCACCGGCCTGCTCCGCGCCGGCCCCGACGCCCTGCAACAGCCGCAGCACCACGAGCAACGCGGGCGCGAACAGGCCCACCTGCTCGTACGTCGGCAGCGCCCCGATCAGGAACGTCGAGATCCCCATCAGGAACAGCGTCGCCACCAGCACGAACTTCCGCCCCAGCCGGTCGCCGTAGCGGGAGAAGAACAAGCCGCCCACCGGGCGGGCGAGGAAGCCCACCGCGTACGTCGCGAAGCCCGCCAGCACCCCGATCGCCGGATCCGCCTGGGTGAAGAAGATCTTGTTGAAGATGATCGCCGTCGCGGTGCCGTAGATGACGAAGTCGTACTGCTCCAGCGCGGTGCCGATGAGCCCGCCCCACGCCGCCGTACGCAGGTTGCGGCGGTCGACGACGTTGCCGGAGCCGTCGTCGACGACCTGGCTTCCGGCCCCGGACCTCACGTCGTCGTCCACGCGGGTGAGCCTAAGCGCGGGCGAGGGTCGTCGCAGGCTCCCCCGGGATTGCATCGCCCGCCCCTACATGCCGTTGCAGCCCACACGCGCTTCCGGGGAGCCACCGCCGCGGCGAAGCAAGGCGAGGGCTCGCCGGGGACAGCGCAGCCACTTTCACGCAACGACATTGCATGAAGGTGGCTTTCCTGCAATCTCTCGAAGCCTTACGTGGCCGGCGAGGTGTCCCGGGCCCGGGCGCTGACCAGCGCCGCCAGTCGGTCGCCGATCGACTGGGTGTGGCCGGTGGCGCTGTGGTCACGTTGGGCCAGGTCGAATTCGACCGCGGCCTGGATGCGGCGGGCGGCGTCGTGGTTCCCCAGGTGGTCGAGCAGGAGCGCGACCGAGAGGACGGCGGCGGTCGGGTCGGCGATGCCCTGGCCCGCGATGTCGGGGGCGCTGCCGTGCACGGGCTCGAACATGCTCGGGTTGCGCCGGCTGACGTCCAGGTTGCCGCTGGCGGCGAGGCCGATGCCACCGGTGATGGCCGCGGCGAGGTCGGTGAGGATGTCGCCGAACAGGTTGTCGGTGACGATCACGTCGAACCGCCCGGGGTCGGTGACCATGTGCATCGTGGTGGCGTCGACGTGCTGGTAGGCCACGGACACCTCGGGGTGCTCCAGCGACACCTCCTCGACGATGCGCGACCACAGCCGGCCCGAGTAGCTCAGCACGTTGGTCTTGTGCACGAGCGTGAGGTGCTTGCGCGGGCGCCGGGACGCGCGGTTGAACGCGTCGCGCACCACCCGCTCCACGCCGAACGCGGTGTTGGTGCTGACCTCGGTGGCGATCTCGTGCGGGGTGTCCTTGCGGAGGATCCCGCCGGTGCCGACGTACGGGCCCTCGGTGCCCTCCCGCACGACGACCATGTCGACCTCGCCCGATGATGCGAGCGGGCCGCGGACGCCCGGGTAGAGTCGCGCGGGGCGCAGGTTGACGTGGTGGTCGAGCTCGAACCGCAGGCGCAGCAGCAGGCCGCGCTCCAGGATGCCGCTGGGCACCGAGGGGTCGCCGACGGCGCCGAGCAGGATCGCGTCGTGCTGTTGGAGCTCGGTGAGCACCGACTCCGGCAGCAGCTCACCCGTGGAGTGCCAGCGCGCGGCGCCGAGGTCGTAGGTGGTGGTCTCGGCGCCGGGGGAAACCTCGTTGAGGACCTTGAGCGCCTCGTCGATGACCTCCGGCCCGATGCCGTCCCCCGGGATGACCGCAAGGCGCATTGCCGATGTCCTCTCTCCGTCTGGCCCCGAAGCAGCCGGGCGCACGTTACCGGCCGCGACGGCACCGCTCCGCCGTCGGCCACCCGATCGCGGTCACCCGGTCGCGTGGATCTGGTGCGAAAGCGGGTCACCGCGCCGCTCCTCGGCCCGGGACACGCCCCCGAGCGGGCCATTCTGCCCCTCCCCCCGACCGCCGCGTCCGGCACCCCTGCACTGGGTCAGCACCCGGACGGCGGAAGGTCGGCATCCGAACGCGCGCAGCCGGTGGCGTCCGGAACGGCGAGTGATCAACTTCCGGTGAGCGGCCACGACGCGAGCGGCTCGTACCGGGCGGTGCGCCCGGGTCCGGCGCCGAGGTGACTGCGCACGAGGTGCAGCTCGCCCGCGGTCCACGTCCGCCCGGCGAAGCCGGCGAGCGCCTCGACGACGGGCCGCAGGTCGGCGCCGTCGCGCGCGCGGGCCAGGGTGAGGTGGGGCCGGTAGGGCCGGTCCTCGACGTCCACCCCGGCCCGCCGCGCCGCCGCCCGCACGGACGCGGCGAGGCCGCGCAGCGCCACCACGTCGCCGGTGACCCGGGTCCAGAGCACGCGATCGCCGAACCGGCCCGCGCCGTGCAGCGCCAGTCGCATCGGCGGATGCCGGGCGGCGGTGCGGCCGAGCCGCGTGGACAGGTCGGCGCGTGCCGCGTCGCCGACATCGCCGAGGAACGCCAGCGTGAGATGCCACTGGTCGGGCCGGGCCCACCGCAGCTCCGGCCGTGCGGAACGCTGCGCCGCCGTGTCCGAGCGCAGCTCGTCCAGCGCCTGGGGCGGCGGCGTCACCGCCACGAAGAGCCGCATCATCGCTCGGCCTCGCCGGCGCTCGGCCGCAAGCTCGCGCCCAGGGCGTGGGCGCTGTGCCATCGATTCGCTCGCAAGCCCGCTCATCCCCGCCTGCGGGGCAGCGGCACGCGGGCGAGGTCCGCGGCCACCACGATCTCGCCGCCGAACACCTCGGCGGCCTCGGCGGCGAACCGCGCGGGGTCGGCGTAGCGCTGGGAGAAGTGCGTCAGCACCAGCTGCCGCACCCCGCAGTCGGCGGCGACCGAGCCGGCCTGCCGGGCGGTCAGGTGCCCGTACGTGCGCGCGAGCGCCTCGTCCTCGGTGAGGAACGTGGACTCGATCACGAGCATGTCGACGCCGTCCGCCAGTGCGTACACGGCGTCGCAGAGCCGGGTGTCCATGACGAAGGCGAACCGCTGGCCGCGCCGCGGCACGCTCACGTCCACGAGCCGCACCGTGCGCCCGGCCACCACGAGCGTCCCCTCGCGCTGCAGCCTGCCCACGTCGGGGCCGGCGATCCCGTGCCGCGCGAGCCGTCCGGGCAGCATGCGCCGCCCGTCCGGCTCCGTGAAGCGGTAGCCGAAGGCCTCCACCGGGTGCTCCAGGCGGCGCGCCTCGAGCACACCGGCCGGGCCGGACGCGAGCACGCCGTCGCGCTCGACCGGCTCCTCGCGCACGTCCGCGACCTCGTGGAAGGAGCTGGCGTGCCGCAGCCGCGCGAAGTACTCCCGGCCGGACGCCGGGAAGTGCGCGACCACCGGGTGCACGACGCCGTCCAGCGAGAGCCGCTGGACGACGCCGGGGACGCCCAGGCAGTGATCACCGTGGAAGTGGGTGATGCAGATCCGGGTGACGGCGCTGCTCGCCACCCCGGCCAGCAGCATCTGCCGCTGCGTTCCCTCGCCAGGGTCGAAGAGGAAGCCCTCGCCGTCCCAGCGCAGCAGGTAGCCGTTGTGGTTGCGGGTGCGGGTCGGGGCCTGGCTGGCCGTGCCCAGCACGACCAGCTCCCGACCCGACACGCCGGCCGCTTACTCGAAGGAGATGAGGCGCGTGGTCTTCGCCCCCACCGACGCACCGATCGGCTCCAGCACCGCCGGGTCGATCGGCCGGTCCACCCTGAGCAGCATGATCGCGTCCTTGTGGTCGGTGGTCTGGCTGATCTGCGCGGCCTCGATGTTGACGGCGGCCTCGCCGAGCAGCGTGCCGACGCGGCCCATCACGCCCGGGCGGTCGCCGTACTCCAGCAGCAGCACCTCGCCCTCGGCGCGCAGGTCGAAGTGCCTGCCGTTGACCTCGACCAGCTTCTCCACCTGGGCGCGGCCGGTGAGCGTGCCGGACACGGTGATCGACTCGCCGTCCGGCATCGCGGCGCGCAGCTGCACGACGCTGCGGTGGTTCTCGCTCTCCGGCGCGGTGGTCAGCTCGACGTCGACCCCGCGCTCGGCCGCCAGGGCAGGCGCGTTGACGAACGTGACCTGGTCCTCGACGACGTTCGTGAACACCCCGCGCAGCGCCGCGAGCTGCAGCACCGAGACGTCCTCGGCGGCCAGCTCGCCGGCGACGTCGACCGTGACGGTGCTGGGCAGGCGCCCGGCGACGGCGTAGAGGACGGCGCCGAGCTTCTGCACCAGCGGCAGCCAGGGCCGCACCTCCTCGCCGACCACGCCGCCGACCTGCACGTTCACCGCGTCGGGCACGAACTCGCCCGCGAGCGCCAGCTGCACGGACTTCGCGACGTCGGTGCCCGCGCGGTCCTGCGCATCGTCGGTGGACGCGCCCAGGTGCGGGGTGACGACCACCTGCGGCAGCTCGAACAGGGGGCTGGAGGTGGTGGGCTCGGTGACGTAGACGTCGATGCCCGCGCCGCCGACGTGGCCGCTGCGCACGGCCTCGGCCAGCGCGTCCTCGTCGACGAGGCCGCCGCGGGCGGCGTTGACGATCAATACGCCCTTCTTGGTCAGGGCGAGCTGGTCCTTTCCGATGAGCCCGAGGGTCTCCGGGGTCTTGGGCAGGTGGATCGAGATCGCGTCGGCCCGCCGCAGCAGGTCCTCCAGCGACACCAGCTCGATGCCCAGCTGCGCGGCGCGTGCCGGGGCGACGTACGGGTCGTACGCGATCAGCTCGACTCCGAACGCGGCGAGCCGCTGCGCCACCAGCTGGCCGATCTTGCCCAGACCGACGACCCCGACGGTCTTGCCGGACAGCTCGACCCCGGTGAAGGAGCTGCGCTTCCACTGCCCCTGCCGCAGGCTCGCGTCGGCGGCGGCGATGTGCCGGGCGGTGGCGAGCAGCAGGGCGACCGCGTGCTCGGCGGCCGAGACGATGTTCGAGGTGGGCGCGTTGACCACCATCACACCGCGAGCGGTGGCCGCCGGCACGTCGACGTTGTCGAGGCCGACACCGGCGCGAGCCACGACCTTCAACCGGGTGGAGGCGGCGAGCGCCTCGGCGTCGACCTTCGTGGCCGAGCGGACGAGCAGGGCGTCGGCGTCGGCGATCGCGGCCAGCAGCGCAGGGCGGTCGGTACCGTCCACGTGGCGGATCTCGACGTCGTCACCGAGGAGCTCGACCGCGGACGGCGCGAGCTTCTCGGCGAGCAGGACGACAGGACGGGCAGGTGCCTGTCCGTGGGTATGGACGGTGCTCACGGCGGATGCAGGGCTCCTGGATCGGGGTCTGGTGCGACGACCCCGATGGTAGATGCGCTGCTCGGAAGCGGTAGCCGCGGCGTGGGCCTGCCGACAGGTGAAAGGGACGAAACCCCGGTGTCAGACCGCGGCGGGCCGCACCTGCTCCGCGAGCAGCTCGACGGAGCGCATCCAGGCCGCGCGATCCACCACCGGGAACGTCACGATCAGCTCGTCGGCGTCCGCGCGCTGTGCGAAGCCCTCCAGGTACTCCGCGACGACGTCGGGCGTACCCGCCGCGGTGTAGCGCGTCATCGAGCGGATCTGCTGGCCCGCCGGCGCCTCGAGCAGGATCTCCGCCTCGTCGTCGGTGAGCTCCTGGCCCCCGCGCGAGAGGAACCGCTTCACGCGGTCGCGTTGCACGGCGTGCAGCCGCTGCGCGGCCTCGTCGGCGGAGTCGGCGGCGACGACGTTGACGGCGGCCAGCACGTGCGGCTCGGCGAGCTGCGCCGATGGCCGGAACTCCTGGCGGTAGAGCGCGACGGCCTGTTCGAGGGCGTCGGGGGCGAAGTGCGACGCGAAGGCGTACGGCAGCCCGAGCGCCGCGGCCACCTGGGCCCCGTACAGCGACGAGCCCAGGATCGTGAGCGGTACGGCGGTGCCGCGGCCCGGGTAGGCGTGCACACCCGGCACGAGGCTCTCGTCGGAGAGGAACGCCTGCAGCTCCTGGACGTCCTGCGGGAACCGGTCGGAGGCCCGCGGGTCGCGGCGCAACGCGCCGACGGTGGTCTGGTCGGTGCCCGGCGCGCGGCCCAGCCCGAGCTCGATCCGCCCGGGGTGCAGGCTGGCGAGGGTGCCGAACTGCTCGGCGATCACCAGCGGGGAGTGGTTGGGGAGCATCACGCCGCCGGAGCCGAGGGTGATCCGCTCGGTGTTCGCCGCGACGTGCGCGATGAGCACGCTCGTGGCCGACGAGGCGATCGCACGCATGTTGTGGTGCTCGGCGTACCAGATCCGCCGGAAACCCCACTCCTCCGCGCGCTGCGCGAGCCGGAGGCTCGCCTCGAGGCCTTCGCGGACCGTCTCGCCCTCGCCGACGGTGGCGAGGTCGAGGATCGACAGTGGGAGCGGCAGGGACACGGCGGCGACCTTTCGTGAGGGACACGAAGGTCAACCGACGGGGCCCGCCGCATCTTCCCGCGGCCCCGGAACCCCAGCAAGGTGGCTTTGCTCCGGTCGAACCGGAGCAAAGCCACCTTGCTGCGTCCCGGGCGGCTCAGGTGGCCTTCTGCCCCACCCAGCTCATCAGGCCGCGCAGCTTCTCCCCGACCTGCTCGATCGGGTGCTGCTGGCCCTCCTGCTGCAGCTTGGTGAAGTTCGGGCGGCCGTTGTCGTCCTCGGCCACCCACTCGCGGGCGAACGTGCCGTCCTGGATCTCGCCCAGGATCTTGCGCATCTCGTCCTTCACCGCGGGCGTGATCACGCGCGGGCCGCGGGTGAGGTCGCCGTACTCGGCGGTGTCGGAGATGGAGAAGCGCTCGTTGGCGATGCCGCCCTCGTACATGAGGTCGACGATCAGCTTGAGCTCGTGCAGGCACTCGAAGTAGGCGATCTCCGGGGCGTAGCCGGCCTCGGTGAGCACCTCGAACCCGGTCTGCACGAGCGCGGCCGCACCGCCGCAGAGCACCGCCTGCTCACCGAACAGGTCGGTCTCGGTCTCCTCCTTGAAGGTGGTCTCGATGACACCCGCGCGGGCGCCGCCGATGGCCGCGGCGTAGGAGAGGGCGAGCGCCTTCGCGTTCCCGCTGGCGTCCTGTTCGACGGCGATGAGGCAGGGCACGCCCTTGCCGTCGACGAACTGGCGGCGCACCAGGTGGCCGGGGCCCTTCGGCGCGACCATCGCGACGTCCACGGTGGCCGGCGGCTTGATCAGCTCGTAGCGAATGTTGAAGCCGTGGCCGAAGAAGATCGCGTCGCCGTCCTTGAGGTTCGGCGCGATGTCCTGCGTGTAGATGAAGCGCTGCTTCGTGTCGGGCGCCAGGATCATGATCACGTCGGCCCACTCGGAGACCTCGGCGGGCGTGCCCACCTGCAGCCCCTCGTCCTGCGCCTTCTGCCGTGACTTCGAGCCCTCGGGCAGGCCGATGCGGACGTCGACGCCGGAGTCGCGCAGCGACAGCGAGTGCGCGTGGCCCTGGCTGCCGTAGCCGATCACCGCGACCTTGCGGCCCTGGATGATCGACAGGTCGGCGTCGTCGTCGTAATAGATGTTCACGCTCATGACGGGTGGGATCGTCCTTCCGAAGGGTCGGTATTTCGTTCTTGCGGCGTAGCCGCTGCGGTAGCACGCAGCCGGCACCGCCGCGGGTTAGCAGGCGTCCGAGGTTCCGCTACCGGCACCGCTGCGCAGAGCATGCCAACACCCTCTCAACGAACAGCTGCAGCGGTGATGGAGCGGGGACCGCGGCCGACGGCCACCATCCCGGACTGCACCATCTCCCGGATCCCGAAGGGCTCGAGGTTCTTCAGCAGCGCACCGAGCTTGTCAGCGGTACCGGTGGCCTCGATCGTGAGGGCCTCGGGTGTGACGTCGACGGCCTTGGCGCGGAACAGGTCCACGATCTCGAGCACCTGGCTGCGGACGCCGGGGTCGGCCCGCACCTTCACCAGCAGGAGCTCGCGCTGGACCGAGGCCGTCGCCTCGAGCTCGACGATCTTGATGACGTGCACGAGCTTGTTGAGCTGCTTCGTGACCTGCTCGAGCGGGAACTCGTCGACGGCGACCACGATCGTCATCCGCGAGACGCCCGGGTGCTCGGTGGGCCCGACCGCGAGCGAGGTGATGTTGAACCCGCGGCGCGAGAACAGGCCGGACACGCGGGCGAGCACGCCGGGCTTGTCCTCGACCAGCACGGACAGGGTGTGCCTCTGGGTCATGCTTGCCTCGTCATCTGCGTGCTGGCCGTGGCGTCGTCGGCCACGAGCTCGTCGGCGTCGAACAGCGGCCGGATGTCGCGGGCCGCCATGATCTGGTCGTTGCCGGTGCCCGCCGCCACCATGGGCCAGACCTGGGCGTCGGCGCCGACCACGAAGTCGATCACGACCGGGCGGTCGTTGATCTCCATTGCCTGGTGGATCACCTTGTCGACCTCGTCCTTGGACTCCGCGCGCAGGCCCACGCAGCCCATGGCCTCGGCCAGGAGCTTGAAGTCCGGGATCCGGTGCTTGTGGGTGCCGAGGTCCGTGTTGGAGTAGCGCTCCGAGTAGAACAGGTTCTGCCACTGCCGGACCATGCCCAGGTTGCCGTTGTTGATGATGGCGACCTTGATCGGGATGTTCTCGATGGCGCAGGTGGCGAGCTCCTGGTTGGTCATCTGGAAGCAGCCGTCGCCGTCGATGCACCAGACGACCGCGTCCGGCAGCGCCATCTTGGCGCCCATCGCCGCGGGCACGGCGAAGCCCATCGTGCCGAGCCCGCCGGAGTTCAGCCACGAACGCGGCTTCTCGTACCGGATGAACTGCGCCGCCCACATCTGGTGCTGCCCGACGCCCGCCGTGTAGACGGCGTCCGGCCCGGCGATCTCGCCGATCCGCTCGATCACGTACTGCGGCGACAGCGAGCCGTCGGCGGGCCAGTCGTACCCGAGCGGGTACGTGGTCCTGAGCTCGTCCAACTGCTCCCACCACGGCGCGAGGTCGGCGGAGCCGGACGCGCGCTCGGTCCGGACGGCGTCGACCAGCTCCGTGATGACCTCCTTGCAGTCGCCCACGATCGGGACGTCCGCGCGGCGGTTCTTGGAGATCTCGGCCGGGTCGATGTCGGCGTGCACGACGGCGGCGTTCGGCGCGAACGTCGACAACTGGCCGGTGACGCGGTCGTCGAACCGGGCGCCGAGCGCGACCAGCAGGTCGGCCTTCTGCATCGCGGCCACCGCGGTGACCGTGCCGTGCATGCCCGGCATGCCGACGTGCTGGCGGTGGCTGTCCGGGAACGCCCCGCGCGCCATCAGCGTGGTGACGACCGGGATGCCGGTGAGCTCGGCCAGCTCGAGCAGCTCCGCCGTGGCCTCGGCCTTGAGCACGCCGCCACCGACGTAGAGCACGGGCTGCTTGGCCGAGCACATGAGCTTGGCCGCCTCGCGGATCTGCTTGCCGTGCGGCCGGGTCGTCGGCCGGTAGCCGGGCAGCTTCATCTCCGGGGGCCAGGAGAACGTGGTCTTCTCCTGCAGCACGTCCTTCGGGATGTCCACCAGCACCGGGCCGGGTCGGCCCGTGGACGCCAGGTGGAACGCCTCCATGATCGCCTGCGGGATCTCCGCCGGGTCGGTCACGAGCATGTTGTGCTTGGTCACCGGCATGGTGATGCCGGTGATGTCGGCCTCCTGGAACGCGTCGGTACCGATCAGGGGCCGGGACTGCTGTCCGGTGATCGCGACCACCGGGATCGAGTCCATGTGGGCGTCGGCGAGCGGCGTGACCAGGTTGGTGGCGCCCGGGCCGGACGTCGCCATGCAGACGCCGACCTTGCCGGTGGCCTGCGCGTACCCGGTGGCGGCGTGGCCGGCACCCTGCTCGTGGCGCACGAGGACGTGCCGCACCTTGGTGGAGTCGAGCAGCGGGTCGTACGCGGGGAGGATCGTGCCGCCGGGAATTCCGAAGACGACTTCGCAGCCCACCTCCTCGAGCGAGCGCACGAGGGACTGGGCACCGGTCATCGGCACCTCCTCGACTCGCCGTACCGGCTGGCCTGGGGGTGTGGCCTGACCCTGGCGGCCGGGAGGTGGCCCGGGTTTCGGGGCCGGCGGCCCGGGGACCGGGCCGGATCGGGGCGTTGCGGTGGTCATCTGCTGATCGCTCCGCATGGGTTTCGGAATCCGGACAGAAAAAAACCCCCGACCGTCGGGCTGACGGAACGAGGGTGGCGCGTCGACGACCGAGGGCTCGCTCAGGCGTGGACGCGCCTGAGAAGTACGAGCACCCGGATGGCGGACATGGCAGCGACGCTAGCCGCCGCGCGCACCGCGCGTCAATTCCGTGAGATGCGCGTACCAGATCGTGGGACAGGGGAGTGATCAAGCGCCTCGGCCTCGCGGGGCGTGAGCCCGGCGGGGAGCCGCGCGGGCGGCGCCGGGGCCGAGATCGCGTCGACCAGGTGGTGCTGCACCGCCAGGTCGCCCACCCGCCCGGGTGCGAGCGCTCTTGCGTAGTTCTGCGGACGCGCGAGCTCCGGTGACGGGTGACCCTGCCCGGATGAGCTCCGGCCTGTACGCCCTCAAGCCCTGGTACGCCGACCGCCTCGCCGGCATCCGGCGGGCCATGGCCACCCACGGGGTGGCACCGGGCACCGTCACCGCAGCAGGCGTCGGCTTCGGGGCGCTGGCCGGGCTCGTACTGGCGACGGTGGCCAGCCCGATCACAGCGGTGCTGGTGGCCGCGCTGCTCGCGCTGCGGCTGGCCGCGGCGAACCTCGACGGCGCGCTCGCCCGCGAGACCGGCACGAGCACCCGCTGGGGCGCCGTCGTCAACGAGCTGGGCGACCGCTCTGCCGAGCTGGCCGCGCTCGCAGGCTGCTTCTCCCTCGCACCTGCGTGGCCGGTGCTGCTGGCGATGCTCGCCGCGAGCGCCCCGTCGTGGGTGGCGCTCGCCGGCGCCGCCGCCGGGGCCGCGCGGATCAACGGCGGGCCGGTGGGCAAGACCGAACGCTGCCTCCTGCTCGTCGTGATCGCCGCGGTGCCCGCGTACGCGACGGCGGTGCTCGTCGTGCTCGCCGCCGGCTCCGCCGTCACGGCAGCGCTCCGGCTGCGGACGCTCATGGCGCGGCTCTCCCCGTCCTGACCGGAGTGACCGTCGCCCCCGGACTGCCGCGCGGACACCGACCCACCGCCCGGCCGGCGGGAGTCGCTGCGCGCCGCCCGGTCGACGGCTGCGTAGGACTACGCACCACCCGCGCGTGCTCTCGCGGAGGGAACGCGGCGCGATCGGCGGCAGGCTCGGCGCATGGATCCGGTCACCCTCACCCTCGGCGCGCTCGGCATCGGCGGAGCCGCGGTCGGCGGCGCACGCCGCGCGGAGCTCACCGCACGCTGGCGCACGTGGCTGGTCGCCGCGCCGCTCGTGCTCGGCCCACTGCTGCTGGCCGGGCGGCCGGGAGGGGCCGCGCTCGCGGCGGCGCTGGGCGTCGTCGCCGCCGCCGAGTTCGCCGGGCTGGCCGCGCTCCCCCGGTGGGACGCGATCGCACTGGCGGCGCGCGTCGCGGCCGTCCCCGTCGTGGCGCTGCTCCGCCCCGACCTGCTCGGGCTGCTGCTGCCGGTGCTCGCGGTCGCCTCGGCGGTCCCCGCGATCGTCGCCGGGGACGTCGGGACGGGGGCCGGACGAGCGGCCTACGGCGCGTTCGGCACGGTGTGGATCGGTGGCGGGCTCGCGGGGCTCGCCGTCCTCGACCCGCAGGTCGCCGTGGCGGTCTGCCTGGCCGTCGCCGTCGCGGACGTCGGCGCGTGGTGCGGCGGCAGGCTGCTGGGCAGCCGGGGGCCGGGCGCGCGACGGCTCTCCCGACTGTCGCCCGCGAAGACGTGGGGCGGTGTCGCCGGTGCCGCCCTAGGTGCATCGGCCGTGCTGCTGGCGTTGGGCAAGCCGTCGGCGGGGCTGCTGGTCGCGGTCGTCGCCGGGGGCGTGCTGGGCGACCTGCTGGAGTCGATGATCAAGCGCGAGGCCGGCCGCAAGGACGCCGGGGCCTGGCTGCCCGGCTTCGGCGGCCTGCTCGACCGGGTCGACTCGCTGCTGGTGGCGCTGCCGCTCGCGGTGCTGGTGGCGGGGCTGTCATGAGGGCCAGGGCGGCGGCCGCGGCGCGGCGCGGGCTGTGGCGGCTGGTGCTGGCGCTGACCGGCGGGCTCACCGTCGTGGGGTCGTTGCCCCGGGGCGGGTGCGTCGTGGTCGCCAACCACAGCTCGCACGCGGACACCGCGGCACTGCTCGCCGCGGTCGACAGCGCGCACGCCCCGCGGGTCGCGGCCGCGGCCGACTACTGGTTCGGGCGCGGCTGGCGCTCGGCCGTCTGCCGGGTGCTGGCCGCGGCGTTCCCGGTGCGGCGCACCGGCGGCGGGAGCGCCGACATCGCCTGCGCCGCGGCACTCCTGCGTGCAGGCCGGGCGGTGATCGTCTTCCCGGAGGGGACGCGCGGGGGCGCCGGGCCGGCGCGGTTCCACTCCGGCGCGTTCCGCCTGGCCGCGTCGGCGCGTGTGCCGGTGGTGCCGGTCGGGATCGTCGGCACCGGGGACCTGCTCCCCAAGCACGGGCGGTTGCGCCGAACCCGGGTGACGGTCCGGATCGGCGGCCCGCTCACGCCCCACCCGGACGCGGCCCGCGCCGCGGTGACGCACCTCGCCACCGCCGACTCACGCACCAACTCCGGCGCCCACACACCAACTGCAGTTCATGTGCGACCACCACGGTTCGTGTGCGAGCGGCCCATCGTCACACCTGGTGCGACCATGGTGGCGTGAGCGCTCTCCCCGAGCCGCCGCCTCGGGCGGTCTTCCGCATCCCCCCGCTGGTCGTCCTCGTGGCGCTGGTGTTCGCCGTCTGCGCCACCCCCGTTGCCTTCGCCGCGCCGTACCTGTGGCTGGTCTACCTGATCCCGATCGGGATCATTGCGTGGACGCTGCGCGTGCGCACCGTGGCCGATTCCGAGGCGGTCGCCGTGCGCCGGGTGGTCGGTGGCAGGCGCGTGCCGTGGGACGAGATCGCGTCGGTGCACCTGGGCCGGGCGCGCAACCCGGGTGCCGCCCGCGTCAGCGCCGTGCTGAACGATGGTTCCGAGGTCGCCCTGCCCGCGGTGCACCTGCGTGACCTGCCCCGGCTCGCCGCGGTGAGCGGCGGCCGCCTCCCCGATCCGACCGCCACGACCGAACAGTCCTAGAACGGCACCTCCACGCCGAGCAGCCCCTCACCGTGGCCACGGCCGGACGGCACCCGGCAGAACTCGACCGCGTCCAGTTCCAGCTCCGGGCCGTCGCCTGCGTTCCAGCGCCCACCGGCCGGGCCGCTCAGCCGGAGCAGGTGCGGCATGCCGTGCCGGCCGAGTCCCGTGATCACCGGGCCAGCAGGTTCCTGATGACCCTGACGACGTCGGCGGGGGCCTCCTCCGCCATGAAGTGCCCGACGTCCAGGGTCAGGTGATCGAGGTCCGCGGTCCACGCCTTCCAGAGGGCTGCGGCGTCGAATCCGAGTGCGGCGCCCCAGTCCTGCTGCACGACCGCGACGGGCATGGTGAGCCGGCGCCCGGCGGCGCGGTCGGCGCGGTCGTGCTCGACGTCGATCCCGGCCGACGCGCGGTAGTCGGCGACGATCGAGGGCACCGCCTCGCGCGAGGCACGCAGGTACTCGGCGCGCACCTCCTCGGGGATCGCGTCGGGGTTGCGGGCCCACACGTCGAGGAAGTGCCCGAAGAAGGCGTCGGCGCTGCGGGCGATCATCTCCTCGGGCAGGCCGGGCGGCTGCGCCATCAGGTAGAGGTGGAACGCCACGGAGGCGTCGACACCGTGCAGGATGTCCCACATGTCCAGCGTGGGCAGCACGTCCAGCGACCCGAGGTGGGTGACCGCGTCCGGGTGGTCGAGGCCCGCCCTGATGGCGACCAGCGCACCCCGGTCGTGCCCGACCAACGCGAACCGGTCCGCGCCGAGATGACGGACGACCGCCACGACGTCGGCGGCCATCGTGCGCTTGGAGTACGTCGTCCCGTCGTCGGCGGGCTTGTCGCTGGCCCCGTAGCCGCGCAGGTCGGGGCAGATCACGAGGTGGTCGGCGGCGAGGTCGGGCGCTACGTGGCGCCACATGAGGTGGGTCTGGGGAAAGCCGTGCAGGAGCACGACGGGGCTGCCTTCACCTGCGACGGCCACGTTGATCCGCGTCCCGCCGGCGCCGGGCAGCCGTCGAGTGCGGAAGCCGGGGATCGAGTTCATGCCCCCGAGTCTGCGGGCGGCCGATCAGCATCCGATCAGCGCCGATGACCACGTTCCAGGTGCTCGGCCCGGTCGCGGCGTTCGACGCGCTGGGCGGGCGGCTGAACCTCGGGGGCCCGCGGCACCGGGAGGTGCTCGCGCGGCTGATCGTCGCGCGCGGCCGGGTGGTTCCCCTGCCCACGTTGATCGAGGACCTCTGGCCGGGTGATCCGCCGCGCCGCGCGGCCGGGTCGGTGCGGACGTTCGTGTCGGCGCTGCGCGCGGCGCTCGGCGGGGCGCACCCGATCGCCACCGCCGGGCCCGGCTACGCGTTCCGGGGCGCCGCGGAGTCGGTGGACGCTTGGCGGTTCGAGGCCGTGGTCGCCCGGTCCGGTCCCGACGCGGATGCCGTCGGCCCGCTGGAGGAGGCACTGGGGTGGTGGCAGGGCCCGGCCTTCGCCGACTTCCCCGACGCGGCGTGGGCTCGCGCGGAGCGCGGGCGGCTGACCGAGCTGCGCCTGCAGGCGGTCGAGCAGCTGGCGCGGGCCCGGCTGGCCGCCGGGCGCCCGGAGCTGGCCGTGCCCGACCTCGACGCCCACGTCACCGATCACCCGTGGCGCGAGGACGGGTGGTGGCTGCTCGCGCTCGCGCTCTACCGCTGCGAACGGCCCGGCGACGCGCTCGCCGTCCTGCGCCGCGCCCGCGGCCGGCTCGCCGAGGAGCTCGGCACCGACCCGGGTCCGCGGCTCGCCGCACTGGAGACCGACGTCCTGCGCCGCTCGCCCGGTCTCCTGCTGCGCCCCGACGGACCGGACCGGGTGTGGGCGAGCGCGGCCGCGGAGTGGGAGCGCAACCCCGTGCTGGGGGCACGCGCGAAGCTCGAGTCGACGACCTCGTTGCTGCGCAGCCTCGCGGTGCACGGCGGCGGCCCCGGCACGGCCGTGGCCCGGCACGCGGCGACCGTCGCCGTGGCCGAGCAGCTCGGCAACCCCCGGCTCACCGCGCGGGTCATCGGCGGCTACGACGTGCCCAGCGTGTGGGCCCGGTCGGACGATCCGCGGTCGTCGGCGGCGATCGTCGCGGCGGCCGAGCGGGCACTGCACGCCACCGAAGCGCCCGCGGATCGGGCCCGCGTGCTCGCCGCGATCGCGCTCGAGACGCGCGGGCTGCGCGACAGCCGCGGACCGGAGGCCGCCCGCGAGGCGGAGCGGCTGGCCCGGCGCGCGGGCGACCCCGCCCTGCTGGCGTTCGCGCTCTCGGCACGCATCATGCAGACGTTCGAGCGCGCCGGGCTCGCAGCCCAGCGGGGACACCTCGCCCGGGAGATCGGCACGCTCGCCGCCGAGCACGACCTCCCGACCTACACGATCCTCGCCCACCTCGTGCAGATGCAGTGCCGCGCCGCGCTCGGCGACCTCGACGGCGCGGCCGCCGCGGCCGAGGCGCTCGGCGACGCGGGAGAACGCTTCGACAGCCCGCTGGTGCCCGTGTTCGTCACCTGGTTCGCCGCCATGCGGGCAGCCGAGACCGGTGCCGCGGACGCCGAGGCCCGCTACCGCGAGGCGGCCCGGCTCCTCGCAGGCGCCGACATGCCCGGCGTCGAGCACGGCCTGCTCGACCTCGCACTCGTGTGCCTGCGGCTGCGGCGGGGCGAGCGCCCCGGACCCGTCCACGATCCCGGGCCCTACGAGCCGTGGATCCGGCCCCACCTCCTGCTCGCCGACGGGCGGACGGCCCAGGCCGCGGACGCCGTGCGCGCCCTGCCCGAACCGCCGCCGGACCACATGCTCGAGGTCCTCTGGTGCCTGGCCGGGCGCGCGGCGCTCGCGGTCGGGGACTCGGGGACGGTGGCCCGGGCCGAGCACGCCCTGGCTCCTGCCGCCGAGGAGATCGCCGGGGCGGGCAGCGGCATGCTGACCTTCGGCCCGGTCCGGGAGCACCTCGCCGCGCTGCGCTCCGGCGGCGCGAACCGCAGAGCGGGTTGCTAGATGTGGGGTTGCTGGATGCGAGCGAGCGCGCCGTTCACCCCAACGCCGTGCTACCCGGTCAGGGTCTGGGTGCCGAGCACGGTGATCAGGGCGAGGCGTTCGGCGTCCTCGGTGCCCGGCACCGCGGTGTAGATCATGATGCGCAGGTCGCTGCCGGCGACCGTGAGCATGTCGCAGTCCAGCTCCACGGGGCCGACGTGCGGGTGGTCGACGATCTTGCGGGTGGTCTCGTGGTGGCCGACGGCCCCGGAGTCCCACAGCTCGGTGAACCGGTCGCTGGAGGCGCGCAGGTCGGCGACCAACCGCTGCAGCTGCTGGTCGCCGGGATAGCGACCGGCGGCGGCGCGCAGGTCGGCGACCAGGGTGGCCTCGAGCTCCCGCCGGGACTCCGGGGTCTGCCGGACCCGCGTGCCGGGGCCGACCAGGTTGCGCCACACGGCGTTGCGCTCGCGCCCGCGCCATCCGCCCGGGTCGCCCATCAGCGCCGCGTACGGCGGGTTGGCGACCAGCTGCGTCCAGGCGGCGTCGAAGACGGCGACGGGGGTGGCGGGCATCCGGTCGAGCAGGTGCTGGACGCTCGGGGTGATGTGGGCGGGCACGGTGTCCGGGCCGGGCGGCGTGAGGCCCGCGAGGTGGAACAGGTGGTCGCGTTCGGCCGCCGTCAACCGCAGTGCCCTGGCCAGTGCCTCGATCACCTGGCCCGACGGGTGGGACGCGCGGCCCTGTTCGAGGCGGGTGATGTAGTCCACCGAGATGCCGGCGAGCATGGCCAGCTCCTCACGGCGCAGCCCGGCCGTCCGCCGGTGCCCACCGGCCGGCAGCCCCGCGGCCTCCGGCGGGACCCGGTCCCGCCAGCGGCGCACGGCCCGCCCGAACTCCGAGTTCGCCATGCCCGCCAGTCTGCATACCACCCGGGGCGCCTGCCTGGTACCGGCCGTCCCAGGAAGACGGGACTCTGGCGGCCCGTGCGGCCGCGGCCGACGGTGGAGGCATGCCACTCGACTCATCCCCCGTCTGGTTCATCACCGGCTGCTCCACCGGGCTCGGCCGGGCGCTGGCCACCCACGTCCTCCAGCGCGGATGGCGGGCGGCCGTCACCGCCCGGGACCCGCGGACGGTCGCCGACCTCGTCGACGCCCACGGCGACCGGGCGATCGCGCTGCCGCTGGACGTGACGGACCCCGACCAGGTCTCGGCGGCGGTCGCGCGTGCCGAGGAGGCTTTCGGCCGGATCGACGTGCTGGTCAACAACGCCGGGTACGGCTACCTGGCCGCCGTCGAGGAGGGCGAGGACACCGAGGTGCGGGCGCTGTTCGAGGCGAACGTCTTCGGCGCCGTCGCGGTGACGAAAGCCGTGCTCCCGGGCATGCGCGCCCGGCGCTCCGGCCACATCGTCGCCATCTCCTCGCTCGGCGGGCTCGCCGCGTTCGGCGCCACCGGCTACTACCACGCCACCAAGTTCGCGCTGGAAGGGCTGTCGGAGTCCCTCGCCGCGGAGGTCGCGCCGCTGGGCATCGGGGTCACGATCGTGGAGCCCGGTGCGTTCCGCACCAACTGGTCCGGGCCGTCGATGAAGCAGTCCGCGATCCGGATCGACGACTACGCCGAGACCGCGGGCAGGCGGCGCGAGGCGACGCTGGCCACCTACGGCAGCCAGCCCGGCGACCCGGCCCGCGCCGCCGAGGCCGTCGTCGCCGCGCTCGAGGCCGATGCACCCCCGCTGCGCCTGCTCCTCGGCACGGCCGCGCTGCAGATCGCCCGCGGCAAGCTCGACGCGCTGCAGCGCAACTTCACCGACTGGGAGCACCTCAGCCTGAGCACCGAGGTCGCGGCCTCACCCGCGTGACGCTGCGGCCAGCGCGGGGCCGAGCGCGTCGAGAGCACGAGCGGCGGTGTCGACCATCTCGACGACGCGCTCGGTGCCCAGGTGGTCGGCGGCGAAGCCCAGGTACTGGACGTGCACCTGGACCTGGGCCCAGAGCCGCTCCACCTCCCGCAGCGCCGGGGACATTGCGGGCGCGGCGTATCCGGGCGGCGCGGGTGCGCCCTGCGCGGCCAGCGTCGCGACGTCCAGACCGGCCGGGGCGACGCGGGCGTTGCCCCAGTCGATCAGGACCGCGCTGTCCGTAGCCAGCAGGACGTTGCCGCGGTGCGCGTCGCCGTGGGTCAGGGTGCGCGGCAGCAGCGCGAGGGCGGCCCGCAGGCGGGCGTCGGTCGACCACGCCTCCAGCAGTTCCGCGATCCCGGCGAGCCGCGGGTCACCCGTGCGGCCGTGCGCGCCGCGGACCGCGGGCAGCGTGTGCCCGACGACCATCGCCCACCACCAGCGCGCGTCGACGACCGGGATGCCGCGCGCGCGGCGCCGGTGCCAGTGGGTGTGCACCTTGCCCAGCACGTCCCACACGGCGGCCGGCACGTCGCCGCCGTCCAGCGCGGCGCCCGGGTAGAAGGGCAGGAGCAGCCACGCGCCGTGGCCGTCGTGACCGGTGGCGAGCAGGCGGGGGCGGTCCACGCCCGGCACCACGGCGAGCGCGCGCATCGCGGCCACCTCGCTCGGCTGCACCCGCTTGAGGACGACCGCGACGGGGTGGCCCCCCGCGTCCAGGTCGATGCGCTCCACCGCGGCCGCCACGTAGCCGCCCGCGAGGGGGGTCCGCGCCGTGACCGCCACCGGCGCTCCCGCCCACCGGGAAACCGCCGCCAGCCACGCGGAATCCGGCGGAGGGGGCGTCACCGCAGGAGCACGAACACCAGCACGGCGGCGGTCACACCGATGATCAGGGCCAGCACGCCCCACGGTGCCGGGCGGACGTTCCAGGTGCGCCCCTTGTCGATGGCGATCCGGCCGGCCCCGGTGAGTGCGAGCGCGGCGGCCGCCAGGGCGAGCACCACATCCAGCTCCACCGCGTTCGCGCCCGCGGGCGAGGCGACGAAGAACCCGTTGCCCACCTTCAGCGCCACCGAGTTGATCATCAGGCCGAGCAGGCCCGCCGCCGCGATCGGCGTGAGGAAGCCGAGCACCACCAGCGCGCCGCCGACCAGCGCCGTGAGTCCCGCGACCCAGGCCAGCACCGGCGCCTGCTGGTAGCCGAACCCCTCCAGCGTGCGGGCGAACTCCGCGACCCCCGGGCCGCCCCACAGTCCGCTGACGATGTGCATCCCGTGGGCGAAGAACGTGCCGCCGACGGCGAGACGCAGGAGGAGCAGGCCCGTGTCCGTGCCCGGGTTCCACGCCAGCGGCCTGCGGTTCGGCCGCGTCGGGGTGGGCTCCGAGGACCCGAAACCGCCCGCGCCGGGCAGGATCGACGTGGGCTGGTCGGTCATGGCGCCCGAGCGTAGCCGTCTCCGCGGCCGGTACCGGGGAAATCCGGTCAGTAACCGTCCGCCACGAGGTTCGCGGGCCGCTCCCCGCGTGCGAAGGCCGCGATCTGCTCGGCCGCGATCCGGTACGCCCGGTCCAGCCTGCCGGGCACGCTCCCGCCGACGTGGGGGCACAGGAAGAGCCCGGGCGCGGTCCACAGCGGGTGGTCGGCGGGCAGCGGCTCGGGCTCCGTGACGTCCAGGGCGGCCCGCAACCGGCCGCTGACCAGCTCCGCGGTGAGCGCTTCGGTGTCGGCGACCGGCCCGCGGGCAGCGTTGACCAGCAGCGCCCCGTCGGGCATCGCCGCGAGGAACGTCGCGTCGATCAGCCCGCGGGTGGCGTCGGTCAGCGGGACGATCACGACACACGCGTCGTGGTCGCCCAGGAGGTCGTGCACCTCGTCGATCCCGTGGACGCCGGGCCGGGCGCGGCGCGCGACGAGCGTGGTGGTCACGTCGAACGGGGCGAGCCGGCGCACGGTCTGCTCGGCGACGTCACCGGCGCCGACGATCAGCACCCGCTTGCCGGCGAGCGTGTCGGTGATGTGGTAGTCCCAGCGCCCGGCGTCCTGCGCCCGGACGAACTGCGGGAAGTGCCGGTACACGGCGATCAGCGCGCCGACGATCCATTCCGCGGTGGCGCCGCTGTGCGCGCCGCGGCAGTCCGAGAGGGCGACGCCCTCGGGCAGCCTGCCCACCCACGCCTCGGCGCCCGCGGTGAGCAGCTGCACCATCCGCAGCTCCGGCAGCCGCTCCACGACGGAGACCGCCGTGGTGGGTGCGAGGAACGGCGGGACGAGGACCTGCGCGCGGTCCGCCGCCGCCGGAGGTCGCCGTCCGGGTCGTACCGGACGACCTCGACCCCCATGACGTCGACGAGCGCCGCCTCCCCCTCGTCCTCCGGCACCAGCACCGTGATGTCACCCATGAGCACCGACGCTAGTACAGCGGGTGGGGTCGCCCCGGTGTGACGTGATCGGCCACGCGGCGTCGGGAACCCGCTCAGACGCGCCGATCCACCGCCGGATCGGGACGGCACCCGATTCACCGGCCGCTCACCCGGCGCCGCTTAACCTTGACCCCGTGGGAGGACGGGTGCGGCGCGCGGCCGCGGCGGCGCTGCTCGTGCTGGCGCTCGGTGGGTGCGCCACGTTCCCCGAGCAGGGCCCCCGCGAGTGGCACGAGCAGCTGGAGGGCGCGGGCGAGCTCGGCGGCCCGCCGGTCGTGCCGGAACCCACGCCCCAGCCCCAGCCGCAGCAGCCGCCCGGCCCGGAGGGGCAGGACGGGCCCCAGCAGCCGCCGTCGGGTTGCCAGGACCCCGATCCCCAGGTCATCGCCACCTGTCTGGATCCGGTCGGCGCCATCGCGGTGCTCCCCGATGCGGCCACCGCGCTGGTCGGGGAGCGGCAGACCGGGCGCGTGCTGCGCGTCGAGCAGGGCAGCGAACCGGAGCTGGTGGCCACCTTGCCGGTGGACGCCACCGGCGGTGGTGGTCTCACCGGGCTGGTGCTGTCGCCGTCGTACATCGAGGACCAGCTCGTCTACGCCTACGTCACCACGCCCCAGGACAACCGCGTGGTGCGCCTCGCGACGGGCGAACCACCCAAGCCCGTGCTCACCGGCATCCCCCGTGGCTCGTCGAACAACGGCGGCGCACTCGCCGTCGACGAGGACGGCTCGCTGCTCGTGGCCACCGGCAACGCGGGGCAGGCCGCCCCCGCGCCCGACTCCCTCGCCGGCAAGCTGCTGCGCATCGACGTGCAGGGCCGCCCGGCCAAGGGCAACCCGGACCCACTATCGCCGACCTTGAGCACCGGGCTCCAGGCACCCGGCGGGATCTGCGTCGACCCGCGCCGGGGCGCGGCCTGGGTCACCGACCGGCGCGCGGGCGAGGACGTGCTGCACCTGATCGTCCCCGGCCCGCTCCCGGCGCCGGCGTGGCGCTGGCCGGACCGGCCGGGCGTCGCCGGCTGCACGGCGCAGGACGGGGCCGTGGCCGTGGCCCAGGTGCACCCGCAGTCGCTGTTCGTGATCCGGTCCGACGCGAAGAACCTGTTCGTCGGGGCGCCCGAGACGATCCTGCAGGAGACCTACGGCCGCCTCTCCGCGGCCACCCTCGCGCCCGACGGCCTGCTGTGGCTGGGCACCGTCAACAAGTCGGGCGGCAAGCCGGTGTCCTCCGACGACCGCGTGATCCGGATCCAGCCCCTCGCCGCGGGAGGCGACAACCGCCAGTAGGAACTCCCAGCCGTGAGTGGATACGAGTGCTGGAGCACTCGTATCCACTCACGGGGCTACTGGGCGACTCGCTCGATCACCAGCTCCCGCACGCGCTTGGCGTCGGCCTGGCCCTTGGTGGCCTTCATGACAGCGCCGACGATCGCGCCCGCGGCCTGCACCTTGCCGCCGCGGATCTTCTCGGCGATGTCCGGCTGGGCGGCGAGGGCCTCGTCGACGGCGGCGAGCAGCGCGGTGTCGTCCGAGACGACGGCAAGGCCGCGCGCGGCGACGACATCGTCGGGCTCGCCCTCACCGGCGAGCACGCCGTCGACGACCTGGCGGGCCAGCTTGTTGGACAGCGCGCCCGACGCCACGAGCTCGATCACCCGCGCCACCTGGGCCGGGGTGATCGGCAGCCCGGCCAGCTCGACGCCGCGGGCGTTGGCCTGCTGGGTGAGGTACGAGACCCACCACGAGCGGGCCTCGCCCGCCGGGGCGCCCGCGGCGACGGTGGCCTCGATCAGCTCGAGGGCGCCTGCGTTGACCAGGTCGCGCAGCTCCGGGTCCGTGAGGCCCCACTCCTGCTGGATCCGCCGGCGGCGCTCCCACGGCAGCTCGGGGAGCGTTGCGCGCAGCTCCTCGACCCATTCCGCGGGCGGCGCGATCGGCACGAGGTCGGGCTCCGGGAAGTACCGGTAGTCCTCGGCCGTCTCCTTCGTCCGGCCCGCCGACGTGGAGCCGGTGGACTCGTCGAAGTGCCGCGTCTCCTGGACGACGCGCTCGCCGGCGAGGAGCACGCCCGCCTGCCGCGTCATCTCGTAGCGAACGGCGCGCTCCACCGACCGCAGCGAGTTGACGTTCTTGGTCTCGGTGCGGGTGCCGAACTCCCCGGCGCCCTTCGGCATCAGCGAGACGTTGGCGTCGCAGCGCAGCGAGCCCTGGTCCATCCGCACGTCCGAGACGCCGAGGGCGCGCAGCAGGTCGCGCAACGCCGTGACGTACGCGCGCGCCACCTCGGGCGCCCGCTCCCCCGTGCCCACGATCGGCTTCGTCACGATCTCGATCAGCGGCACGCCTGCGCGGTTGTAGTCGAGCAGCGAGTACTCCGCGCCGTGGATCCGGCCGGTGGCACCGCCGACGTGCAGCGACTTGCCGGTGTCCTCCTCCATGTGCGCGCGCTCGATCTCGACGCGGAACACCGACCCGTCGTCGAGCGGGACGTCCAGGAACCCGTTCACGGCGATCGGCTCGTCGTACTGGGACGTCTGGAAGTTCTTCGGCATGTCGGGGTAGAAGTAGTTCTTCCGCGCGAACCGGCCCCACGGCGCGATCGTGCAGTTCAGCGCCAGCCCGATCCGGATCGCCGACTCCACCCCGGAGCGGTTGACCACCGGCAGCGCGCCGGGCAGGCCGAGGCACACCGGGCACACCTGGGTGTTCGGCTCCGCGCCGAACGTGGTGGAGCAGCCGCAGAACATCTTGGTCTGCGTGTTCAGCTCGACGTGGACCTCGAGCCCGAGCACGGGGTCGAACCGCTCGAGCACCTCCGCGTAGTCGACCAGCGTCGGCGCACTCATGACGAGACCTCCAACGAGGGGACGCGATCGATCAGGGGGCCGTCCTCGGCGTTGCGCGCCGCCTCGTACGCCGCCGCCACCCGGTACATGCGGGCCTCGCCGAGCGCGGGGGCCATCACCTGCAGCCCGACCGGCAGCCCGTCGGCGAGCCCGGACGGCACCGAGATCGCGGCGGTGCCCGCCAGGTTGGTGGGGATCGTGGCGAGGTCGTTGAGGTACATGGCGAGGGGGTCGTCCACCTTGTCGCCGATGGTGAACGCCGTGGTGGGTGTCGTGGGTGAGACCAGCACGTCGGCCTGCTCGAACGCCGCGGCGAAGTCGCGGCTGATGAGCGTGCGCACCTTCTGCGCCTGCCCGTAGTAGGCGTCCCAGTAGCCGGACGAGAGCGCGTACGTGCCCAGGATGACGCGCCGCTTCACCTCCGCGCCGAACCCGGCCTCGCGGGTGGCGGCCATGACCTCCTCGGCCGACGCACCGTTCTCGACGCGCAGCCCGTAGCGCATGGCGTCGAACCGGGCGAGGTTGGACGACACCTCGCTCGGCAGGATCAGGTAGTACGCCGCCAGCCCGTACTCGAAGTGCGGGCAGGAGACCTCCACCAGCTCCGCGCCGAGCTTCTCCAGCTGCCGCAACGCGTCCTCGAAGGACGCGCGGACGCCGGGCTGGTAGCCCTCGCCGGACATCTCGCGGACCACGCCGACGCGCAGCCCGGACAGGTCGCCACCGGCACCGCGGCGCGCGGCCTCGACGACCGCGGGCACCGGCTCGTCGATCGAGGTGGAGTCCATCGGGTCGTACCCGGCGATCACCTCGTGCAGCAGCGCGGCGTCCAGCACCGTGCGCGCGCACGGCCCGCCCTGGTCGAGCGAGGACGCACAGGCGATCAGCCCGTACCGCGACACCCCGCCGTACGTCGGCTTGGCGCCCACCGTGCCGGTGAACGCGGCCGGCTGGCGGATCGAGCCGCCGGTGTCGGTGCCGATCGCGAGCGGCGCCTCGAACGCGGCGAGCGCCGCCGCGGAGCCGCCACCGGAGCCACCGGGCACGCGGCTGGTGTCCCACGGGTTGCGGGTGGGCCCGAACGCGGAGTGCTCGGTGGACGAGCCCATCGCGAACTCGTCCATGTTGGTCTTGCCCAGGATCGTGATGCCCGCGGAGCGCAGCCGGGCCGCGACCGTGGCGTCGTAGGGCGGACGCCAGCCGTCCAGGATCTTCGAGCCCGCCGTGGTGGGCATGTCGATCGTGGTGAACACGTCCTTGAGCGCCAGCGGGACGCCGGCGAGCGGCGACGCGGGCGCCGTGCCCGCAGCGAGGCTCTCGTCCACCATGGTCGCCGACGCGAGCGCCGCATCCGCCGCGACGTGCAGGAACGCGTGCACCTCTCCGTCGACGGCGGCGATGCGGTCGAGGTGGGCCTGCGCGACCTCGACGGCCGACACCTCGCGCGAGTGGATGCTGGCGGCGAGGTCGGCCGCCGTCATCGTGGTGAGGTCGTCGCTCATGCTTCCTCCCCCAGGATCCGCGGCACGCGGAAGCGGCCGTCCTCCGCGGCGGGAGCACAGGCCAGCGCCTGCTCCTGGGTGAGGCCGGGGCGCAGCTCGTCGGGGCGGAACACGTTCTGCAGCGGCACCGCGTGCGAGGTGGGCGGGATGTCGTCGGCGGCGACCTCGCCCACGCGGGCGACCGCTCCGAGGATCACCTCGAGCTGGCCGGCGAAGACATCCAGTTCGGCGTCGGTGACGGCGAGCCGGGACAGCCGGGCGAGGTGCGCAACCTCCTCCCGGCTGATGTGCGCTGCCGCGGGTTCGGCGGACATGTCCCTCCAGGGCTGACGTGCTCAGGAGCCCGCAACCGAATGCGGACGATGGCGATCGGGTGCCGCGCCGGGCGCTGGCATCGACACCTCGCGAGTCTAGTCGGGCCCGCACCTGGTATCCGGGGCGGTACTGCCCGTCGGCCGGACCGGATGTCGTGCCGAAACGGCGCACTCCTGACACAATCCGCATAGCAGTGCCGCCGCGTGAACCGCCCCGACTGACGCGGGAGGAGTCCCGCGGTGGGGGGCGCGTACGCGAGAGGACGTGTGGTGTGTCGTTCCTGCTCCGGGTCGTTCTCCCGGACAAGCCGGGAAGTCTCGGGTCCGTGGCCACCGCGCTGGGCAACGCGGGGGCGGACATCCTCGGAGTCGACGTGGTGGAGCGCGCCCAGGGGCATGCCGTGGACGACCTCGCGGTCGAGCTGCCGCCCGGCCGCCCACCCGACGTCCTGATCACGGCGGCCGAGTCGGTCCCCGGCGTGGAGGTCGAGTCGGTCCGGCCGCACTCGGGCAAGCTCGAGACCCACCACGAGCTGGAGCTGATCGACCAGATCACCGGCGACCCCGAGAGCGGGCTGCAGCTGCTCGCCGAGGGCGTGCCCCGGATCTTCCGCGCCGGCTGGGCGATCATCGCCGTACGGGACAACGGTTCGTCCTACCGGCTCGCCGAGAGCGCAGCCGCCCCGGAGACCCGCGCGGGCGACCTGCCGTGGCTGCCGCTCGAGAGGGCCACGGTGCTGGACCCCTCGGTGCACTGGATGCCGGAGCCGTGGAGCGCGCTCGACACGGAACTCGCGGCGGCGCCGTTCGGGCCGAAGCCCCGCGCGCTCGTCGTCGGGCGGCCCGGCGGGCCGGCGTTCCGCCCGTCGGAGCTGGCGCGCCTCACCCACCTCGCGGGCATCGTCGTCACGGTCCTCGGACCCTAAGTGCCCCCCACCGGAGGTCCGCCACCCATCTCGCCGGCCCGGCTTCCCGCTGGCCGCCCCGGCGAACCGACCGAGTACGCCCGGTACGAGGCCGGCCCGTCGGCACACCCGGCGAAAACCTGGATCCGCCGATATGCGCAACGGCCCCCCGGTGGGGGGCACTAGCCGATGGACCGCCCATGGTCCCGCGTCCCGAGCTGGGTCGGCCCCGCGCTGCAGCCCGAGCTCGCCGGCACGATCGACGGCATCATCGCCGCCGTCCGGGCCGAGGTGCCCGAGTACGCGCGCCCGCTCACCGGCCGCTTCGGCGCCCGGATCACCGAGGGTGTCTCGGTGGCACTGGGCCAGTTCCTCGACCTGCTGGGCCGCGACGACCCCCTCGGTGACGCCACGGTGTACCGCGCGCTCGGCCAGCTGGAGCACCGCGAGGGCCGCACGCTCGCGGCCCTGCAGACGGCCTACCAGGTGGGGACCCGGACGCTCTGGCAGCGCCTCGCCGCCAGCACCACCGCGCGGCGGCTCCCCGCGGACGTGATCTTCAACCTGGCGGAGGCGCTCTTCGGCTACATCGAGCAGATCACCGCGGCCTCCGTGGCGGGCTGGGCGGACGAGGAGGCCAGCCAGGCGGGCTCGCTGCAGGCGCGCAGGCACGCGCTCGTGGAGCTGCTCGCCCGGCCCACCCCACCGGCGCCCGCCGAGCTGGAGCGGGCCGCCGCGGCCGCGGGCTGGACCGTGCCGGCCCGGGTCGCGGCGCTCGTGGTGGACGACGCGGTGGCGGTCGCCGCCCGCCTACCCGGAGCGGTCGGCGCCGACCTGGACCCCGTGGGCCTGGTCGTCGTGGCCGCCCGCGGGGAGGCGGACGCGGCATGGCTGGACCGGGTCCGCGGCGCCGCCGGTGAGCGGCGGGCCGTGCTCGGACCGCTGGTCGAACCCGCACAGGCCCACCGCTCGGCCGCGCTGGCCCAGTCCGCGTGGCCGCTGCACGCCGCGGGCAGGCTGAACGGCGACGCGCCACTCGTCCGGGCCGACGAGCACCTCCTCCCCCTGCTGCTCGCCGCGGCCCCGGAGCTCGCCGCCGCGCTCACCGGGCGGGCGCTGGCCCCGCTGCGCACCCTGCCGGCCGGCGCGGCCGCCCGCGCCGAGGAGACCCTGCGCGCCTGGCTGGACGCCCACGGCGACGTCACCGCCACCGCCGCCGCGCTGCACGTGCACCCGCAGACCGTGCGCTACCGCCTCGCCGCCCTCCGCGAGACGTTCGGCGGGGCGCTGGACGACCCGGCGGCCCGCCTCGAGCTGGCGGTGGCCCTGCGGGCAGGCGCGACCTGCGAGTGCCCCTGAGACCGGCGGGTCTCACGATCGCGGGGCGGCCCCGGCCGGTCACACACCAACCCTGGTGCTCACACACGAACTGCAGTTGGTGTGCCGGCACCACGGTCGGTGTGCGACCGCGCGGTCAGGTCGCGGAGAGCCCACGCAGGACGATGTCGAGGCCCCGCCGGAACTCCTCGTCGGGCGGCACCGAACGGGCGTCGGCGGCCGTGCGCGCGAGGAGCGGGTAGTCGGCGGCGGACAGCTCCGACATCACGATCGTGCCCGGCCCCGACAGCGGGGCGAAGTGCTCGTTCTGCAGGAACCCGAGGAGGTGGCCGACCAGCGTGCGCTGGGCGACCACGCGGTCGGCGCCGTCGAGGCCGCCCTCGGTGAGCACCGAGAGCATGGCCTCGATCAGGCGCAGCGAAGCCGGCGCGGCCTGCCGGTGCCGCAGCACCAACGGAACGACCGCCGGATGCCGGGCCACCGCCACCCGCATGCGGTCCAGCAGCACGCGGATTCGCTCCTGCCATCCGCCGTCCGGCAGCGATGTGTCGACCGAGCGGAACACGTGGTCGACGACCAGCAGCTCGAGCGCCTGCCGGTCGGCGACGTAGCGGTACAGGCCCATCGTGGCCACGCCGAGCTCGCGCGCAACCGCTCGCATCGTGAGGGCCGCGAGCCCCTCCCGGTCGACGACGGCGAGTGCTGCGGCGACCAGCTGGTCGTCGGTGAGCGAGCGGGGCCGGGGCACGGCTTGACAGCGTACAAGGTACGCGCATACTGGATCGTAAGCGTACTTCGTACACCTAAGGAGGATCGCATGGCGCCCACCCACGTCGCCGCCCGCACGCTCGACACCGTCGCCGGTTCGCGCGTGCGGGTACCGCATCCCGATCACCTGGTCCACCTGCAGTTCCGCCGGTTCGCCGGGTGCCCCGTGTGCAACCTGCACCTGCGCTCGTTCGTCAACCGGCTCGCGGACGTCGAGGCGGCCGGCGTCCGCGAGGTCGTGGTCTTCCACTCGAGCGCCGACGCCCTGCGCACCTACACGTCGGACCTGCCGCTCGACGTGATCGCCGATCCCGATCGCGTCCTCTACCGGGAGTTCGGCGTGGAGTACGGGGCGCGCGCCCTGCTCGACCCGCGCGGCTGGCCGACCATCGTCCGCGCCGTCGCGCGGGAGCTGCGGGCCGTCCGGCGCCGCGAGCGGCCCGCCCCGCCGACCACCCCGGAGGGCGGCCGGCTCGGCCTGCCCGCCGACTTCCTGATCGCGCCCGACGGGCGGGTGCTCGCCGCCAAGCGCGGCGCCCACATCGACGACCAGTGGTCGGTGGACGAACTGCTCGCGCTCGTCCCGGCCGGGACGGAGCACCGGGCATGATGACCGTCGAGGTGTTCGTCACCGGCCGCACGCTGACCGTCGACACGGAGCGCGATCTCGCCGACCGCATCCTGCGGGCGCTGACGTTCGGGGAGTCAGCGCCGGAGTCGACGCTGGACTCGGCGCGCGAGTTCATCCACGTCCTGGTCGTGCAGCCGCGCACCTGGGTCACCGGGGGGCCGGCAGCGGACACGGCGCCCCGCTACCTGGTGCGGGTCACGGTGCCCGGGTCCTGGAGCAACCGGGAGTTCGCCGACGCCATCGTGCCGATGATCACCGAAGCCGTCGCCGGCACCGAGCCCGACGCCACCCGACTGCGCCGCGAGCCGCACTGCGTCGTGCAGATCGTCGGCCTGCGCGAGCACTGCGTGGGCACACTCGGCCACGCCACCACGGGCACCGAGATCACCCGGCTGATGACGCGGCGATTCCGCGACTCCGGCGAGCGGCCCGAGGCGCCGGAGGGCAGCACCATCGACCCGGTATGCGGGATGGCCGTCGAGTGGGCCACGGCCCGGTACACCCTCGCCCACGACGGCGTCGACCACGCCTTCTGCGCCCCGGGCTGCCGCAAGGTCTATGCGGAGGACCACGGCCTCACGTGATCGCGAGCGTCAGCCGGCGAGCCGGACCGGGCTGCCGAGCGGCTTCGGGCGCGTCGGGAGCGGGGTGACCTCCGCCTTCGGGGCACCACCGGGGAACGCGAGGCGGGCGAGCTTGCGCACGACCGTGCCGTACTGCTTCGGCAGCGATCCCGTGGTGTAGGGCAGCCCGTAGCGCTCGCAGATCTCCCGGACGCGCGGGGCGATCTCGGCGTAGCGGTTGCTCGGGATGTCCGGGAACAGGTGGTGCTCGATCTGGTGCGACAGGTTCCCGGTCATGATGTGGAACAGCGGACCGCCGGAGAGGTTGGCCGAGCCGAGCATCTGCCGGACGTACCACTGGCCCTTGGTCTCACCCTCGAGCCGCTCCTCCTCGAACGTCTCGGTGCCGTCCGGGAAGTGCCCGCAGAAGATCACGGCGTGCGACCACATGTTGCGCACGGCGCTGGCGGTGGCGTTCGCGGTGAGCGTCGCGAGGAAGCCGGGGCCGGACAGCAGCGGGAACAGCACGTAGTCCTTGGCGAGCTGCTTGCGGGCCTTGCGCCACAGGTTCTTCGCCTCGCGGCGGACCTGCGCCCAGGGCTTGGTGCCCTCCTGCGCCTTCTCGATCTCCAGGTCGTAGAGCGCGATACCCCACTCGAAGATCAACGAGAGCCCGACGTTGTAGAGCGGCTGCAGCAGGTAGACCGGCTTCCACTCCTGCTCGGGCGTCACGCGCATGATCGCGTAGCCGAGGTCGCGGTCCTTGCCGCGGATGTTGGTGAACGTGTGGTGCTCGTAGTTGTGCGACTTCTTCCACGACTCGGCGGGCGAGGCGTGGTCCCACTCCCATGTCGTGGAGTGGATCTTGGGGTCGCGCATCCAGTCCCACTGCCCGTGCAGGATGTTGTGGCCGAGCTCCATGTTCTCGAGGATCTTGGCCACGGACAGCGCCGCGGTGCCCGCGATCCAGGCCGGGGGGAACCGCGCGAAGAGCAGCGTGGCCCGGCCGCCGACCTCGAGGGCGCGCTGCACCGCGATGACCTTGTGGATGTAGCGCGCGTCGCGCTCGCCGAGCGAGCCGACGACCTCGGCGCGGATCGCGTCGAGCTCGGCGCCGATGGCTTCGACCTGCTCGTCGGTCAGGTGCGCAGCCGCACTGGGGGTCTGGGTCATGGGAAGCTCCTAGAGCTCGATCTCGACGTCGCCCGCGGCGCCGGAGACGCACGTGCGGACGCTCTGTCCTGGGGTCTCGTGCACCTCGCCGGTGCGCAGGTCGCGCACGCCGCCGGAGCGGAGCTTCCCGACGCAGGTGTGGCAGATGCCCATGCGGCAGCCGTTGGGCAGCAGCGCGCCCGCCGCCTCTCCCGCGGCCATCAGCGCGACGCCGGGGCCGGCGTCCGCGGTGATCCGGCTGGTCGTGAACGTGACGCGGCCGCCGGTACCGGGATCGGCGACGGGGGCGGGTGCGACGAAGCGCTCGACGTGCAGCGCATCGGGGTCGCCGTAGCGCGACCAGTGCCCGGCCAGCGCGTCCAGCAGCCCGGCGGGGCCGCAGGCCCACGCCTGGCGGGCCGCCCAGTCGGGCACGGTGTCGGCGAGCGCGTCCGGGGTGAGCCGGCCCTCGACGGCGGTGTGCCGCTCGATCAGGTGCAGCCCGGTGGTCGCGGCGAGCGCGCGCAGCTCGCCGCCGAACACCACGTCGGCCGGGGTCCGGTCGCAGTGCACGGCGACCACACCGCCCAGTGCGGCGCGCCGGGTGGCCGCGAGGTCGCGCAGCATCCCCATGACCGGGGTGATCCCGCTGCCCGCCGTGACGAACAGCAGCTTCTCCGGCACCGGGTCCGGCAGCACGAACTCGCCCGCGGGCGGACCGATCCGCAGCAGCGCGCCCACCGGCGTGCGGTGCGCCAGCGCTCCGGACACGGTGCCGCCCGGCACGGCGGTGACCGTGACGGCCAGCCGCGGGTCGCCGGGGCAGGAGGTGACCGAGTAGGTGCGCCACTGCCACACGCCATCGAGCCGGGTCCCGATCCCGACGAACTGGCCGGCCCGGTGCGTGATGCGCGTCCGGCCGGTGTGCAGCAGCAGCGTGGTCGTGTCGGCGGTCTCGCGGCGCAGTCCCACCACGCGCGCGTGCGGCTCGCTGGTGGACCACAGCGGGTTCAGCGTGCCGAGCAGGTCGTCGGGCAGCAGCGGTTGGGTGAACAACGACGCAGCCCCCCGCGCTCGCCTGCCGATGTCGCCGAGCACTCCCATGTAGGCGACGCTATTGCGCGCATCGCACAGGATGCCACGGCTCCGGCCACGGCCAGGGCCTCAGTTCTGTGGCGAAACCCAAACGTGCGGATCAGATGCGGTAGCCGCTCAGCTGGAGGTCCTGGCGAAGCTTCAGCACCTCGGACACGAGGTGGTTGTTGCCCGCCGCGAGCAGTCCCTTCCGGGTGACGAGCACGTCCTCGAACCCGATCCGGGTGTCGACGCCCAGCAGCATCGCCTGCTCCAGCACCGGCCACGCGCCGGTGTCCTCACCGTGCAGGAGGATCGGCACCGGCACCGAGCCGAGCGCGCGCAGAATGCGCAGGCCCTCGGCCACCGCGGTGCTGGGGTCGGTCACGGTGGACTCCGCGAGCACCCGCGTGGTGCCGGGCGGCAGGCCGTTGGTACGCAGCGTGACGGCGTCTCCGCTGGTCCACACGCCGAGCTCGATGCCGATGCCCACCGAGCGGGCCGCGGCGCAGACGTCGACCCAGCCCATCTCGTGGACGTTGACCGAGCACACGTCGGGCTTGCCGACGCCGAGGTGACCCCAGGCGAGAACGGCCTCGATCCGCTTCCGCGGATCACGCTCGATCCAGCGGCCGGTGGTGACCCCGATCTCCATGGAGGGCGCCTGCGCCCGGATCGCGGCCACCGTGTCGCCGACGAACACCGGGTCGAGCGTCTCCAGCCCCGAGGGATCGCGCGGGTGCACGTGCACCGAACCGACCTTGAGCTCGGAGACTGCGCGGGCGTCGCGGGCGAGGTGCCGCGGGGTGACGGGGAGAAGCGGGTGTGCGTCTGCGGGCCACGACCCGTTCAGCACGGCCTGCAGCACCCTGGCACCCCCCAATCCCCCGAATCGTAGCCGCCGGACGACCGGATCCTACGTGCCACCACCGGGGATGATCATGCCGGTCACGACAGGCCGTGTCCCGTGGATCCCGACCGCGAGAATCGCGCCCAGATCGTCCCTGGCTGCGTTGTCGGCCGCGCCCGGGTACGTCCAGTACGACGGGCGGACCTCCGCCTTGCCAGGAACGATCTGGATCACGATTCCCATCGCCCGGGATCCACGGGACACGGCCTAACCGTTCGCGACCTCCCGGGCGGCGTCCGGGCCGCGCTCCAGCAGCACGCGGAAGCCCGCCTCGTCGAGGACCGGGACGCCGATCTCGATCGCCTTGTCGTACTTCGACCCCGGCGATTCGCCTGCCACCACGAAGGCGGTCTTCTTCGACACCGAACCCGCGGCCCGGCCACCGCGGGCGGTGATCGCCTCCTTGGCCTCGTCGCGGGAGAAGCCGTCCATCGAACCGGTGATCACGATCGACATCCCCTCGAGGGTGCGCGGCACCGACGCGTCGACCTCGTCGACCATCCGGACCCCGGCCTCGCGCCACTTGCGGACGACGTCGCGGTGCCAGTCGACCGAGAACCAGTCGCGCAGGGCCGCCGCGATGGTGGGGCCCACGCCTTCGACGCTCGCGATCGGGGCCAGCGCGGCAGCGAGCGCCTTGGCCTGCGCCCGCGCGGCGTCGCGGGCCGCGCGCTCCTCGGCCGCGGCACGCTCCTCCGGGCCGGACTCGCCCTCCGCCTCGGTGGCAGCGGCGACGGCCTCGGCCCCGGTGGCCGCCGGCGCCGCGCCGCCCGCGTCCGCTTCGTCCGCCATGTCGTCGGAGGTGCCGTCGGAGCTGCCGTCGGACGTGATCGCGTACCCGGCCTCGGCGGTGGCCCGCGCCGCCTCCTCGGCGGCGGCCTCGATGGCGTCCATCGACCGGAACTCGCGGGCCAGCGCCTGCGCGGCAGTGGGCCCGACGTGCCGGATGGACAGGCCCACGAGCACCCGCCAGAGCGGCCGGTCCTTCACCGCCTGCAGGTTGGCGAGGAGCCGGTGGCCGTTGGCCGACAGCTCGCCGTCCTTCTTGCGGAACAGCTCGACCCGCAGCAGGTCGGCCTCCGTGAGCCCGAAGACGTCGCCCTCGTCCTGCACCACCCCGGACGTGAGCAGCGCCGTGGCGGCCTCGTAGCCGAGCCCCTCGATGTCGAACGCGCCGCGGCCCGCCACGTGGAACAACCGCTCCCGCAGCTGAGCCGGGCAGGACCGGGCGTTGGGGCAGCGCAGGTCGACGTCGCCCGCCTTCTGCTGGGCCAGCTCGGTGCCGCACTCCGGGCAGTGGGTGGGCATCACGAACTCGCGCTCGGTGCCGTCGCGCAGGTCGACGACCGGCCCCAGCACCTCGGGGATGACGTCGCCCGCCTTGCGGATGACCACGCGGTCGCCGATGAGCACGCCCTTGCGCTTGACCTCCTGCGCGTTGTGCAGGGTGGCCAGCGCCACCGTGGATCCCGCGACGACGACCGGCTCCATCTGCGCGAACGGGGTGACCCGGCCGGTGCGCCCGACGTTGACCTGGATGTCGAGCAGCGTGGTCGTGGCCTCCTCCGGCGGGTACTTGAAGGCGATCGCCCAGCGCGGCGCCCGCGAGGTGGAGCCGAGGCGCCGCTGCAAGGCCACCTCGTCGACCTTGACGACAACGCCGTCGATCTCGTGCTCGATGTCGTGGCGGTGCTCGCCCCAGTACTCGACGTGGGCGAGCACCTCGTCGATCCCGGTGACCACGACGCTGCGCTCCGAGACCGGCAGACCCCACGCGCGCAGCGCGTCGTAGCCCTGGGACTGGCGCTCGAGCGTGAACCCATCGCGCTTTCCGAAGCCGTGGCAGATGAGGCGCAGCTTGCGGGATGCGGTGACCTTGGGGTCCTTCTGCCGCAGCGAGCCTGCCGCGGTGTTGCGCGGGTTGGCGAACGGCGGCTTGCCCGCCTCGACGAGGGAGGCGTTGAGCGCCTGGAAGTCCTCGAGCCGGAAGTAGACCTCGCCGCGCACCTCGACGACCCGGGGCACCGGGAACTCGTCGGTGCCGGTGAGGCGGTCGGGCACCTCGTCGAGGGTGCGCATGTTGAGCGTGATGTCCTCGCCGGTGCGGCCGTCGCCGCGGGTGAGCGCCCGCGTGAGCGCGCCGTTCTCGTACAGCAGGTTGACGGCGAGCCCGTCGATCTTCAGCTCGCACAGGTAGTGGAGCTTGCCCTCCCCGACGTCGCGCGTGATCCGCTCGGCCCACGCGCGCAGCTCGTCCTCGGTGAAGGTGTTGTCGAGGCTGAGCATCCGCTCGAGGTGGTCGTACGCCGCGAAGTCGGTGGCGAACTTCCCGACCACCTTCTGGGTGGGCGAATCCGGGGTGACCAGCTCCGGGTGCGCGCTCTCCAGCTCGACGAGCTCGCGCCACAGCGCGTCGAACTGCCCGTCGGAGACAACGGGCGCGTCGAGCACGTAGTAGCGGAACTGGTGGTCGGCCACCTCCGCGGCCAGCCGCGCATGCCGTTCGCGCACGTCAGTGTCAGAGCTCACGAGCAGAGGTTAGCGACGAGGACCGACATCCGGCGGGAGCCGCGGCTCAGCGCTTCCGGCGCAGCGGGACGACCCGGGCGTCCTCCGCGCGGCCCAGCATGTCGACCTGCTCCACGTACCGGGCGGGATCGGACGGCCCGTCGCCGGTGAGCGCCCCGTACAGGTGGTGCGCCACCACGTCGCCGATCGCGTGCAGCACGTCGTGGCGCTCCATGCCCGCCGCCGAGAGCCGCTTCGCGGCCTGCCACACCTGCGGCGGGTCGTCGTCCCACAGCTGGTCGGCGACGATCTCGTGCACCGCGATGTGCAGGCGGGGGTTCACGCCGTCGACGACGCCCGAGTCCGGGTCGGCGAGCGCGTCGTGGTACTGCGGGTGCTCCCCCTCGATGAGCATGCCGCGGTCGTCCGGATCGCTCGGGTCGAGGAACGGGAACTCCTCGTCCCCGATGCGGGTGCCGACCGCGGGCACCGCGAACATCCGGCGTTCGAGCAGGTCGGGCAGGTCCTCCGGGCGCGCGTCGTCCAGGTCCAGCCCGGCGAGGTACGCGTCGGCGACGTCGGACGCGAACGGCACGGCACCGCCGGGCCGCCCGATCGAGCAGACCATGTCGTCCACGGCGTCCCGCAGCTCGGCCATCGCCGCGGCGGGGAGCCCCGCCCGCTGCCCCGCCCATTCCGCCCACGCGCGCACGGTGGCCGGGAGCGCGTCGAACTCGTCGTCCGACATCTCCGGACCGTCGTTCAACGTCTCGTCGAGGAACCGGTTGACCAGGCCCGGCCCGACGCGCAAGGGCTGCGCCGGGTCGGCGGTGTTGCCGAACTCGACGAGCAGCTCGGCGCAGCCCCGCGCCGCCTCCGGGAGATCGCGGGCCGCCTCCGAACCGAGGAACTCCTCGACCGCCGCCCGGCACTGCGCCGGGGTGAGCGGGACGGGCGCAGGCGCGGGTGGCGGGGCGGGGAGCAGCCGCACCCGGGCGACGGCGAGCGCGCGCGACGGCGGGAACTCCTCGTCGACGGGCGGCTCGAGCCCGGCCCGCGCCGCCCGGTCGGTCGCGGCGAACGCCGGGACCAGCAGCGCGGCGGCCTCGTCCGGCGCGATCTCGCGCACAGAGGTGGTGGCGGCGTGCAACGCCTCGGCGTCGAGCCCGCGGATGTCGGCGAGCACCCCGTCGGGGTCCTCGGTGACGAACGCGTCCTTCGCCATGCCGTCCAGGGCGTGGTCGACCAGCACGACGACGCCGTGCCTGCGGTCCGCGCGCTCGATGACGAGCAGCACGCTGGTCTGGTCCCCGAACACGTCGCCGTAGGCCCACGCCCCGGCCACCTGCGCGGTGCCCAGCGCCGCGACCCACCCCGGCTCGTCGACCCCGCCCGCGACCAGTGCATCGGCGGCCACCGCGGCCTGCTCCCGCTGCGCGTCGGTGCCGAGCGCCGCGATCACCCGCAGCAGGCCGACGGCGCCCGCGCGCTTGCGCCGCGCGGCGTGCGCCACGAGTCCCTCGCCCAGCAGCACCTCGGGGTCGGCGAGGCCGGGGAACTGTCCCCACCACGCGCCGAACAGCTCGGACACGTAGAGCTCCGCGTCCAGCGCGTCGCCGCCGGACTCGAGCTCGCGGAAGGAGCTCTGCGCCATCCGAGCGATCACGGCGTCGGGCCCCGGCGGCTCGTTCCGGCCGCGCGGCCCCGGCTTCTTGCGCTTGCGTCCCCTGCTCTGCGGGCTCACCCCGCACACCGTGCCAGCCGCGCGCTACCAGTCCTCGGGCGGGTCGACGAACGCCTGACCGAGATCGCGGACCAGCGCCATCGCCCGTCGCGCCCACTCCGGTGCGGCCCCGGCCAGCCCGCAGGTGGGCGTGGGGAGCGCGAGCACGCCGAGGCGGGACCGGTCGAACCCGAGCCGATCGGCGAGATCGAACGCGGGACGGGCGAGGTCGCGCAGCTGCGGGCGGGCCGCGGGCTCGCGCGTGGGCACGAGCCCGAGCAGCAGCGGCGTTCCCGCGTCCCACACCTCGCCGAGCGCGTCGAGCGCCGCAGGCAGCGCCGTCTCCCCGCTGAACACCGGCCGGGTGGCATCGATGCCGACGCCCGCCGCGCCGGTGCCGGCGAGCAACCGGACGGGCGGGCGGTCGGCGCAGCAGTGCACGACCACCGGCACCTCGAGCGCCGAGACGAGGTCCCGCAGGGCGTCCTGGGCCTCCACGCGCCCGACGGCGGGCACCGTGCCGTACCCCGACGCGGTGGGCAGCGCCCCGGCCAGCACGGCGGGCAGCGTCGGCTCGTCGAGCTGGACGAGCACGTGGGCGCCGGTGCGGGCGGCCACCTCCGCCACGTGGGCGCGCAGCCCGTCCAGGAGGCTCGCGGTGAACTCCCGGACCGCGCCCGCGTCGGTCAGCACGCGGTGACCGCTGTGCAGCTCCACCGCCGCGGCCAGCGTCCACGGCCCGGCGGCCTGCACCTTCACCCACCCCGGCCGGGCGAGCTCGCAGGCCTCGTCGAACGCGTCGAGGTCGCCGCGGAGCAGGTCGACGGCCCGGCGGTGGTCCCGGCCGGGCCGGGCCGCGACCCGGTAGCCGGTGGGTACGACCTCGACCGGGATGTCGACGAGCAGCCCGGCCGTCCGGCCGATCATGTCGGCCCCGACGCCCCGCGCCGGCAGCTCGGGCAGGTGCGGCAGCAGCGGCAGCTCGCCCACCACCGTGGCGGCCGCCTCGCGGGGATCGGTGCCGGGGAGTGAGCCGACGCCGGTGGCGGCGCCGTCGGCCCAGCGCGCCGGCGGGACGGCGGCCTCATCGTCCCCGCCGGTGTCGGGCACGACGAACGGGCCGGCACCCACCGTCTCCCCGGGCCTGGCGCCGGCCAGGCCGGCTGCGGCGAGGGCCTCCTCGAGCGGATCCGTACTCACGGGCGGTGTCTACCACCGCCGGGTGGCCGCCATTCCGGGGACCCGGCCGCTACGCGGTGGCGGTGATCGTGGCGCTGCCCAGCACCACGTCGCCTCGGGCGTCCGGGCGGTAGATCGCCACGGCCTGACCGGGGGCGACACCGCGCAGCGGCTCCTGGAGCTCGACGCGCAGGCCGTCGGGCGCCGGCTCGGCGACGGCCGCGGCCACGCCGCCGTGGGCGCGGACCTGCGCGATGCACTCGAACCGGGACCCCGGTGCGACACCCGCGCTCCAGACCGGGCGCCCGGCCTCGATCGTGCGGACGTCGAGCGCGGAGGCGGGTCCGACCGTCACCGTGCCGGTGGCGGGCTCGATGCCCAGCACGTACCGCGGGCGGCCGTCGGCGGCGGGGGCGTCGATGCCGAGGCCCTTGCGCTGCCCCACCGTGAAGCCGTGCACGCCGTCGTGGCGGGCCAGCTCGGCGCCGGTGTCGGCGTCGACGACCGCCCCCGGCCGCACGCCGAGCCGGGTGCCGAGGAACGCGCGGGTGTCGCCGGACGGGATGAAGCAGATGTCGTGGCTGTCGGGCTTGTCGGCCACGCGCAGGCCGCGTTCGGCCGCCTCGGCCCGCACCCCCGGCTTCGGGGTGTCGCCGATCGGGAACATCGCGTGCGCCAGCTGGTGCCGGGTGAGCACGGCGAGCACGTACGACTGGTCCTTGCCCGCGTCGACGGCGCGCCGGAGCTCGCCTGCCACGAGCCGGGCGTAGTGCCCGGTGCACACCGCGTCGAAGCCCAGCGCGAGCGCCTTGTCGAGCAGCGCCGCGAACTTGATCTTCTCGTTGCAGCGCAGGCACGGGTTGGGGGTCTGCCCCGCGGCGTAGGCGGCGACGAAGTCGTCCACCACGTCCTCGCGGAAGCGCGTGGCGAAGTCCCAGACGTAGAACGGGATGCCGAGCACGTCGGCGGCGCGGCGGGCGTCGGCGGCGTCCTCGCGGGAGCAGCAGCCCCGGGAGCCGCTGCGCAGGGCGTCCGGCGTCTCGGAGAGCGCGAGGTGGACGCCCACCACGTCGTGGCCGGCGTCGACGGCGCGCGCCGCGGCCACCGCCGAGTCGACCCCACCGCTCATCGCGGCGAGCACCCTCATCGGGCCACCGCCGTGCCCGCGCGCCGGGCCCGCTCCACGACCTGCCCGATCACGGCCGCGACCGCGTCGACGTCGGCGGCGGTGGACGTGTGGCCGAGGGAGAACCGCAGCGAGCCGCGAGCGGTGGCCTCGTCGGCACCCATCGCGAGCAGCACGTGGCTGGGCTGGGCCACGCCTGCCGTGCACGCCGATCCCGTGGAGCACTCGATGCCCTGGGCGTCGAGCAGCATCAGCAGGCTGTCGCCCTCGCACCCGGGGAACGACAGGTGCGCGTTGCCCGGCAGCCGCGACGGCCCGCCCTCGATCACGCCGGTGCCCGGGTCGCCGTTCACCGTGGCGTCCGGCGCCACGGCGGTGATCCGGGCGATCAGGTCGTCGCGCAGGGCGGCGAGCGCCGGGGCCCGTCGCGGCGCGTCGGCGACGGCGAGCTCCACGGCGGTGGCCAGCCCCACGACGGCGGGGGTGTCGAGGGTGCCGGACCGCACGTCGCGCTCCTGCCCGCCGCCGTGCAGCAGCGGGGTGAGCACCACCTCGCGGCCCAGCAGCAGCGCGCCCGCCCCGATGGGGCCGCCCAGCTTGTGGCCGGTGAGCGACAGCGCGTCGACGCCGGACGCGGCGAAGTCGACCGGGAGCACCCCGACGGCCTGCACCGCGTCGGTGTGCACCGGCACGCCGAACTCGTGGGCGATGGCCGCGAGCTCGCGCACCGGGTTGACCGTGCCGACCTCGTTGTTGGCCCACATCACCGAGACCAGCGCGACCCGCTCGGGATCCTTCGCGAGTGCGGCGCGCAGCGTCTCCGGGCGCACGCGGCCGACGTCGTCGACCTCCAGCGGCTCGACCTCGGCGCCCTCGTGCGCGCCCAGCCAGTGGGCGGCGTCGAGCACGGCGTGGTGCTCGATCGCGGAGACGAGCACGCGGGTGCGGCGCGCGTCGGCGTCCCGGCGCGCCCAGTACAGGCCCTTGACGGCGAGGTTGTCGCTCTCCGTGCCGCCGGTGGTGAGCACCACCTCCGACGGCCGGGCGCCCACGGCGGCGGCGATGCGCTCGCGCGCCTCCTCGACGTCGCGGCGCGCGCGCCTGCCCGCCGTGTGCAACGAGGACGCGTTGCCGGTGCGGGTGAGTGCCTCCGCCATCGCCGCCACGGCCTCGGGAAGCATCGGCGTGGTGGCGGCGTGGTCGAGGTAGGTCGCGCTCGTGGCGGCCACCTCCCCGGGTCGATCGATCCGGAGCCAGGATAGTCGCCGCGACGGGCCGCCCCACGGGCAGCGGGGCGCCCGCCCGTTGGACGAGCGGTACGTCCCGCTCCAGGGCGCAGGCGCGCCGTTCGTACGATCGGCAGCTCCGCTACGCCGCCATCGGTGCGTGCTCCCGGCGGCCGCCGACCGGGTGGGGCACGCCCGTCACCGCCGCGATCGCATCGCCCGCGCGCCGGGCCAGCTCCCGGCGGTCGGCGGACGGCGGGAGCGCGGGCAGGACCGTGAGCTCGCAGTCGAGACCGGGCAGCCGCAGGACCCGCAGCAGCGAGTCCCACAGCGTCTCGTCGCCGATGAACGCGGCGGCGGTGGCCCGCTCCCCGCCGGGCAGCCGCAGGACGACGGCGACCGGCCGCACCGGCGCTCCCGCGTCGATCGCGGACTGGAACACCGCCCGCCGGAACGGTCCCGCCGCGGCGCCGCACCACGTCGTCCCCTCGGGGAACACGGCGACGTCGGCACCCGCCCGCAACGCGTCGGCCGTGTCCGCCACCGTCGCGCGCAGGCCGCGCAGCCCCGCCCGGTCGACGAACAGCGCCCCGCTGCGCCGCGCGAACCCGCCGATCAGGGGCCAGTCGCCCATCTCCCGCTTCGCCACCATGCGCACCGGGCGCACCGCGCCGACCGCGAGCACCTCGACCCAGGACACGTGGTTCACCGCCAGCAGCTCGCCACCGTCGCCGAGCTCGCCCGCGACGAGCAGCCGCACGCCGCTGCACCGCAGCACGGCCCGGTGGCACGCGCGGAGCCAACGGGTCTGCGTACCGCCCCGCAGCAGTGCGCCGCCGACGAGCGCGCCCACCAGCACGGCCGCCAGGCCGCAGAGCCGGGCCAGCACCAGCGGCACCCGCACGCCGGTCCGGTCCACGGGCGGGTGGCAACCGGCCCCGCAGGGCGATACCGGCAGCCAGCCGGACGCCGGGGCCGCGGGGTGGCGGAGCACGGACGTCGCGGACATCTACTGTCCCCCGCCGGAAGTCCGTTGGGTAAGTCGGTGGATCCAGGTTCTCGCTGCGTGTGCCGGGCGGCGGCCCTCGTACCGGGCGTACTCGGGACGCCGGCCGGTGCGCGCAGCGTGGGGCTGGGCCGCCGAATTGTTCGGCGGACTTCCGGCGGGGGGCACTAGCCCTCGCCGAGGAAGAAGCGGGCGTAGCGCTCGTCCAGGTGGTCGAGGCCGAGGAGGACGAAGAAGTCGGCGCAGGCGAAGTCGGGGTCCAGCGCGGGTGGCCCGCACACCCAGGCGCCCAGCCGCAGGTACCCCTGCAGCAGCGGCGGGATCGCGACGCGGCGGGGCCTGCGCAGCACCGGCGGCTGCCACGGCTGCAGCGGCCGCACCCGGTAGGGCTCGGGCGAGAGGTGCCGGGCCAGGGCCCGGTCCCACACGGCCGATGCGGCCGCCCCGCCGTCGGCGAGCGGCACGCTGGCACAGCCCGCGAGCCACCGGTGGCCCGTGAGCAGCATGTAGCGCGCGATACCCGCCCAGACCAGGCCGACGACCGCCCCGTTGCGGTGGTCCGGGTGCACGCACGAGCGCCCGGTCTCCACCAGCGATGCGCGCAGCGGCGCGAGCTCGCCCAGGTCGAACTCACCCTCGGAGTACAGGCCGCCCGCTCGACCGGCCGCTGCGGGCGGCAGCATCCGGTAGTTCCCGACGATCTCGCCGCTGCCCTCGTCGCGCACCAGCAAGTGGTCGCAGAACGCGTCGAAGCGGTCGACGTCGAGTCCGGGTTCCGGGGTGTGCAGCGCGGCGCCGAGCTCCTCGGCGAAGACGCGGTGGCGCAGGCGCTGGGCTGCGCGCACCTCGTCCGGCTCCGTCGAGAGCAGCAGGGAGTAGCGGGTGGAGGCATCCGACTGCGGCGTACGGGCGAGTACCTGCGTCGAGGTCACGCGGGTCTTGGTACGGGCCGTAGGCAACACCCGTTCCCGCATGCATGAACGGCCGGATGGCAAGCCGGTGAACAGCCGATCGATGGAGACCGGCCGGGCGCGGCGCCACCCGACCGCTCGGGCGCCGGGTCAGGGCGGCCCGGCCCCCCACGGCGGCGTCTCCCAGTCGGTGGGGGTTCCCACCGGGGTTCCCGTCCGGTCAACCGCGACGAACCGGAACCTGTTGATCGTCCTGGATTCGACTTCGCCCGAGCACGACTCGGTCGCAGGGCGCCTGGTGTAGTAGTTCGACGTTCCGTCGGTCGGATCGATCTGAATTCCGATCGAAACCCCGTCGCCGTTGAAGTCGCATGCCGCGAAAATCGTCCACCCACCGGAGTCCCTCAGGGTGAGGGTTCCACTGTCGGTGCTGCTCTCGCCGGGATCGGGCGATCCACCCGGCCACCAGATGCGGGTGCACTCGTGCCCACCGTTGCTGATGTCGTGACAACTGCCGGCGGTCGTCGACGGCTCATCCGCATCCGATCCCCGGGGAGCGGTCCTCGTGGCGCCGTCATCGGGCAGCGACGGCGCGGGCGTCTCGCCTCCCGGCGGATCATCCGCGATCCCCTGCGGTGCCCGGAGCTCGGCCGCGTGAACGGGTGCCGCTGCGCCGAGCGCGATCGACAGGGTCGACGCGAGCGCAAGCGCAGCCAGCCCGGCAATCGTCATCCTCACGAATGAAGTCACCTCGACTCCGCTCCGTGTGCACAGGCTCTCAATGCGTACACAATGGCCTCTCATCCAAGTCGACCGGAACGACATCATGTCGATCACCTCAACTCGCACGGCAGCTCACGGGATACGGAAACGTCGAATACTCGCCGTTGCCCGCCCATTTCTTGCCATCGGCCTCGATATCGCCGCGGTCAGCGGCGCCGAACCGGTCCGGACACACGAGTGCCCCGGGCGGATCACCGCCCGGGGCACGTCGGTACCGCTCTGCTCAGCCCTTGCGCTTGGCGATCTCCTCCGTCAGCTGGGGAGCGACCTTGAACAGGTCGCCCACCACGCCGAAGTCGGCGATCTCGAAGATCGGGGCCTCCGGGTCCTTGTTCACCGCGATGATCGTCTTCGAGGTCTGCATCCCGGCCCGGTGCTGGATCGCGCCGGAGATGCCGAGCGCGATGTACAGCTGCGGCGACACCGTCTTGCCGGTCTGCCCGACCTGGAACTGGTGCGGGTAGTAGCCCGAGTCCACGGCAGCGCGGGAGGCGCCGACGGCCGCACCGAGGGAGTCGGCCAGCGCCTCGACCACCGAGAAGTCCTCCGCCGACCCCACGCCGCGGCCACCGGAGACCACCATCGAAGCCTCGGTCAGCTCCGGCCGGTCGCCACCGGTGATCGGCTCCCGGCTCGCCACCGTGGCCGACCGGCCCGGGCTCGCCGGGACCTCCACCGACTCCTCCGCGCCCGCGCCCGGGGCCGGCTCCGCCTCCACCGAACCGGGCCGCAGCGTGATCACCGGGTGCGCACCGTTCGCCTTCGCCTCCGCGGTGTACGCGCCGCCGAACACCGAGTGCGTCGCGCCCACCCCGCCGTCCACAGCGGAAACGGCGACGACGTCGCCGAGCAGGCACGAACCCGTGCGCACCGCCACCCGGCCGGCGATCTCCTTGCCGTCCGCCGACACCGCGATCAGCACCGCCGCCGGGTCCTTCGACTCGACCAGCGAGGACAGCACCGCCACCTCGGGCGAGAGGAACTCGTCGGAGTCGGTCTCGGCGACGTAGATCTTCCCCGCGCCGTACTCCTTCAGCCCGTCGGCCAGCTTGCCGGCCGTGCCCGCAGGGCCGACCACCACCGCCGACGGCTCACCCAGCGCGCGCGCCGCGGTCAGCAGCTCGAACGTACTCTTCTTGATCTCACCGTCGAGGTGGTCGACGAGGACCAGCACCTCAGCCATGACGTCCGTCTCCCTCTCTCAGATGAGCTTCTGGCCGACCAGGAACGCGGCGATCTTCTGGCCACCGTCGCCCTCGTCCTCGACCTTCTCGCCCGCGCTCTTCGGCGGCTTGGGCTGCGACGACGTCACGCTCGACAGGGCGTTCGCGAGGCCCACCTCGGAGGCGTCGATGCCCGCGTCGGCGAGGCCCAACGTGGCCACCGGCTTCTTCTTCGCCGCCATGATCCCCTTGAACGACGGGTACCGCGGCTCGTTGATCTTCTCGTTCACGCTCACCACAGCAGGCAGTTCGGCGCGCAGGGTGGTGACCCCGTCGTCGGTCTCCCGCCGCACCGTGACCGTCGAGCCCTCGACCGTGACCTCACGGGCGTGGGTCAGCGCGGGCAGGCCCAGCACGTCGGCCACCATCGCCGGCACCGCGGCGGACCGCCCGTCCGAGGCCTCGTTGCCCGCCACCACCAGGTCGACGCCCTCGACGGTGCCGATGGCCTTCGCCAGCGCCCGCGCCGTCTGCACCGCGTCCGAGCCCCCGAGGGCCTCGTCCGACAGGTGCACGGCCTTGTCCGCACCCATCGACAGCGCCTTGCGGATCGCGTCCGTCGCCCGGTCCGGACCCATGGTCAACACGGTGACCTCGGACCCGTCGTGGGCCTCCTTGAGCTGCAGGGCCGCCTCGACGGCCCGCTCGTTGATCTCGTCCAGCACCGCGTCGGTGGCGTCGCGGTCCAAGGTGCCGTCGGACCGGAGTTTCCGCTCCGAGTACGTATCGGGCACCTGCTTGACCAGCACGACGATGTTCATCGGACCTCTTCGACCTCCTGCCGGTGCGGACGTGCCGCGATGGGCCTGTCGGACGCTCGGCGTCCCGCGCCGACAATGCCATCACCGAGTGGGTTCGGCGCTACGGGACGCCCGGTTCGGGCAATTGTTACCAGCGGGTAGCGGCGCGGCAAACGTCCCGCAGGTGAGACTCCTCACCCGCCCCGTGTACACAGGCGTGACAGCGGGTAACCATGACATATGCCGCTAATGGACCGAATCCGCGCATTCCTCGCCAGCCCGCAGGGCAGGCGGCTCACCGACCAGGGCAGGCGCATGGCCTCCGACCCGCGCAACCGCGAGCGCGCCCGCAGCTTCCTCGCACGCCTGCGCCGCCGCTGACTCCGTCCGGCGGCGGACCGGAACGCCGACGGGCGAACCTGCCCCGCAGGGCGCACGCCCGGACCCGTACGCGAGTACTGTCCGGCCACCCGACCCGCGGAGCCGCGCATGTCCCTAACGGCCCGACCCGGGCGAGACCGCCGCCCGCCCGTGGGCGGTGGCAGTGTGGTGGACGTGGTCGACCACCCACCCCTGCGGCCCCGCCGCACCGGCCCTGCGCGGCGCCGATGATCGTCACCGGTTACGACGACCGGCAGGGTTGCGGTTACGTCCTGCGCACCGGCGCCGACGCCACGGACGGGGTCCCCGTCGGTGAGGAGATCAGCTACGAGGGCGTCGTCGTGCGCGCCACCCCCGAGCTCGCCGCCATGCTGCGGGACGCGTTGCGCGACCGGCCCACCGCGCTGCTGAGCTGGCAGGGCCCCCGGGTGCCGCTCACGCTCGAGGACGGCGTCCTCCTCGCATGGCTCATGCACGACGTCGGCGGCGTGCTGTCCGTCCGCGGCGCCCCCCGCCCTCCCCCGGTCGGCTGAGCCGCCCGGGATGTGCCCGAGCGGAGGACCTGCAGCGGGGCCCTACGCCAGGCGGCGGACGCGCAGGACGTTGTCTGTCCGGTGGCCGGGGCGGCCGTCCGGGTCGGGGAGTTCGCGCTCGACCACCTCTTCGAGCTCGACGACCCACCGCCGCGGCTCGAGCTCCAGCGCGCCGAGCACCTCGCCCGTGGTCGGGAAGTGGTGCTCGAAGGGCGGGACCTCCTGCCACGACGGCCACCCGGCGTGCCCGGCGACGAGCAGGACGCCGCCCGGGGCCACCGCGGCCGCGGCCCGGCGGAGGATCGCCTCCCGCTCCCCCTCGGCGGCCACCGGCGAGTGGAGGAACTGCGCCGACACGAGGTCGAACGCACCCTCCGGGAACGACCGGGACAGGTCGTGGCGCTCCCACCGGATCGCTTCCGCGACCCCGGCCTCCCGCGCGTGGTCCGCGCCGCGGCGCAGGGCCGTGGCGGAGACGTCGACGGCGGTGACCCGCCAGCCCCGGGCGGCCAGCCAGATCGCGTCCCCGCCCTCCCCGCACCCGAGGTCGAGCGCGGAGCCCGGCGACAGCGGTGCGACCTCGCGCACGAGGAGCGGGTTCGGCCGGCCGCTCCAGACGCGCTCCTCGTCCCCGTAGCGCTCCTCCCAGAACTCCTCTGCGCTCATCGTGGCGTCCGTCGTCGCGCCCGTCGTCGTGGTGTCCCGATTCATGACCACACGGTGCCCGCAGGCGGCGCACTCTGGCAACGAACCTTGCCGTTCCGGCAACTAGGGTGTGCGCCGTGACCGTTGCCCGCTCCGTCGCCCTGTTCGTCCTCGCCGCGCTCGCCGAGATCGGCGGGGCCTGGCTGGTCTGGCAGGGCGTGCGCGAGCAGCGCGGCCTGCTCTGGGCCGGCGCCGGGGTGCTGGCTCTCGGCGCCTACGGGTTCGTCGCGACCCTGCAGCCGGACGCGCACTTCGGCCGGATCCTCGCCGCGTACGGGGGCGTCTTCGTGGCCGGCTCGCTGCTCTGGGGCGTCGTGCTCGACGGGTTCCGGCCGGACCGCTACGACATCGCCGGTGCGGCGATCTGCCTCGTCGGCGTCGCCGTGATCATGTACGCCCCGCGGCCGGCCTGAGGCGGTGCACCCGTGACCCCCGACCCGACCCTCCCACTCACCGGCGAGCGCACGGTGCCGGGCATCCCGCAGGAGAACTACTGGTTCCGCCGGCACGAGGCCGTGTACGTCGCGCTGCGGGACCGGTGCGCGGACGCGCTGGTGCTGGAGGCGGGCTGCGGCGAGGGGTACGGCGCCGGGATGCTCGCCGAGGTCGCCGCCGGGGTACTGGCGCTGGACCTCGATCCGCTGACCGCCGCGCACGTCGCCCGCCGCTACCCCCGCACGGCCGTCGCGCGGGCGAACCTCGTCGCGCTCCCGGTGGGCGACGAGTGCTGCGACGCGGTGGTGTCGCTCCAGGTGATCGAACACCTGTGGGAGCAGGGGCGGTTCCTGCGCGAGTGCCTCCGCGTGCTGCGCCCGGGCGGCGCCCTGATGCTGTCCACGCCGAACCGCCTCACGTTCTCCCCTGGTCGCGACACCCCGCTCAACCCGTTCCACACCCGGGAGCTGTCCGCCGCGGAGCTCGCCGGGCTCGTACGGGACGCGGGCTTCGCCGGCGTCGAGGTCCACGGCCTGCACCACGGACCGCGGCTGCGCGAGCTCGACGCCCGCCACGGGGGCTCGCTCGTCGACGCCCAGGTGGCCGTGGCGCTCGGCGGCGGGGCGTGGCCCGTGGAGCTGAAGGCGGATGTCGGGTCCGTGACGGCCGCGGACTTCGTGCTGCAGGACGCGGAGGCCGACGCGAGCGTGGACCTGGTGGCGTTCGCGATCCGGCCCTCGATGTCAGCAAAGCCACTTTCCCGACACCGGACGTCATGAAAGTGGCTTTGCTGACGTCCGGCGACGCCTGGCCCGTAGCGTTCCTCGCGTGACCGAGCCCGTCGGGACGTTCTGCCTGGTGCTGCACAGCCACCTGCCGTGGCTCGCGCACCACGGGCGCTGGCCCGTCGGCGAGGAGTGGCTCTACCAGTCGTGGGCGCACGCGTACCTGCCGCTGCTCGACGTCGTGCGCAGGCTGGCGACCGAGGGCAGGCGGGAGCTGCTCACGCTCGGCGTCACGCCGGTGCTGGCCGCCCAGCTCGACGACCCGCACTGCCTGCGCGGGGTGCACGGCTGGCTCGGCGGCTGGCTGCTGCGTGCCCACGGTGCCGCGGCCCGCCTGCCCGAGCTCGCCGCCCGGGAGCACCGGGCGGCGACCGGCGCGCTGGAGGTGTTCGAGCGCGACTGGCGCCACGGCGCCTCCCCGCTGCTGCGCGCGCTGGCGGGCGCCGACGCGCTCGAGCTGCTCGGCGGCCCGGCGACGCACCCGTTCGGCCCGCTGCTGCAGCCCGACGTCCGCGCGTTCGCGTTGGAGAGCGGGCTGACCGACGCGGCGGTGCGGCTCGGGTCCCGGCCGGCCGGGATCTGGGCGCCGGAGTGCGGGTACGCCCCCGGCATGGAGCGGGGGTACGCGGCGGCGGGGGTGCGGCGCTTCCTCGTGGACGGCCCGGCGCTGCGCGGGGACACCGCGCTCGCCCGGCCCGTCGCCGCATCGGACGTGCTGGCGTTCGGCCGCGACCTCGAGGTGACCTACCGGGTCTGGTCGCCACGGTCGGGCTACCCCGGCGGGCGCGACTACCGCGACTTCCACACCTACGACCACCCGTCGGGCCTCAAGCCGGCGCGGGTGACGGGGCGGCGGGTGGCCCCGGAGGCGAAACGGCCCTACGACCCGGCGCGCGCCGTCGCGGCCGTGGCGCGCGACGCCGCCGACTTCGTGCGCGTGGTCCGCGAGCGGCTCGTCGCGCTGCGCGAGCGCCTCGGCCGGCCTGCGCTGACCGTCGCGGCGTTCGACACCGAGCTGTTCGGGCACTGGTGGCACGAGGGCCCGGCATGGCTGGAGACGGTGCTGCGCGCACTGCCCGAGGCCGGCGTCCGGGTCACGACGCTGCGCGGCGCCGCGGACGGCGGTCTGGTCGGCGCGCCGGTGGCGCTGCCGGCGTCGTCGTGGGGGTCGGGCAAGGACTGGCGGGTCTGGGCGGGACCGCAGGTCGCCGACCTGGTGACGCTGCAGGAGCGGGTGCAGAAGGCGCTGCTCGCCGCCGCGGTCCCGGGGCTCGCGCGCGACCCGGTCCGCGACGCGCTGGCCACCGAGGCCCTGCTCGCGCTGTCGAGCGACTGGGCGTTCATGGTCAGCAAGGACTCGGCGGCGGGCTACGCGCGCGAGCGGGCGGCGGGGCACGCCGCGCGCGTCGAGGAGCTCGCAGGCCTGCTGGGCGCAGGCCGTTGGCGGGCGGCCGAACGCCGCGTCGCGGGCTGGGGCGGCGACGACGCCGTCTTCGGCCATCTCGACGCCCGCGGCCTCACCCGGAGCCATTCGGCTACCCACCGGTAGGTTCCACCCGTGCGCGTGCTGATGGTCTCCTGGGAGTACCCGCCGGTCATCGTCGGTGGGCTCGGCCGGCACGTGCACGCCCTCGCCACGGAGCTGGCCGCGGCCGGGCACGAGGTCGTCGTGCTCTCCCGCCAGCCCGCCGGCAGCGACGCCTCGACGCACCCGACCACCGACGAGCAGTTGGACGGCGTGCGCGTGCTGCGCGTGGCCGAGGACCCGCTGCACCTGGAGTTCGAGCGCGACCTGGTGGCGTGGACGCTCGCGATGGGCCACGGGATGCTGCGCGCCGCGCTGACCCGGCTGCTCCCGTCATGGCGCCCGGACGTGGTGCACGCCCACGACTGGCTGGTCGCGCACCCGGCGATCGCGCTGGCCGACGTGCTCGAGGTCCCGCTCGTCGCGACGGTCCACGCCACCGAGGCCGGCCGCCACGCCGGCTGGCTCTCGTCGCCGCTCTCCCGCCAGGTGCACTCGGCCGAGTGGTGGCTCGCGCACCGCGCCGACACGCTGATCACCTGCTCCGCTGCCATGCGCGCCGAGGTGGCCGAGCTGTTCGAGGTGGACGCCGATCCGATCGTGGTGCTGCACAACGGCATCGCGCCGCGCCGCTGGCGCGCGAACGCGGCCAGGGTGCGAGCAGTGCGCGACCGGTACGCGCCGGGCGGCGCGCCCGTGCTGATGTACTTCGGGCGCCTGGAGTACGAGAAGGGCGTGCAGGACCTGATCGCGGCGCTACCCCGGATCCGCCGCGCCCACCCGGGAACGCGCGTGGTGGTCACCGGCACCGGCACCGCGTACGACGAGCTCGTGGCCGCGGCCGCGAGGCACCGGGTGCGGCGCAGCGTGACCTTCACCGGCCACCTGCCCGACGCCGACCTCTCGGCCCTGCTCCGCGCCGTGGACGCGGTGGTGCTGCCGAGCCGCTACGAGCCGTTCGGGATCGTGGCGCTGGAGGCCGCCGCGGCGGGTGCGCCACTGGTGGCCTCGACGGCGGGCGGTCTCGGAGAGGTGGTGGTGGACGGGGAGACGGGCCTGTCGTTCGCGCCCGGGGACGTGGCCGGCCTTGCCGGTGCCGCGGGTGCCGTGCTCGACGATCCCGGGGCGGCTGCCCGGAGGGCCCGCGCCGCGCGGAAGCGTCTGGGGAGCGCGTTCGAGTGGGGGCGCATCGCCGCCGGCACCGCGTCGGTGTACGCGAGCGCCACCCGCGGCAGCGCGGCCGAGCCGGGCCGCCCGAAGATCCCGACGGGGAACGTCTTCGGGCGGGGCTAGCTCACTCAGGCCGCGCTGCTGCGCAGCACCTCGAGTGCTGCGTCGGGGTACTCGCTGGCGAGCTGCTCCACGAGATCGTCGCGGTTCTCGCCGACCGCCGCATTCACCGCGAAGGTGTACTCCTCCTCGAGCTCCTGCAGCCGGCGGACGGTGGCGTCCTTCATGGTCGGAACGCATCCTCTCGGAACGGGTTGTGATTCCACCGTGACCAACGGAGTGGACTCCCGCTTCGTTCCCGGAAGGATCTCGGCATGCCGAGGCTCACACCGCGGAGTGACCTGGCGAGCCCGACTGCGCGAGCCGCTCCTGCACCGCGGCGGCGGTCTTGCGGGCGACGTCGGCGAGGGCGGCCCGCCGCTGCGCCGCGGCCTCGTAGTCGGCCTTCCGGTCCCGCACCACGCGGGCGGGCGCGCCCACCGCGATCGAGTACTCCGGCACGTCACCGCGCACGACGGCGTGCGCGCCGAGGACGCAGCCCCGGCCGATGCGGGACCCGCGCAGCACGGTCGACTTGACGCCGAGCCAGCAGTCGGGCCCGATCCGCACCGGCGTCTTGACGATGCCCTGGTCCTTGATCGGGACGTGCACGTCCTCGGTGCGGTGGTCGAAGTCGGTGACGTACACCCAGTCGGCGACGATCGTGGCGGCGCCGATCTCGACGTCCAGGTAGCAGTTGATCGTGTTCTCCCGGCCGAGCACGACCTTGTCGCCGATGCGCAGCGATCCCTCGTGGCAGCGGATCGCGTTGCCGTCGCCGATGTGGACCCACCGGCCGATCTCCAGCCGCCCGTAGCCGGGACGCGCGTGCAGCTCCACCCGCCTGCCGAGGAAGACCATGCCGCGCAGCACCACGTGCGGGTTGGCGAGCCGGAACCGCAGCAGCCTCCAGTAGCGCACGAGGTACCAGGGTGTGTAGGCGCGGTGGCGCAGGACCCAGCGCAACGAGGCGAGCGTGAGGAAGCGGGCCTGCCGCGGGTCGCGCCGACCCGCGCGACCCCACCTGTGGCGCACCGGCGCGCCCCACATGCTCGTCATGGGCGCGACCCTATGACGTGGGGCCGGGCGGCTTGCACGGGCGGCGGTGATCGGCGAACGTCTGCTGTGTGTCCCGGATCGCCGTGATCGGCAGCGTCAACCTCGACCTCGTGGCCCGGGTGCCGCGCCTGCCCGAGCCGGGCGAGACGCTCGCCGCGAGCGGGTTGCGGCGGGTGCCCGGTGGGAAGGGCGCGAACCAGGCGCTGGCCGCGCGCCGGCTCGGCGCAGACGTCACGATGGTGGGCGCGGTGGGCGCCGACGCGGCCGCCGACGAGGCGCTCGCCCTGCTCTCCGCCGACGGGGTGCGGCTCGACCGCCTGCGGCGCGAGCCGGACGAGCCCACCGGCCACGCGCTGATCACCGTGGACGACGCCGGCGAGACCACGATCGTCGTGATCGCCGGTGCCAACGCCACCCTGTCCGTCACACCGGACGACGTCCGCGACGCCGACGCCGTGCTCACCGTCCTGGAGGTCCCCGACGCCGCCGTCCGCGACACCGCGCGGCTGGCCACGGGCATGGTCGTGCTCAACGCCGCGCCCGCGCGCCCCCTGGACCCCGAGCTGGTCCGCCGCGTCGACCTCGTGGTGGTCAACTCGGCCGAGTACGCCGCGATCGACGGGCTCGACGCCGCGGGCGCCGTCGCCGTGACCTACGGCGGCAAGGGCGCGGTGCTGCGCCGCGGCGGGCGCGAGGTGGCCCGCGCGGAGCCGCCGCCCGTCACCGTGGTGGACGGCACCGCGGCGGGCGACACGTTCACCGCCGCGCTCGCCGTCGCACTCCTCGACGGCGCGTCCGACGGCGAGGCGCTGCGCCGGGCCTGCGCCGCCGGGGCGCTGGCCGTCACGAAGGCGGGCGCGCAGCCGTCGCTGCCGACCGCCGCCGAGCTGGAGGCCGTGCTGTGAACGGGGTGACCACGCCGATCGTGATCGACACGGACCCGGGCGTCGACGACGCGGTGGCGATCATGCTGGCCATCGCGTCGCCCGAGGTGGAGGTGAAGGCGGTCACCACCGTCTTCGGCAACGTCGCGCTGGACGCCACCACGTCGAACGCCGGCCGCCTCCTCGCGCTCTGCGAGCGGGCCGACGTCCCGCTGGCAGCGGGCGCGGCCCGGCCGCTGGTGCACCCGCAGCGCGGGCTCGCGGCGGAGTGGCACGGCACCGACGGGCTCGGCGGGCGGGCGGCCGCGCTGCCGGCGCCCGCCGCCCCGGACGGACGCACCGCGGTCGAGCTGCTCGCGGACGTACTGCGGGCGTCGGACCGGCCCGTGACCCTCGTGCCGATCGGGCCGCTGACGAACATCGCGCTCCTGCTCGCGGTGCACCCGGAGCTGGCCGGCCGGATCGGGCGGATCGTCTGGATGGGCGGGTCGCTGGGCGCCGGCAACACCGATGGTTTCACTGGTGGGCCGCCGCCTCGCTCCGCTGAGGCGTCGACCCACCAGACACGCGGTGGCGGGGTGGCCGAGTTCAACGCCCACTGCGACCCCGAGGCGGCGCACCGGGTGCTCACCCAGGCCGACGTGCCGGTGACGATGGTGCCGCTGGACCTGACGCTGCGCTGCCCCGCCGGGCCGGAGTGGATCGACGCACTCGCCGCCGCAGGCCCCCGCTGCGCCGCGCTGGCCGCGGTGATCACGCACTACCGGGCGGCGTTCCGGGAGCGCTACGGCATCGACGCCGTGGCCGTGCACGACGCGGTGGCCGTGCTGGAGGCCGTGCTCCCCGGGACGCTGCGCACGACCGCGAAGCCGATCGCGGTGGCCTGCGACCTCGGCCCGGCCCGCGGCGCGACCGTGGGGATGCCCGAGGGCTCTGGCCCGCCCGTGCAGGTGGCCCTCGACGCCGACACCGACAAGGTGCTGGCGGAGATCCTGGAGCGGCTGCGCCGCCTGGGCTGAGGCCGCACCTTCGTCAGGCGAGGCCCTGCTCGATCGCGTAGCGCACCAGCGCGGCCCGGCTGTGCAGGTGCAGCTTGCGCAGCACGTGCTGCACGTGGTTCTCGACGGTGCGCGGGGAGAGCACGAGGCGGGAGGCGATCTGGCGGGCGGTGAGCCCCTCGACGACGAGCCGCACGACGTCGGACTCCCGCTCGGTGAGCTGGCGCTCGCGCTCGGCGGCCGGACGGCCGAACTCCTCGAGCAGCACGTCGGCGAGGCCAGGGCTGAACACCACCTCGCCGGCGGCGGTGCGCCGGACCGCGCCCGCCAGCTCGGTGGGCGCCACCGGGCCCGCGAGGTGGCTGGTGGCCCCCGCGCGCACGGCGGCCAGCGCGACGGCGTGGTCGGCCACCGCGGTGATCGTGAGCAGCGGCACCTGCGGCACCGCGACGGCGAGCTCGGCGACCGTGTCGAGAGCCGCCGGACCCCCGTCGAGCTCGACGACGACGACGTGCGGGTGGTGTTCCTCCACGAGCGGGAGCGCGCCCGCCGGGTCGGTGCTGCCGGCCACGACCACACCCCCGCACGCCAGCGCCGTCGCGACGTGCGGCACGGCGCGCGTGGTGGTGACGAGCACGGCGGAAGCCTGAGCGTTCATCCGGCCGACGCCGCCCACCGCCGCAGGATCATGTCCGGATCCTCCCAAAGAGGGAGGGTCCGCGGAGCCGGTTCGGAGGTGATCACCCGTACGGCGCAGGCGGTCACCGCCCGTGCTCACTCCTCGACGATGCCCTGCTCGATCGCGTACCGGGCGAGCTGAACGCGGTTGTGGAGCTGGAGTTTGCGCAGCGTGCTCTGCACGTGCGTCTCGACGGTGCGGTGCGAGACGCCGAGCCGTTCGCCGATCTGCCGGGCCGTGAGACCCTTCGCCACCAGGCGCAACACGTCGGTCTCCCGCTCGGTCAGCGCGGGGACCGCAGGGCCGGACCGGTCGCTGCCCGCGAGCCTGCGGTACTCCCCCAGCACCAGGCCCGCGAGGCCCGGGGTGAACACCGGGAAGCCGTCCGCCGTGCGCCGCACAGCGGCGAGCAGCTCCTCGGCGCTCGCGGACTTCACGAGGTAGCCCGCCGCGCCCGCCTTCACGGCCTCCAGGACGTCGGCGTGCTCGCCGCTCGCCGAGAGCACGAGGATGCGGGTCTCGGGCAGCGCGGTGAGGATCCCCTCGATGGCCTGCAGACCCGTGGTCTCGCCGAGGTTGAGGTCCATCAGCACGACGCGCGGCCGCACGGCACGGGCGATCCGGACGGCGGCGTCCGCGTCCGGCGCGGTGGCCACCACGTCGAGGCCGCGTTCGGTGAGGTCGCGGGCCACCCCCTCGCGCCAGATCGGGTGGTCGTCCACCACCATCACGGTGATCCCGTCCGTCACGTCCCGTCCTCCCGCGCCACCTGGATGACCCACTCGGTGCCCCGGCCCGGCCCCGTGTCGCAGGTGATCGTGCCACCGAGGTCGTGCACCCGGCCGCGCATCGACCGGGCCACCCCGAGCCGCCCCTCCGCCTCGGCCGCCGCGAGCCTGCCCTCGGGGATGCCCGACCCCTCGTCCCGGACGCTGATCTCCACGCCTGCCTCCACGTCCTCGAGCAGCACCCAGACCGGCGCATCCGGGCCGACGTGCAGCGCGACGTTGGCGAGCGCGGCGCCCACCACGGCCACCAGCTCGTCGACGGTGTGCGCCGGCAGCTCGACCGGGTGCGCCGGCGTCGACACCGTGACCCGCGACGACGCGAGCACGCGCAGCGCGGCGGAGAGGTCGCGGTAGCCGCGCTCGTCGACGGGCGCCGACCCGGAGGTGAGCAGCGTGCGCAGCGCGACCTCCTGCTCCCCGGCCAGCGCGCCGAGCTCGCCCGCCGCGCCACCGAGCTCCCTGCCGCGGCGCCGCACGTAGCCGAGGACCTGCAGCACCCCGTCGTGCACGGCGCGGGCCAGCCGCTCCCGTTCGGCCACGGCCGCCTCGGAGGCGACGGCGCGGCGCACGCGCTCGGCGGAGCGGCGCAGCACCATCGATGCGAATCCGATGGTCAGCCCCGCGAGCGCGAGCAGCTGGATGTCCGGCAGCTCGGTCGCGAGCCGCGCCTGGAAACCGACCAGCGCGGCGGAGACGGCGGCCGCGGCGGCGACCCCGCCCGGGATCCCGAACGCGATCCCGCAGGCCAGCACCGGGCCGGACGTCCAGATCGAGCCCATCACCGGCGCGTCCGCCGCGAGCTGCGCCGGTGTCTGGACGAGCGGCGTGGTGGCCATGACCGCGAACGTCACGACGACGTCGGCGGCGGCCAGCAGGCCGCGGCGGTCCCGGCCCGCGGGCCGCCGCAGGTAGGCGTAGCCGGAGCCGGCCGTCCACGCGCCCATCGCGACGACGACCACGAGCGCCCCGGCCCGGGAGGCGTACTCGTCGAGGGACAAGAGCACGCCCGCCACCGCGCTGGCCAGCGTCAGGGCCCGGTAGACGAGCATCCCGCGCCACAGCGGCTCGAGCGGCTGCTCGATGTCGGCGCCGGGGAAGGTCACGGCGCCAGCATGCCGGGACAGCTCGCCGGGGCCATCCGCAGGACTACCGAGTGCCGGTGACGAGCGCGTTGTAGAACCAGCCCCGCGGCACCACGCGTGCGAGCACGTTCGCGTCCAGCCAGGAGAGCCGCTGCCAGGACCGGTAGGCGAACATCGCCCAACCCCACCCGAGCTTCCCCGGCGGGACCGCGGCCTCGAACGTGCGGACCGGCCAGCCGAGCATCGCCGCCGTGAGCTCCTCGGTGACCACCCGCACGTCCCGGGCTCCCGCCCGGCGCGCGGTGTCCTCCAGCTCGGCGGGGTCGAACACGTGGATGTCCACCACCGCCTCCAGCGCCGCCGCCCGGGAGGACTCGTCGAGCTCCTCCTGCGGCCGCCGCCACCCCTGCAGCGGGGGGAGCTTCGTGATCGTCGTGACGGCCTTCCAGGTCAGCGAGCCGAGCCGTCGGGCGTACCGGTCGCCGATCCGCGTCGGCTCCCCGGCGAACACGAACCGCCCGCCCGGCTTCAGAACGCGCAGCACCTCGCGCAGGGCGAGCTCCACGTCCGGGATGTGGTGCAGCACGGCGTGCCCGACGACCAGGTCGAACGTCGCGTCGTCGTACGGGATGCGCTCGGCGTCGGCGACCCGGCCGTCCACGTCGAGGCCGAGGTGCTCCGCGTTGCGCAGGGCCGCCTGCACCATGCCCGGCGACAGGTCGGTGACCGATCCGCGCGCCGCGACCCCCGCCTGCATGAGGTTGAGCAGGAAGAAGCCGGTGCCGCTGCCCAGCTCCAGCGCCCGCTCGTACGGCCGGTCCCACTCGCCTGCGACGGACCGGAAGCGGTCGGCGGCGTAGGTGATGCAGCGCTCGTCGTAGGAGATCGACCACTTCTCGTCGTAGGTGCCGGCCTCCCAGTCGTGGTAGAGCACGTTGGCGAGCTTCCGGTCGTGCCGCGCCACCGCCACCTGCTCGGCGGTGGCGTGCGGGTTCGGGGCCGGATCGGGCGTGCTCATGGGTGGGCACCCTATCCCGCACGCGGGGCCGCGTCGGTCGAGAACGCGCAACGCCCACTTCGACCGGGGGTAGGGCGACTCGTTGTCGTATACGCAGGTCCACGCGGACACGAGGTGCTCGATCGGTGCCCCCACGTCCCGGCACTGCGCACGACGACGTCGCTGATCTCGGGGGACGGCGAGCGGCATCGGGGTGGAGGGATGGACACGCTGCGCCGACTTCTCGCCACGCGGGCACGCGACCCGCCCGGGCTAAGCTCGGTGGTGATGAGCGAACCGCACCGACCACCCCTTGCCCCGGGTCCCACCCACCCGCGCGGGGCCGTTCCGCGCGGAGCCTGGGGCGGGGGCCATCAGCCGCTGGTGCCGACCCCGGGCCACGGCGTGGTCGTGGCGGTCACGATCGCGCTCTCCGCGGCCCTCGTCGCGGGCAGCGCGGCCACCGGCGGCGGCCTGGTCACCCTGCTCGTGCTGCTGCTCGCCGTCGGCGCGCTCGTCGTCCCGGTCGCGCTCGTGGGCACGCTCTGGGCACGGGCCCGGCCCCTGACCCGGGCGCTGTTCGCCGCGGCAGGCGCCGCATGCCTGCTGCTGCTCGTCTGGGCCGTGGTCCGCATCGTCGACGTGCTGCCGACGGTCACCTTCCCCGCGTCGGGCTAGCACCCCGGCCGGACCACGTGCGCCCGGGCCTTCTGGCCTTGACCGGCGACGTCCTCAGCGGCCGGTGAACTCCGCCTTCCCCGGCCCGTTGGCCACGAACGACTCCATACCGATCCGCCGGTCGTCGGTGGCGAACAGCGCGGCGAAGAGCTCCGCCTCCAGGTCGAGGCCGGTGCGCAGGTCGGTGTCGAGCCCGCCGTCGATCGCCTTCTTCGCCGCGGCGAGCGCCACCGCCGGCCCGTTCACGAACTGCTCGGCCCACCGCCGCGCGGCGGCGTACACCTCGTCGGCCGGGACGACCTCGTCCACCAGCCCGATCTCCAGCGCCTCCCGCGCGTCGACCATCCGGCCCGTGTAGATCAGGTCCTTGGCCCGCGAGGGGCCGATGAGGCGCGACATCCGCTGCGTGCCACCACCGCCGGGGATGATGCCGAGCAGGATCTCCGGCTGCCCGAGCTTGGCGTTCTCGCCGCAGACGCGCCGGTCGCAGCCCAGCGCCACCTCCATGCCGCCCCCGAGCGCGTAGCCGGTGATCGCCGCGACCGTGGGCTTGGGCACCTCGGACAGCGCCCCGAAGCAGGCCGAGAGCCGCCGGGCGACGGGCGCCATGTCCGCGTAGTCCAGCCCGGCCATCTCCTTGATGTCGGCGCCTGCGGCGAACACCTTCTCGCCCCCGTGGACGACCACTGCGCGCACGTCCGCGCGCCGGGTGGCCTCCTCCGCGCAGGCCTTGAGCTCCTCCTGCACCTGCCGGTTGAAGGCGTTCATGGGCGGCCGGTCCAGCCGGATCGTGCCGACACCGCCCTCGACGTCGAGCCTCACGAATTCGGTCACGTCACTGACATTAGTGCCGTGGCGAGCTCGACCGGCCGGCTGAGTGCGAGCAGGTGCCCGCCCGGCAGCTCCTCGACCGCCACGCCGGGCAGCCGCTCGGCCACCACCCGGCGCTGGAACTCCAGGGGGAAGAACCGGTCCTCGCGGCCCTGCAGGAACCGGGTGGGCACGTCCGGCCACGCCGGGAGCGGCCACGGCTCCTCGAAGGGCGCGCCGGACTGGGGCACGTCTCCGGCGAGCCCCACCTCCGCGACGTCCTGCGGCACGTCGTGGAAGAAGTCGACCAGCGGGTCGAAACCCTCCGCGCTGCGGCCCTCGCGCTCGGCGTACGCGGCGCGCGCCGCCGCCTGGCCGGTGGCCTCCCACCACTCGCCCGCGGACTCGCCCGGCTTCGGCACCATCGCGTTGAGCAGCACGATCCCGTCGACCGGCACGCGCCGGGCCACCAGCGGCACCGTGAACCCGCCCAGCGACTGGCCGACGAGGACGAGGCCGGCGCTGCGGTCGGCGATCGCCGCGACCACGACGTCGGCGTACTCCGCGAACCCGGCGCGGTCGTCGGCGGCGGGGAGGTCGACCGCGATCGCCTCGTGGCCCCTTGCCGCCAGCTCGGGAACGAGCCGGTGCCAGTACCACGCCTGCCCGCCCGCGCCCGGGACCAGCACGAACGTGGTCATCCCTGCCCCCGTCGCGCGAAGTCGCCGGCGGTGCCGCCGTAGCGGATGTGCGCGAGCGCGTACTCGGGCACGACCCCGTCGACCTCGGTGGCCTCGGCCCGACCGCGCAGGAGCAGCACCTCCGGGTGTCCCCGCGGGACCGTCGTCACCATCATGGTCCTAACTTAGGAGTGGCTGCTCCGATAGCACAAGTGGTTGCTACAGTTCGTCCATGCCTGGAGCCCGGCAATACGACGACCCGTGCGGGGTGGCCCGCGCGCTGGACGTGGTGGGCGAGCGGTGGACGCTGCTCGTCGTCCGCGAGTTGCTGTTCGGGCCGAAGCGCTTCTCCGACCTGGTCCGGGGCCTGCCCGGGATCAGCCAGAACGTGCTGTCGCAGCGGCTGCGCGATGGCGCGGCGGCCGGGCTCGTCGAGCGGCGGCGGCTCGGGCCACCGGTGAGCGGGCAGGTCTACGAGCTGACCGAGCGCGGGGAGGCGCTGCGCCCGGTGGTGATCGAGCTCGCCCGGTGGGGCAGCCGGATCCCCACGACGTCGCGCGCCGACCTGTCCGCGGACGCGCTGGCCCTCGCGCTGCTCACCACGTTCGAGCCGGACGGGGCCGAGGACGTCCGGGTCACGCTGGTGCTGGGCGACGACCGGTTCGCCGCCGAGGTCACCGAGGGGCGGCTCGAGATCGTGCGCGGGGAGGCCGAACACCCGGACGCGGAGATCCGCACCACCGCGGCGGGCCTGCGGTCGATGGCGTTCGGCGGCCGGGACCTCGCCACGGCGATCGCGGCGGGCGACGCGGAGGTGCGGGGCGACGAGGCGAAGGCGAGCCGCTTCGTGTGCCGCTTCCCCCGCCCGGCCCCGGTGTCGGCAAGGTCAGCCGGCTACCGCAGCCAGGCCGAGTAGCGGCCCCTCCGCTTCTGGACCGACAGCGGGAGGCCGAAGGTGGCGCTCAGGTTCTCGTCGGTCAGCACGTCGTCCAGGAGTCCGGCGGCCACCACCGCGCCCTCGCGCAGCAGCAGGGCGTGGCTGTACCCCCGCGGGATCTCCTCGACGTGGTGGGTGACCAGCACCGACGCGGGGGCGTCCGGGTCGGCGGCGAGCGCGGCGAGGCGCCCGACGAGGTCCTCGCGCCCACCCAGGTCCAGGCCCGCGGCCGGCTCGTCGAAGAGGATCAGTTCCGGGTCGGTCATGAGGGCGCGCGCGATCAGGGTGCGCTTGCGCTCCCCCTCCGACAGCGTGCCGTACTCGCGGGCGGCGAACCCCCGCATGCCCATCGCGGCGAGCAGCTCGTCGGCGCGGCCGGTGTCGGTGGCGTCGTAGCGTTCCCGCCAGCGGCCGAGCACGCCCCACCCGGCGCTGACGACGACGTCGCGCACCGTCTCGTCGTTCGGCACGCGCAGCCCCAGCGCGGCGGACGTCAGGCCGATCCGGGTGCGCAGCTCGAACACGTTGACGCGCCCGAGCTGCTCGCCGAGCACGTGCACCGTGCCGGCCGTCGGGTGCAGCTCGGCCGCGGCGATGCGCAGCAGCGTGGTCTTCCCGGCGCCGTTCGGGCCGAGGACCACCCAGCGTTCGTCGAGCTCCACGGTCCAGTCGACGTCGCGCAACAGGGTGTTCGCCCCGCGGCGGACGGTGACCCCGGACATCCGGACGACCGTGTCGGCGAGATCGCCCGCGGCGGGCAGGGAGTCAGAGCTTGATCCGGGCGCAGCCACGGGGCATATCCTCGCCGATCGTGCCGGTCTTCCCATTGGGTGCCCATGCCGACGAGGGCGGCGTGCGCTTCGCCGTGGCCTCGACCAGCGCGGATGCGGTCGAGGTGTGCCTCGTCGACGGCCTCGAGGGCGCGCCGTCCGAGAAGCGGGTGGCGCTCACGGAGCGCACGTTCGGGGTGTGGCACGGCTACGTCGAAGGGGTGGGGCCGGGGCAGCGGTACGGGTATCGCGTGCACGGTCCGTACCGGCCGTGGGACGGTGTCCGGGCCAACCCCGCCAAGATCCTCGTCGACCCGTACGCCCGCCGGATCACCGGCCACGTCACCGACCTGCGGGCCGCCCGTGGCTGGGTGGACGACCCGATGACGGGCCCGCCCAGCGCGGTCGACTCGCTGGGCCGTGTGCCGCTGTCGGTCGTCACCGCACCCGACGAGGCGGCGCCGGGCCCGCGCCCCGACGTGCCGTGGTCGGAGACGGTGATCGCCGAGCTCCACGTGCGCGGCTACACCAAGCTGCACCCGGACGTGCCGCCGGAGCACCGCGGCACGTACCTGGGCCTCGCCCACCCCGCCGTGATCGAGCACCTGTGCCGGCTCGGCGTCACGGCCGTCGAGCTGATGCCGGTGACGGCGATCGCGGACGAGCCGCCGCTGCTGGAGCGCGGACGCGCGAACTACTGGGGCTACGCCACCCTGGGCTTCCTCGCCCCGCACGCCGGCTACGCGAGCCGGGCGGGCGCCGAGATCGAGGAGTTCCGGACGATGGTGGCGGCGCTGCACGCCGCGGGCATCGAGGTGATCCTCGACCTCGTCCCGAACCACACCGCCGAGGGCGGGGTCGGCGGCACCACCCTGTGCTACCGCGGCCTGGACGCACCCGCCTACTACGCGCTGCGCAGCGACGGCCAGGACGCCGACATCACCGGCACCGGCAACACCCTCGACGCCGGCTCGCCCACCGTCATCCGGCTGGTCTGCGACGCGATGCGGTACTGGGTCACGGTGATGGGCGTCGACGGCTTCCGGATCGACCTCGCCAGCGTGCTCGGCAGGCCCCGCTCCGGCCCCTTCGACCCCCACGCGCCGCTGCTCACGGCGATCGCCGTCGACCCGGTGCTGACGGGCGTCAAGCTCATCGCCGAGCCGTGGGACGCCACCGGCGAGGGCTACCAGGTGGGCGGGTTCGGCGTGGCCTGGTCGGAGTGGAACGGGCGCTACCGCGACGCCGTTCGAGACTTCTGGCGTGGTCACGGGAGCATCGGCGAGGTCGCGTCCCGGCTCAGCGGGAGCTCCGACCTGTACCGGATCTCCGGGAGGCGGCCCTGGGCGTCGATCAACTTCGTCACGGCGCACGACGGCTTCACCCTGCGCGACCTGGTCTCCTACGGGCGCAAGCACAACGAGCGCAACGGCGAGGACAACCGCGACGGCACCGACGACAACCGCTCGCAGAACTTCGGCGAGGAGGGCGAGACCACCTCCCCCGTGCGCGCCGCCCGCAGGCTCGCCACGGCGCGGGCGATGCTGGGCACGCTGCTGCTGTCCACCGGTACCCCCATGCTGCTGGGCGGCGACGAGCTCTGGCGCACGCAGCGCGGCAACAACAACGCGTACTGCCTGGACGACGAGACGTCCTGGGTGGACTGGTCGATGGCCGGCGGTGCGCTCGCGGCGTTCACCGCTCGGGTCGCGGAGATCAGGCGGAGTTCCCCCGCGCTGCACCGCGACCGGTTCTACCGCGACGGCGAGGTGCTCTGGTGGCATCCGTCCGGACGCAGGCTCGGCGGGTCCGACTGGCACGACACCCAGCTGCACACCCTCGGGCTCCTGCGCGGCGAGTGGCTGCTGCTCCTGCACGCGGGGACGGAGGCGGTGGCCGCCACGCTCCCCGCGGGCGGCCCCTACGCGCCGGAGCTGGACAGCACCCGCGCGGACGGCGTCCCGACCACCTCGCGCCCGCTCCTCGGTGGCGCCACCATCACCCTGCCGCCGCGCTCGCTGCTGCTGCTCCGCGTGCCCTGACGCCGGTTGCCGGTGGCCCCGGTCGTCCGGCAGGCAGCGCTCGGGATGGTCATGTGGCGGTCCGACCAGGACACTGGGCGGCACCACCCGGGAGGACGCCGTGAGCAACCCCTTCGACGCCGATGGGACGGCCGGGCCGACGCTGCTGGTCGGCCACGGCCGCGACCCCTCCAGCGACCGCGCCCTCCTCGCCGCGGTCGACCTGGGGCGCCGGCTCGGCGCACGGCTGCACGTGGTGCACGTGGTCGACCTGAACGACTACCCGGTCAACACGGACGCCCCGGACTGGGAGCAACGGGGCGCGGAGGCGGTGGCCGCCGAGCAGGCTCACGTCGAGGGCCTGCTCGCCTGCTCGCCCGTGGACTGGAGCTACGAGGCGCTCCACGGGGACCCGGCGCGCGTGCTGTGCACCGCGGCCGAGGAGCACGACGCGCTCCTGATCGTCGTCGGATCCCGCGGGGAGGGCCTGCGCCGCGCGCTGGGGCGCCTCATGGACCCGTCGATCTCGCACGCGATGATCCAGCGCCAGTGCCGCCCGGTGCTGGTCGTCCCGGCTCACCACGGAGTGCGCTGAAGCACACTCCTGGCCGCGTCAGCCGCAGCAGCCGCCCCCGCAGCACCCGCCAGCGGCGGGCCCGGGAGCGGGAGCAGAGCCGCGCCCACCGACGGCGACCGTGCTGAGCAGCTTCACCGTGTCGCCATGCCCGTCCGGGCAGCGCGCCGGCTCGGAGGCATCGGCCATGGGGCGGCTGACCTCGAAGGTCGAGCCGCACTCGCGGCAGCGGAAGTCGTAGCGGGGCACGGGGAGAGCTTACGTCCCGGACGGACCGCGTCCCAGGGTGTCGCGCAAGTGAACGTTGCGTTTCTTAAACATGGACAGTATCTTCTCCTAGAGAACGATCCGTTCTCTAGAGGGAGTCGAGATGGCGCGCCGTGTGCTGCCGGGCCTCATGCTCGTGATGCTGCTCGGCGCCCTCGACCAGACCGCGGTGGCGCCCGCCCTGCCCGCCGTGGCCGCGAACCTCGGCCGGTTCGACCTCATGCCCGCCGTGATCACGGCGTACCTGGCGGCCGCCACCGTCTCGATGCCGCTGCACGGCAAGCTCGGCGACCGCTACGGCCGCAAGCCCGTGCTGCTCGCCGCGATCGTCGTCTTCGTGCTCGGCGCCTTCCTCTGCGCCACGGCGACCTCGATGCCCGAGCTGGTGGCCTGGCGGATCGTGCAGGGCGCGGGCGGCGGCGGGCTCATGATCGGGGCCCAGGCCGTGCTCGGCGAGGTGGTGAGCCCGCGGGAGCGCGGGCGCTACCTCGGCCGGCTCGGCGCGGTGTACGTCGTCGCGGCGGTGGGGGGCCCGTTGCTGGGCGGGCTCGCCGTCGACCACCTCACATGGCGCTGGCTCTTCGCGCTCTACCCGCCGCTCGGCCTGGTGGCACTGGTCGTCGTCGCCCGCACGCTGCGCCTGCCCGCGCCGCCCGAGCGCCCGCCGTTCGACGTGCTCGGCGCCCTGCTGCTCTCGCTCACGGTGACGGGGGTGGTCCTGCTCAGCAGCGGCACGGGCGGCCTCACGCCGTTCCTCGCCGCGGCCACCGTGCCGGCCGCGGTGGGCTGGCTCGTCACCGCGCGCAGGGCCGCCGACCCGGTGTTGCCGCTGCGCCTGTTCCGCACGCGATCGATCGCGATCCCGACCGCCGTGAGCGCGCTGATCGGCTTCGCCCTGTTCGGCGCGATCAGCTACCTGCCGGCGTACCTCCAGGTGGCCGGCGGCGCCTCGGCCACGCAGGCCGGTCTCGTGGTCACCGCGCTGATGGCGGGCGTCCTCGTCACCACCACCGTGTCCGGCCGGGTCATCACGCACACCGGCCGCTACAAGGCGTTCCCCGTCGCCGGGACGGCCACCGCCGCGCTCGGCCTCGCCCTGCTGGGCACCGTCGGGCGCGCGACGCCGCTACCGCTGGTGCTCGCCGCGCTGCTGCTGGTCGGGCTGGGCGTCGGGATGGTCATGCAGGTGATGGTGCTGGTCGCGCAGAACGGGGCCGAGCACCGCGACCTCGGCGCGGCCACCTCCGCCGTGACGTTCCTGCGCCAGATCGGCGCGAGCACCGGCGTCGCCGCGGTCGGCGCCCTGATCACGTCGCGGTTCGCGGCGGCGCTCCCCCCGGGCACCGACCCGCGCCTCGCCACCACCTTCGACCCGGAACGGCTCGCCCACCTGCCGGACGCGGTGCGCGACGCCTTCGGCGCGGCCGTCCCGCCGGTGTTCGGGTTCGTCGCCCCGCTGCTCGGGCTGGCCTTCGTGCTGGCCGTCGCACTGCCCTCCCGGCCGCTGCGCGACACCGCGCACGTCGCCGACACCACCGGCAACACCTCGGAAAGGAGCGCTCGATGACCTACGCGCCCACCCGTCCCGACACGGGGTTCGTGCTCCCGCTCTCCGCTGTCGGCCGCGCCGACGTCGCGGCGGCGGGCGGCAAGGGTGCCAACCTCGGCGAGCTGGTCCGCGCCGGGTTCCCGGTACCGGACGGCGCCGTGATCACCACCGACGCCTATGCGGCGGTCGTGGCGCACGCCGACCTGGGCCCGGCCCTCACCACCGCGGCGGAGGACGAGGGCGCCGCGCTGCGGGCCGCCTTCGCCGCCGTCGACGTCCCCGACGAGCTGCGCACGGCGATCCTCGACGCCTACGCGCTGCTCGGCAACGGGCCGGTGGCCGTCCGGTCGAGCGCGACCGCGGAGGACCTGCCCGGCGCCGCGTTCGCCGGCCAGCAGGACACCTACCTCAACGTCGTCGGCCCGGACGCGCTGATCGACGCGGTCCGCCGCTGCTGGGGGTCGCTGTGGACCGAGCGGGCGATCGCCTACCGGGCACGCCGCGACGTCGACCCCGCAGACGTGCGGATCGCGGTCGTGGTGCAGCGGATGGTGCCCGCCGCATTCGCGGGCGTGCTGTTCACGGCCAACCCGGTGAGCGGCGACCGCGGCGAGGTGGTCGTCGACGCGAGCAGCGGGCTCGGGGAGGCCGTGGTGTCCGGGCTGGTCACGCCCGACCACTACGTCATCGACGCGCGGGGGCACGTGCGGGAGCGGCGCCCTGGCCTGCGCGAGGTCGTGGTGCGTGGCGTCGAGGGCGGCGGTGTCGAGCACCGCGGCGACGAGGCGCGCGAGGAGCTGCCCGATGCGGTGCTCGCCGAGCTCGCCACGCTGGGCCGGCGGGTGGCCGAGCACTTCGGGCGGCCGCAGGACATCGAGTGGGCGTGGGCGGCCGGACGGCTGTGGCTCGTGCAGGCCCGCCCGATGACCGCGCTGCCGCCACCGCCGATCCGCCTGTCCCGGATCCAGCGCGTCACCGGCCCGCAGATCGTCGAGTACCTGCCGGTGCGGCCGTACCCCATGGACACGAGCGGCTGGATCCAGCGGGGCATCGGGCGCATGGTCCACCGGATGCTCGCGGAGATCCCCGGCGTGGAGCTCGACTTCGCCGACGTGCTCCCCGAGTCCGACGGCGTCGTCGACCGGTACGTCCCACCGCGGCCGCGGCCCACCCGGAAGGTGCTCAGCGCGCCGGCCCGCAACCTGCCGCGGGTCCGGCGCTACCGCCCGGCGGGCTGGACGCGCGACCCCCGGTTCGTCCGCTTCGATCGGGAGGCCCGCGAGCTCGCCGCCGTCGACGTGCGCGCGCTCGGCTGGGACGAGCTGCGCAGGCTGCCCCAGCGCACGTTCGACGTCGTGGACGCCGTCACGGACCTGCGGGTGGACTACCTGCCCCGGGTCGCGCTCGACCTGGTGCGGTTGCGCGTGCTGCAGGCTCTGCTGCGCCGGCGCGACCTCTCCGGGCTGACGCTCGGCACGCGCACCCGCACCGAGGACGCCAACCGGGAGCTGCTGCGGCTCGCCGAGCGCGTGCGCGCCGACGGGGCGCTGCGTGCCGTGTTCGGGCTCGAACCGGAGGCCCTCGCGGAGCGGATCGGGCAAGACCCGGCGTTCGCCGGCTTCCGGGCGGCGTTCGCGGCGTTCCTCGCCGAGTACGGCCACCGCGAGACGGCGAGCCCGCTGCTGATGTCCACGCCGACGTGGGGTGACGCTCCCGCCTCCGTGCTCGCCATGGTGAAGGTCCTGGTGGACGACGCTCCACCGGCACCGGCGGCCGACCGTGCCGAGGAGGCCGAACGCCGGCTGCTGGCGCACCCGCTGGTGCGCGTGACCCGCTCCGAACGGCGCGTGCGAAGGCTGCTCGCCGAGACCCGCGCCGGGATCGCCTTCCGCGAGGACACCCACTTCCACGGCACGCGCGTGCTCCCGGTGCTGCGCCACGCCGTGCTGGAGATGGGCCGCCGGCTGGCCGCTGCGGGCGTGCTGCGGGATGCGGACGACGTGCTGCACCTGCGCCTCGAGGAGCTGGAGGGCCTCGGCGAGCCCGCCACGCTCCCCCCGGCCGACGCGGAGCGGGTGCGGGACGCGGTGCGGGCCCGGTCGGCGCGCCGCGCCGAGCTGGCGGGCGTACCGCTCATCGCGCCCTCGGTCCTCTTCCCCGGCCGGACGCCCGCGGGCGACGCCCTGGTCACCGGCACCCCGGCGAGCGGCGGGCGGGCCACCGGTCCGGTCCGCGTGATCCGCGAGGCAGCCGAGTTCGGGCGGCTGCGCAGCGGCGACGTGCTCGTCTGCCCGTACACGAACCCGTCGTGGACGCCGCTCTTCCAGCGGGCGGCCGCCGTCGTCGTGGACACCGGCGGCAGCGGGTCGCACGCCGCGATCGTCGCGCGGGAGTACGGGATCCCGGCCGTGATGGGCTCGGCCACCGGCACGAGCCTCCTCGTCGACGGCCAGGTCGTGACGGTCGACGGCGACACCGGCCGGGTCACGGGAAACTAGTGCCGTGACCTCTCCGATCACCGCGGAAGCGGACCTCGACCACCGCAAGCGGCCCCGCAGGCGCGGGGCCGCCCTGGAGACCGCGATCCTCGAGGCCACGCTCGCCGAGCTCTCCGAGGTGGGCTACGCGCGGCTCTCGGTGGAGCGGGTGGCCGAGCGCGCCGGTGCGAGCAAGGCGTCGCTGTACCGGCGCTGGCCCAGCAAGGTCGAGCTGGTGATGGACGCGGTGTACCACGTCTTCCCCGACTCCGCCTCACCGCCGGACACCGGCAGCCTGCGCGGGGACCTCGTCGCCATGATGCGCGCGGTCGCCGGGCAGCTGGCCGGACCGGCGGGCCAGGCGCTGGGTGGGGTGCTGAGCGACGCGCTCGGCGACCAGGACAAGGCGCGGCAGGTGCGCTCCTACGCGCGCGGCAACAGCCAGGCGTCGATGCGGGAGATCGTGCGCCGCGCGGTCGCCCGCGGCGAGGTCGACCCGTCCGCCGTGACGGAACGCAGGCTGGAGACCGGGCACGCCCTGCTGCGGTACCACTTCATCACCCGAGGGGTCCCGATCCCGGACCAGGTCATCGACGAGATCGCGGACGAGGTGATGATCCCGCTCCTCCAGCCGTCGAACAGGGCCTGACGACGAGCGCCGATCGCGATCTTCCTCTCGTGGGCGTGCCCGGTCACCTCGCCGCCGATGAGATCGACACCGGGCGGGTGTTCCGGCGCGGCCGCCCCGGTGCACCTCGTACGTGCGCTGGGCGGGTGGCTGGGTTGGGACCACACCGAATTCTGTGGTCCCGTCCCTTTCCCGGGCCTCCTCGATCGTCCGGCGCGTTCCGCGGAACGCGCCCCCGGGCGTTCAGGCTGCGGTCTTGATCCGGCGGGGTAGCAGCACGTCGAGGATGGGTTCGGGATCCAGGCGGTCGCCGTCCCAGTCCGGGGTCAGCGTGCGGTGATCGATCCGCAGCCGAGCCCGGGTGTGCATCTCGACCAGGCTTTCGGCGTTGCCGGTCAGCGGCGCCGCCACCGCCGGGACCGGTGAGCCGTCCGGGCGCAGGAACTCCCAGCGCCCGGCCAGCCGCCGGATCCGGTAGCCGTGATCGTGGATCACCGCGTGG
>NZ_BAABJO010000041.1:0-84038 GCF_039543345.1 Pseudonocardia adelaidensis | reverse complement strand
CGGCGCCGTCGAGCACCCAGAGCCCGTTCTGGTCGGCGTCGGCGATGTAGAAGACCGAGCCGTCCGGGGCGAGCTTGATGTCCTGCGGGCCCATGTGCGTGTTGCGGTGCGGCATGTCGATCATGCGCAGCAGCGTCCGGCCCACGATGTCGACGACGGCGACGCGGCCGGCGAACTCGCAGGTGAACACGGCCGTGCGCCCGTCGGGGGTGAAGTCGGCGTGGTCGATCCCCGCGCAGTCCGGCACGGGCAGCTCGCCCTGCTCGGCCCAGGTGCGGGGGTCGTAGAAGACCAGCCGCCGCAGGTCCTCGGCCACCGAGATCGCGGCCGCCCCGTCGGGCGTGAAGTACATGTTGTACGGGTCGGTGACCGGGATCGCGGCGCCGGGGGTGCCGGTGGCCGGGTCGAACGGGACGATCTTGTTACCGGTGTCGTCGGTGGCGTAGAGCGCGGTCAAGTCCCACGACGGGACGACGTGCTGCAGCTCGCCGCCGATCCGGTACGCGCCGACCGCGACGAAGGTGGCCGGATCGATCACCCGGACCTCGCCCGATTTGGTGTGCGGCACGTAGACCAGCGGCTTCGCCGACTTCACGGCATCCGCGAGCATCCCGGCGCCGGCCTGGGCGTAGACGTTGTGCGCGTCGGTCACGGCAGGCATCCCCGGCAGCGCGTCGCCCTTCGGGGCGGTCGCCGGTGCCGGGGAGGGCGGCGGCTCCAGGCTCGCCTTCGCCGCATCGGATCCGCACGCGGTGCACAGCGTCAGGGCCGTGCACAGGGCGACGGCCACCATCGCGGCCCCGGAGAGCCGCGGTCCGCGAACCGTTCGTCGTCCGCGAGTTCCGGTCTCGTGCGATCCGCGCGGGGCGACGTCAGGCAATTCCGCCCGCCCGGCTCGTGCCGAACATCTCGTCCAGCGTCATGGGCTGCAGGCCACGTTCGCGGATCAGATTCTCGATGCGGTCGAGGAGCCCGAGGACGGTGGGGTGGTTGGCGTGCCCGAGCATGATCGTGCCGGGCTTCAGGTACTTCTCGGCCTGTGCCATCAGGAACTCGGGCGTGATCGTGGTGGAGTCCGAGTAGGAGCCGCTCCACAGGACGCTGCGGGTCCAGCCGAGCTCCGCCGCGATCCCGTCGACCCGGGGGTCGTGCACCCCGTACGGCGGGCGGTAGTACGGGCGCGTGGTGACGCCGAAGACCCGCTCGGCCCACTCCTCGTTGCGTTCGAGCTCGCTGCGGACCCGGTCGTCCGGCAGCGTGGTGAGCTTCAGGTGGCTGAAGGTGTGGTTCATGACCTGGACCTGGCCGGCCGCGATCAGCGGGGCGAGCCTGGCTGCGTGCGGCTCCCACTCCCGGCCGTAGGTGCCGTTCGGGGAGAACGTGAGGTGGATCCCGGACCGCTGGACGAAGTCGACGTAGCCGCGCACGCAGTCGGCGCACGTCCCGTCGTCGACCGTGAGGGCGATGCGCCCGCCGGCCGCCGGCCCGGAGAACAGCGTTCTCGACGGTCCCGGACTGGCGGGCGGGATCGGCGGCTCGGTCGGCGCCGGTGGCGCGAGGGCATCCGCCGCCGGCGCGCCCGGCTGCGGCGGCCGGGACGCGCACGAGGCGAGGAGCCCCACCCCGAGCACGCCGAGGAACGCCCGCCGGGGCAGCCCGGAGTGGGCCGGACATCCCGGTGCCGGCCGGCCCCTCCGCTCGGCGTCGGTCATGCGCGTTCCCGTCCCCCGGCCGCTGCCCCTCACCTGGACGCTAGGGCCTCCGGTTCCGCAGGCGGACAGGCCAGGGTTAACGGTGGGCAAAAGAACGGGTCAGGAGGGCATCACCGGATCCTCGGCAGCCGGTATCAGCAGGGTGAACGTCGTCGGGTCCGTGGCGCTCAGCACGAGCCGCCCGCCCTCGGCCTCGATCAGGCTCCTGGCCAGCGCCAGCCCGATGCCGTGACCACGGGCCGCGGGCGCTCGCCGGGTGAACAGCTCGCTCGCGGGGCCGGTGATCCCCGTCCCCTCGTCGGAGACGTCGATCGCCAGCGCTCCCGCGGCGTCCCGCGCGTGCACGTCGATGCGGCCCGTGCCGTGCTGGACGGCGTTGTCGACCAGAACCCCGAGCACCTGCCGGATCGCGGCGGGCGACGCCGCGGCGGCGGGCAGACCGGGGTCGGCGCGGACCTCGATCGACCGGCCCGCCGCGTCCGCGCTCGCCCGCCAGCCCTGCGTGCCGTCGCGCAGCAGTGCCCCGACGGTGACCTCGGCACGCGGCTCGTGGGTGTCCCGGGCGAGGGCGAGGAGGTCGTCCACCGTGCGCTGCAGGCCGTCGGCAGCGCCGAGCGCGTTCCGGACGGCGTCGCGGAGCCGGTTCGGGTCGGCGGAGACCGGACCGTCGAGCGCCGCTTCCAGCGTGAGCCGCAGCCCTGCCAAGGGGGTGCGCAGCTGGTGGGAGGCGTCCGCGGTGAACGCCCGTTCCCGGGCGACGAGGTCGCCGAGCCGTTCCGCTGTGGTGTCGAGGTCCGCCCCGAGGGAGTCGATCTCCGGGATGCCGACGCGGGCCGTGCGCGCGGTGAAGTCGCCCTCGCCCAGCCTGCGTGCGGCGGCGGAGAGGCGTTCCAGGGGGCCCGCGAGGTTGCCGGCCTGCCGGCGCGCGACGAGCCACACGACGGTGAGGGCGGCGACCGCGAGCGCCAGCATCGCGCCCCACGCCAGCGCGACCTCCGCGTAGACCCGGACCGGGTCGGAGGAGACGCGGATCGCGCCCGCCCGCGGGTCGTCGCCGATCACCGGGACGGCGACGATGCCGTCGTCGGCGGTGTCCGCGCCGCTGCCCCCCAACACCTCGACGACGGAGGTGTCCGCCGCGGCCGGGCCCGTCCCCAGCAGCCGATTGCCTGCCCGGTCGTAGAGCGCCACCTGCGTGTTCACCGCCTCGCCCGGCAGGTGGGGGTCGTGGCCGGCGGCCAGGTCCACGGCCACGGTGAGCGCCGCGACGTCGGCGATCTGGTCCAGCTCACTGGTCTCGTCGTTGAGCAGGTAGGTGACGACGATCGCGGCGAGGGGGAGGCCGAACAGCACGAGTGCCAGCACCGCTGCCGCGAGCGTCAGGCCGACGATCCTTCTCCGCACCGGCCGAACCTAGTGGGCCGCGGAAGCGGTCAGCTGCAGGAACGCGTGGACGAGCAGTACCGCGACGAGCGCGAGCAGCAGGATCTGGACGCCTGCCCGCACCAGGACCGCCCGACCCGTCGACCGGCGCGTGCGGAAGTCGAGATCCGCGACGAGCTGGTGCAGCCGCTGCTGGTCGGGTGCGCGGTGGACGGCGGAGAGACGGCGGCCCGCCTCGGCGACGTCGAGCACGCCGGCCTCGACGGCGGCCTGGATCCGCATCACCGCGCGCTCCCGGTCGACCTCCCGCACGGCCGACTCGTGCTCCTCGCCGCTCATGCTGCCGCCCGGTTCGGCGCCGGGTGCCGGACCGCCGATGCCACGGCGAGCAGGACGGCGCCCTCCGGGTGCATGCCGTCACCGTACGAGGCGAACGGTTAACACTCGGTCGACGAAGGCAAGAGCAGGGCAAGAACCACACGTCGGCGATGTGCACGGCGCGGACCTCGGCGTAGCGTCGGGCCGCAACCGAACAGATCCGGTCGCGCTCGGTCGAGCACGGGAACGCGAAGGAGGCCCGCGCGATGGGAGAGTTGAGCCCCACCCACTGGTTGGTCCTGATCGCCGTGGTCGTGCTGCTGTTCGGCGCGAAGCGCCTGCCCGACGCCGCCCGGTCGATGGGACAGGCACTGCGGGTGTTCAAGGCCGAGACCGGCGAGCTGCGCCACGACCGTCCCGCCCCCGGCACGCCGGAGCCGGGCGGCGCGACCGAGCCGCAGGCGCATCCCGAGCGGTGAGCGGAGCACATCCGCCGCCCGTCGAGGAATTTGCCCTGTTCTAACCCCGGCTTGGGCGGGCGAGCACCGGCCTGTCCCTAGCGTCGGTCAGGTGACCACGGCAGCGCGGGTCGGGCTCGCGCAACGAACGGCGGCGGGCCTCGGCCCGACCGGCTGACGCCATGTGCGGACTGGTCGCGCTGATCACCGCTCACCGGGAGGCGGCCCGGCTGGCGCCTGCCGTCGAGCGGGTCCTGCCGTGGGCCCAGCACCGCGGACCCGACGAGACGAGCGTCCACCGCGACGCCGACGTCGTGTTCGGGTTCGACCGGTTGGCGGTGATCGATCTCGCGGGATCGCACCAACCCCTGCCGTACGGCCCGCCCGACGCCCCGGGCCGCTACACGATCGTCTTCAACGGGGAGCTCTACAACTTCCCCGAGCTGCGGGCCGAGCTGGCTCGCCGGCACGGCGCCAGGTTCCGCACCAGCGGCGACGCGGAGGTCGTCGTCACGGCGTACGCCCACTGGGGTCCGGCGGCCGTCCAGCGGCTCCGGGGGATGTTCGCCTTCCTCATCTGGGACGCCCTCGAACGCGTGCTGTTCGGGGCGCGCGACCCCTTCGGGATCAAGCCGCTCTACGTCGCGGCCGGCCCGGCGGGCACCGCGTTCGCGAGCGAGAAGAAGTGCCTCCTGCAGCTGGCGCCCGCGCTCGGCCCGCGGGCCCGGCACCTCGACGTCGACGCCCGTGCGGTGCAGGACTACCTGACGTTCCAGTACGTCCCCGAACCCGCGACCATGCACACCGCGATCCGGCGGATCCCCGCAGGGACGTGGTTCACGGTGCGCCCCGGCGGCGCGATCCGGCGCACGCGCTACTTCAGCCCCCGCCTGGCCGCCCACCCGGTCGCGGAACCGGCGGCCGTGCACGCGCGGATCGCCGGCGCCCTGCGTGACTCCGTCGCGGTGCACATGCGCGCCGACGTGCCGGTCGGGGCGTTCCTGTCCGGCGGGATCGACTCGACGGCGATCGCAGCGCTCGCGACACAGCACAACCCCCGCCTCCTGACGTTCACCGCCGGGTTCGCGCACGAGGGGTACAGCGAGGTGCAGCAGGCCGCCGAGACGGCCGCGGCGATCGGCAGCGAGCACATCGTGCGCGTGGTCGAGCCGGAGGAGCTCACCGCTGAGCTGCCCCGGATCGTCTGGTACCTCGACGACCCGGTGGCCGACCCGGCGCTCGTCCCGCTCTGGTTCATCGCGCGGGAGGCGCGCAAGCACGTCACCGTCGTGCTCTCCGGCGAGGGGGCCGACGAGCTGTTCGGCGGCTACGCGATATACCGCGAGCCACTCGCCCTCGCGCCGTTCTCCAAGCTGCCCCACGGGGTGCGCGGCGCGCTCGGGCGGCTGTCCGCCACGCTGCCCGACGGCGTGCGCGGCAAGGACCTGCTGCGCCGCGGGGCGCTGCCGTTGGAGGAGCGCTACTACGGCAACGCGCGCATCTTCCGCGACGACCAGCTCGCCCACGTCCTGCGCTGGTACGACCCCCACCGCTCCCACACCACGCTCACCGCGCCGATCTACGCCGAGTCGGCCGGCTGGGACCCGGTCGCCCGGATGCAGCACGTCGACGTGCTCACCTGGTTGCGCGGCGACATCCTGGTGAAGGCCGACAAGATGACGATGGCCAACTCGCTCGAGCTGCGGGTGCCGTTCCTCGACCCGGCGGTGTTCGCCGCTGCCGCGGGCCTCCCCACGGAGCAGAAGCTCGCGGGGGGCACCACGAAGTACGCCCTGCGGTGCGCGCTGCGCGGGATCGTCCCGGACGCCGTGCTGTGGCGGCCGAAGCTCGGCTTCCCGGTGCCGATCCGGCACTGGCTGCGAGACGAGATCTACCCCTGGGCCCGCGACCTCGTCCGCGCCTCGGGCGCCGACCGGGTGGTGGACCTCGCCGGGGTGCAGGACATGCTCGACGCACACCGCCGCGGCACGGTCGACCACAGCCGCCGGATCTGGGCGCTGCTGGTGTTCCTCATCTGGCACGGCATCTTCGTGGAGGAACGCATCCCCTCTCCGACCCTCGCCACGGCATGTGCGGTCTCGGTCGCCCGGATGCCGTCCCCCACGATTCCGCTCCAACGGTCGCCATGAGCGAGCGTGCGAGCGAATCAATGTCACAGCGCCTGCGCGAAGCGCCGGCCGAGCCCAGCGAGGCCGAGCGATGAGCGAGCGTGCGAGCGAATCGATGTCACAGCGCCTGCGCGAAGCGCCGAGCGATGAGCCATCCCTACGCTGTCGTCGTGGCCGATCTGCTCCTGGTCGAGGACGACGAGACGATCGGCGGCGCGCTCTCGACGAGCCTGCGCACGCACGGCCACACCGTCGTGTGGCGGCATGGCGGGAAGGCCGCGCTGCAGGACGCCGAGCGCCGCAGCTTCGACCTGGTGGTGCTGGACCTCGGCCTGCCCGACCTCGACGGCGTGGAGGTCTGCCGCCGGTTGCGCGCCGTCCAGCCCGGCTGCGTGATCGTCGTCCTGACCGCGCGCACCGACGAGATGGACGTCGTGGTGGGGCTCGAGGCCGGCGCCGACGACTACCTGACCAAGCCCGTCGGGCTGGCCGTGCTGCACGCCCGGCTGCGCGCACACCTGCGCCGGGGCGCCCCGGCCGCACCGCTCGCGCCCACCACCGCCATCGGCGACCTCGTCGTCGACACCGCCCGCCGCCGGGTGACGGTGGGCGACCGCGAGGTGTCGTTGCGGGCCAAGGAGTTCGAGCTGCTGGCCCGGCTCGCCGCGGAACCGGGGATCGCGATCCCTCGGGCGACGCTCATGGCCGACGTCTGGGACGCGAACTGGTTCGGCTCGACCAAGACGCTCGACGTGCACGTCGCGGCCCTGCGGCGCAAGCTCGCCGAGTACGCGGACGGGGCGCGGCTACCCCGGATCGTGACGCTGCGCGGGCACGGTTACCGGCTGGAGATGCGCTGAGCCCGCCTGCCGCGCGACCACCGGAGCGGGACCGTCGGCGCGTCCGTGCCGTCCGGTGCGCGCTGCGGCTCGACCACGGTGAGCCCCAGGACGCAGACGGCGAGCCACGCGCCCCCGAGCAGGTAGCCGGTCACGACGTCGGTGGGCCAGTGCACCCCGAGGTACAGCCGGCTCGTCCCGATCAGCAGGACGACCCCGATCGCGAGCGCGGCGACCCCGGTCCGCACCGAGCGGCTCGGACACGGGTGCACCACCACGGCCGCCACGATCCCGACCGTCACGGTGGCGAGCAGCGCGTGCCCTGACGGCAGCGAGTAGGACGTCACAACCCCGAGCCAGTCGGCCTGCGGCGGCCGGGTCCGCTGGTAGATCAGCTTCGCGACGTCGCCGAGCGCCTCGCCGCCCGCGCAGGCGATCAGCACGATCACCGCCTGCGCCCGGTGCCCCCAGCGCACCAGGACGGCCGCGGTGAGGATCGCGAGCGCGGCCATGCCCGCGGTGCCCCCGACCGCGCTGACCCCGATCATCACCGGGTCGAGCAGCGCCGACCGGTGCTCGACGAACCACGCGTGCACACCGGCGTCCAGGGGCGTGACGCCACCGGCCCCCTGGACCGCGGCGACCACCGCGAGGTGCCCGCCGAACAGGGCGACGATGACCACGACCGGCTCGAGCAGGCCCGGATGGCGCCGGAGGCGATCTGCGACACCGGGAACACCCATGTTCCCGACGCTAGGTGGGCGCGGGACACCCCGCGGGTCGCCGAAGGCAATACCTCGGCAAACTCGGCCGGTGGCCCATCAGTCCGACGGCGGGGGCGTCAGGCGATCGAGCGGGCGATCCCGTCGAGGATGTCGTGCTCGCTCACCACGAGCTCGTCCACTCCCGCGCGTGCGTGCAGCTCGGTGGCGAGCACGTCGACGATCAGCGCGCCACCGCCGATCACGTCGATCCGGCCCGGGTGGATGCCGCCGTGGCGGCCGCGCTCCTCCCGGGACATCCCGAGCAGGTCCTCGGCGACCCGGTGCAGCTCGCCACGCCCGAGCCGGGACAGGTGCACGGCGTCCGGGTCGTACTCCGCGAGGTCCAGCGCCACCGCGGACAGCGTGGTGACCGTCCCCGCGACGCCCACCCACGTGCGCACGCCGCCGACGGGCACGGCATCGAACGCGTCGTCCAGGACGCGGGTGGCCAGCTCGCGCGCCTGCGCCACCTCCTCCGCGGTGGGCGGGTCGCCGTGCAGGCACCGCTCGGTGATCCGCACGCTGCCGATGTCGACCGACCGGGCGGCGCGGACCGCCGCCCCGCCCGGCTCCAGAGTGCCGACCACGAGCTCGGTGGACCCGCCACCGACGTCCACCACGACGAAGGGCCCGTCGTCCGGGTCGAGGTCCCCGACCGCACCGGTGAACGACAGCTGCGCCTCCTCGTCCCCGGAGATCACCTCCGCGTCGACGCCGAGGGTGGCCCGGACCATCCCGAAGAAGTCCTCGCGGTTGCCGGCGTCGCGGGTGGCGCTGGTGGCGACCATCCGCACGCGTTCGGTGCCCTTGCGCCGCAGCACGGCGGTGTAGTCGGCGAGTGCGGCACGGGTGCGTTCGATCGCCTCGGGCACGAGCCTGCCGCTCGCGTCGACGCCCTGGCCGAGCCGGACGATCCGGGTCTCGCGGTGCACGTCGCGCAGCGCGGGCACCCCGTCCGATCCGGTGGTCACGTCCGCGACCAGCAGGCGGATCGAGTTCGTCCCGCAGTCGATGGCGGCCACCCGTGCCATGCGCCCTCCCCCTGTCGAAGGTCACCGTACGCGGCGCAAACGGGTCCCAAGGCAGCCGGCGGCCGCTACCCTCGGCGCGTGGACCCGAACAGGAAGGAGCAGGGGGGCGCTCCGGCCCGTTCCGCGCCGACGATCCCGGCCCAGGCCAGCCACAACGGCCGCGACCGGTCCGAACCCACCCGCTCCGCCGAGCCACCGCTGCGGCCCGGCGACCACCGCACGCACCGCGTCGAGAACCAGCCGCCCCCGCTCGCCGACGCCGACCTCCTGGCCTGCGATCCCGCGCTGGCCGACGCGGTCGCCCGGGAGGGCGCGCAGGAGGCGCTGCCGGCGCTGCGGCAGCTCGCCGCCGTCGTCGCGGGGCCGGAGGCCCGCGAGCACGCCCGCCTCGCCAACACCCACTCGCCCGTGCTGCACACCCACGACCGGTACGGCCACCGCACCGACGAGGTCGAGTTCCACCCGTCGTGGCACTGGCTCATGCGCACGTCGGTGGGTTGGGGGTTGCACGGGGCGCCGTGGGTGGCCGAACCGGGCACGGGTGCCCACGTCGCGCGGGCCGCCGGCTTCTACCTGATGAGCCAGCTGGAGCCCGGGCACGGCTGCCCGATCTCGATGACGTACGCAGCGGTTCCCGCCCTGCGCCGCGACCCGCAGCTCGCCGGCCGGTACGAGCCGGGCCTGCGCTCCACGACCTACGAGTTCGGGCTCGCCGAGCCGTCCACCAAGGCGGGCCTGCTCGCCGGGATGTCGATGACCGAGAAGCAGGGCGGCTCGGACGTGCGCGCCGGCACCACCACCGCCACCGTCACCTCGGACGGCACCTACCGGCTCGTCGGCCACAAGTGGTTCACCTCGGCGCCGATGAACGACCTGTTCCTCACGCTCGCGCAGGCCCCGGGCGGGCTCACCTGCTTCGTGCTCCCCCGGGTGCTGCCCGACGGCACGCGCAACGCGATCCTGCTGCAACGGCTCAAGGACAAGCTGGGCAACCGGTCCAACGCATCGGCCGAGATCGAGTACGCCGGCGCCACCGGCTGGCGCCTCGGCGACGAGGGCCGGGGCGTGCAGACGATCATCGAGATGGTGTCGATGACGCGGCTGGACTGCGTGCTCGGCTCGGCGGCGCTCACCCGGGCCGCCCTCACCGAGGCCGCCCACCACGTGGCCCACCGCAGCGCGTTCGGCACCCGGCTCGCAGATACCCCGCTGATGCAGGCCGTGCTCGCCGACCTCGCGCTGGAGTCCGAGGCCGCCACCGCGCTGGCGATCCGGCTCGCCGGGGCCGTCGACCGCGAGGAGCGGCTGCTGCTGCGCCTCGCGCTGCCGGCGGCGAAGTACCTGGTCTGCAAGCGGACGCCGGCCGTGGTGGCGGAGGCCCTCGAATGCCTCGGCGGCAACGGCTACGTCGAGGAGTCGGGCATGCCGCGGCTCTACCGGGAGGCGCCGCTGAACTCGATCTGGGAGGGCTCGGGCAACGTCACCGCGCTCGACGTCCTGCGCGCCGTCACCCGGGACCCGGAGTCGGTCGACGCCGTGTTCGCCGAGATCGAGTCGGCGTCGGGGCGCGACTCCTGGTTCGACCGCGGCGTCCGTGAGCTGCGCACCGAGCTGCGCGCCCGCGAGGAGCGCCGGGCCCGCCGGCTGGCCGAGATGCTCGCGCTGTGCCTGCAGGGCTCGCTGCTGCTGCGGCACGCCCCCGACGAGGTGGCACGAGCGTTCGTCGCAAGCCGATTCCTGCCCGACGGGCCCTGGCGGACGTCCGGCACGTTGCCGGCCGAGGCGCAGGCCGCCGAGCTGGTGGCCCGGGTCACACCCTGACAGTGGGCACCATGTCACCTCGGCGCGGTCCGGTCCGTCAGGTGGTTGACGGATGGAGGGATCGATGGGTGACGCCGAGGTGTTCGAGCAGCACCGCCCGCACCTGCAGGCCGTGGCGCTGCGGCTGCTCGGCTCGGCCGGCGAGGCCGAGGACGCCGTGCAGGAGGCGTGGTTGCGGTTCAGCCGCGCCGACACCAGCGGCGTGCAGAACCTCCCCGGGTGGCTGACGACGGTCGTCTCCCGGGTGAGCTTGGACGCCCTGCGGGCACGGGCGGCGCGGCGCGAGCGGCCCGTGGGCTCCGAGTTACCGGACCGGCGGGACGTCGCGAGCCCCGACCCGCAGGAGGAGGCCCAGCTGGCGGACTCCGTCGGACGGGCGCTGCTGGTCGTGCTCGACCGGCTCGCGCCCGCCGAGCGGGTCGCGTTCGTGCTGCACGACGTGTTCGGGCTGGCGTTCGCCGAGATCGGCCCGGTGCTGTCGCGGTCGCCGGACACCGCCAAGAAGCTGGCCAGTCGGGCGCGGCAGAAGGTGCGCGTGCCCGAGGACGCGCTGCCGGCCGACCTCGCGGGGCACCGACGGCTGGTGGAGGCGTTCCTCGACGCCATCCGCCGCGCCGACCTGGACACGCTGCTCGCCGTGCTCGCCCCCGACGTCGAGCGGCGAGCCGACGCCGTCGCCCTCCCCCCGGGCGCGCCCGCGGTGCTCCGCGGCGCCCGCGAGGTCGCGGCACAGGCGCGCATGCTCTCCCCGCAGCGCGCGCGGTACGCCGAGCTCGCGCTGGTGGACGGCTCGGTGGGGGCGATCGTCGCCCCGGGCGGGCGGCTGGTCGCCGCGCTCGTCTTCACGTTCGCCGACGGGCGGATCACTTCCTACGAGGTGATCGCCGACCCGGCCCGGCTGGCAGGGCTCGACGTGGCCCTTCCGAGCTGATCTCCGGTCGTCAGGGGGTGACGCAGGGACCCGACCGCCACCACTCGCCGATCTCGGCCAGCGCCTCGTCGCCGAACGGGTTCACCCCGGGCCCGGCCGCGAGTGCGTGGGCCGCGCAGACGTGGAGGCACTTCACGCGCCCGGGCATGCCGCCTGCGCTGACGTCGGTGCCGAGCGGTTCGATCGCGTCGCGCTCGGCGAGGTACGCCTCGTGCGCGCGGCGGTAGGCCGCCGCCAGTTCGGGGTCCTCGGCGAGCCGCTCGGTCATCTCCCGCATCCGCCCGGACGCCTCGAGGCCGCCGATTCGGGAGTTCAGCCGGGAGCAGGTCAGGTAGTAGAGCGTGGGGAACGGGGTGCCGTCCTCCAGCCGTGGTGACGTCTTCACGACCGACGGCAGCCCGCAGGGGCAGCGGTGCGCCACCTCGCGCACCGCGCGCGGCTTGCGCCCCAGCTGCGCGGTGACGGCCGCGACGTCCGTATCGGCGATCTCGTCCTGCCTGCTCACCGCGGTCCTTCCGCCACTTCCCGCCACAACACCCGGTACCACGGGACGCCGGAGTTGGCGGCGTCCGCCGGGTCGGGGCCGGGCGCAACCGGCAGCTGCACGACGTACGGGACCTCCCCGGGCATGACGTACCCGAGCCGGGACCGGGCCTGCGCCTCGATCTCGGCCGGGTCCGACAGCCGGGCCCGTTCCTGCTGGAGCCGGGCGACCTCCGCCGCGAGCACCTGCTGCTGCTCCGACACCGCGGCCAGCTCCTGGCGCTGGGCCACGTAGTTGCGCAGCGGCACCGCGACGGTGAGGGCGAGCGCGCACACGACGAGCGCCAGTATCGCGGCCCGCTTCGTCGAGGACAGGCCGAGGAACCCGGTGGTGGCCGCGACGACGCCGCGGGCACGGGGCACCCGGGTGAGCTTCGGCTCCCGGCCGCGGCGGCGAGGGGTGCCGATGCCGGTGCGACGGGGGCGCGGGGTGCGGCGCGTGCGCTCCCCGCGTGCCCGTGCCCGCTCGTCCCCCACGTCCCGTGCCAATCCCGCTCCTAGGCCCCGGCCTCCGCCGAGGAGCTGTAGCGCGGGAACGCGAGGTCGCCCGCGTACCGGGCGGCATCGCCCAGCGCCTCCTCGATGCGCAGCAGCTGGTTGTACTTCGCTACGCGCTCCGAACGGGCCGGAGCTCCGGTCTTGATCTGCCCGCACCCGGTGGCCACGGCGAGGTCGGCGATCGTGGTGTCCTCGGTCTCGCCCGACCGGTGGCTCATCATGCAGCGGTAGCCCGACGACTGCGCGAGCGTGACGGCGTCGAGGGTCTCCGACAGCGTGCCGATCTGGTTGACCTTGACCAGCAGCGCGTTGGCCGCGCCCCGGCTGATGCCCTCGTCGAGCCGCTCCGGGTTGGTGACGAACAGGTCGTCGCCCACGAGCTGGACCTTGTCGCCGATCGCGGTGGTGAGCTCCACCCAGCCGTCCCAGTCGTCCTCGGACAGCGGGTCCTCGATCGAGACCAGCGGGTAGGCCTCGATGAGCTCCGCGTACACCGCCGAGAGCTGCTCGGAGCTCAGCTTCTCGCCCTCGTAGGAGTAGACGCCGTCGGAGTGGAACTCCGTGGCGGCCACATCGAGCGCGAGCGCGACGTCGCGACCCAGCGTGTAACCCGACTTGTCGATCGCCTCGGCGATCAGGTCGAGCGCGGCGCGAGTGCCCGGCAGGTCGGGCGCGAAGCCGCCCTCGTCGCCCAGCCCGGTGGGCAGGCCCTTGCTCTTGAGCACGGCCTTCAGCGACTGGTAGACCTCCGCGCCCCAGCGCAGCGCCTCCTTGAAGGAGTCGGCACCGACCGGCGCGATCATGAACTCCTGCACGTCGACGGACGTGTCGGCGTGCGCGCCGCCGTTGAGGATGTTCAGCATCGGCACCGGCAGCACGTGCGCGTTGGGGCCGCCGACGTAGCGGAACAGCTCCAGTCCGGACGACTCGGCCGCGGCCTTCGCGACGGCGAGCGACACGCCGAGCAGAGCGTTGGCGCCGAGCGCCGACTTGTCCGGAGTGCCGTCGAGGTCGACGAGGCGCTGGTCGACGAGGCGCTGGTCGACGGCCTCCATGCCGGTGAGCTCGGGACCGATCGTGTCGAGCACCGCGGAGACGGCCTTCTCGACGCCCTTGCCGCCGAAGCGCAGTGGGTCGCCGTCGCGCAGCTCGACCGCCTCGTGCTCACCCGTGGACGCGCCCGACGGGACCGCGGCGCGCGCCAGCGTCCCGTCGTCGAGCGCGACCTCGACCTCGATCGTCGGGTTGCCCCGCGAGTCGAGGATCTCGCGTGCGCCGACCTGCTCGATGACCGCCACCAGTGCTCCCTCGAAAGGTTTGCTCGGAAAGGTTCGCTCGTCCGGGGGGCCAGCCTAGTCGGCGGGTGCGCGGAGCCCGTGGAGGAACCCGCACGTCGCCCGCGGTTTGCCCGTGGGTCGCATCGTCACCTCTCGCAGATCGCGGCGACGACACCTAACGTAGGAACGACCATGACGAGCCAGCCAGCATCCGACGGCCTGTTCGAGTCGTTCCGCCGCGCCGAGATGCTGATCGCGCGCAGCCGGCCGCTCGACGCGCTGCAGGCACTGTCCCCGGTCCTGGAAAGCCAGCCCAACGACGCGTCCGTGCAGCTGCTCGCGGGTCGCGCCTACCTGAACTCCGCGCAGCTGCGGCGCGCGGAGGAGGCGTTCGGCAGGGTGATCGATCTCGACCCGGCCGACCACTACGCGCGCTTCGCACTCGGCAAGGCCCTGCAGCGGCAGGGACGGCTCGCGGAGGCGCACGCGCAGCTGAAGATGGCGGCCGCGATGGACCCGCGCCCGGAGTACCAGGAGGCGCTCGGCGAGCTGCGCGCCCGGATAGCGGTGACCGGTGACGGCGATCCGGACGATCCGGACTGAGCCGACGAGCCACGACCGAGCTGCGGTGATGTGCTCCGCGTGACCCTTCCCCTGCTTCCAGGACACAGGCTAGCCTCACCGAGCCAGTGGAGAGCCTGACCTCAGGGAGCGGCGTGCTCGGAAACGCACTCATCGGACTACGGGAAGGCCTCGAGGCCGGTCTCGTGGTGAGCATCCTCGTCGCGTTCCTGGTACGCACCGGCCGGCGCTCCGAGCTGCCGAAGGTGTGGCTCGGCGTGGGGATCGCGGTCGCGGTCAGCGTCGGCGTCACGCTCGCGCTGGCACTCGCGCAGCAGCAGCTGACCTTCGAGGCGCAGGAGGCGTTCGGGGGCGGACTCTCCATCATCGCGGTCGGGTTCGTCACCTGGATGATCTTCTGGATGCGCCGCGCCGCCCGGTCGATCTCCGCGGAGCTGCGCGGCAGGCTCGAAGGCGCGCTCGCGATGGGACCGGCCGCCGTGGTCGTGATGGCCACGCTCGCCGTCGGCCGCGAGGGGCTCGAGACCGCGCTGTTCTTCTTCACGGCCGCCCAGGCCGCGGGCGAGACCACCCAGCCGCTGATCGGCTTCCTCGTGGGCATCGCGGCGTCGATCGTGCTCGCCTACCTCATCTACCGCGGCGCGATCAGCCTGAACCTGGGCAGGTTCTTCACCGTCACCGGGGTGCTGCTGATCTTCGTCGCGGCCGGCATCCTCGCCTACGGCGTGCACGACCTGCAGGAGGCCGGGATCCTGCCGGGCCTCACCACGCTCGCGTTCGACGTCAGCACCGCGGTCCCGCCGGACTCGTGGCACGGCACCCTGCTGAAGGGGATCTTCAACTTCTCCCCGCAGACCACGGTGGTCGAGGCGATCGTCTGGGTCGCCTACGTGGCGGTCGTCCTCCCGCTGTTCCTCCGACCCCAACGGACCCGCGCCGCGGCCCCCACCACCTGATCCGCTCGAGGAGCACCATGTCCCGCACGTTCCGTGCATCCCGTGCCGCCGTTCTCACGGCCGCATCGATCGGCGCGGCGGCCGCGCTCGCGGCCTGCACGAGCACCGCGCCGCCCGCAGGCGCCCCCGACGGCGGCGGCGCGATCGCCGTCACGGCCGCCGACGACAGCTGCGAGATCGGCGCCGGCGGGGCACCCGCCGGCACGATCACGTTCTCCGTTCGCAATGCCGGTGACAAGATCACCGAGTTCTACCTCTACGGCACGGGCGACCGGATCATGGGCGAGGTCGAGAACATCGGTCCGGGTCTCACCCGCGACCTGATCGTCGAGGTGCCCGACGGCGGCACGTACACCACGGCGTGCAAGCCCGGCATGGTCGGCGACGGGATCCGCGAGCCGTTCACGGTCACCGGCTCGGCAGGCCGGTCCGTCGACGACAACACCAAGCTCGCCGAGGCCACCACCGGCTACCACCGGTGGGTCACCTCCCAGATCGAGGCGCTCGTCCCGAAGACGCAGGAGTTCGTCGACGCCGTGAAGGCGGGCGACGCCGAGCAGGCGAAGGCGCTGTACCCCGTCGCGCGGACGTACTGGGAGCGGATCGAGCCGGTCGCCGAGTCGTTCGGCGACATCGACCCGAAGATCGACGGCCGCGAGGACGACGAGCGCGACCCGGGTGTCGGGTTCACCGGCTACCACCGGCTCGAGAAGGACCTGTGGGTCGACGGCCTGCAGCCCGACGCGCCCGCGGTCGCCGACCAGCTGCTGGCCGACATCCAGGACCTGCAATCGCGGGTCACCACGGTCGAGCTCACGCCGGTCCAGCTCGCGAACGGGGCCAAGGAGCTGCTCGACGAGGTCGCCACCGGCAAGATCACCGGCGAGGAGGACCGCTACTCGCACACCGACCTCTGGGACTTCAAGGCCAACGTCGAGGGCTCCCAGGGTGCGGTGGCCGCGCTCCGACCGGTGATCGACGAGAAGGACCCCACGCTCGGTCCGCAGCTCGACGAGCAGTTCGCGGCGGTCGACGCGCTGCTGGAGGAGTACCGCGCGGGCGACGGCTACAAGCTCTACACCGACCTCACCCAGGACGACGTCCGGCGGATGTCCGAGGCCGTGGACGCCCTCGGTGAGCCGGTCAGCCAGGTGGCCGGGGTCGTCACGTCGTGAGCGCGCGGCTCTCTCGGCGGCGGCTGCTCGGCTGGGCGGGCGCCGGGGCGGCGCTCGCCGGCACCGGCGCCATGACCGGGTGCTCGGCCGCGGCCCCGCCCGCCGCCGAGGGGGTCGTGCCGTTCCGGGGCGACCGGCAGGCCGGGATCACCACGCCCGCACAGGACCGGCTGCACTTCGTCGCGCTGGACCTCGGCACCGACAACCGTGACCGCGTCCGGGCACTGCTGCAGAAGTGGACCACCGCGGCCGAGCGCATGACCGCGGGCGCGGAGAGCGCCCCCGGCGGGGCCACGGGCGGCAACCCGGACGGCCCGCCCGCCGACACCGGCGAGGCACTCGGGCTCCCGGCCGCGTCGCTCACGCTGACGTTCGGCGTGGGGCCGGGGTTCTTCGACCGGCTCGGCCTCGACCCCGCCCTCCGCCCGCCCGGTCTGGCCGAGCTGCCCCACTTCACCGGCGACCAGCTCGACCCGGCCCTGTCCGGCGGTGACCTGTGCATCCAGGCCTGCGCCGACGACCCGCAGGTCGCCGTGCACGCCGTGCGCAACCTCGTCCGGATGGGATTCGGCACCACCGCCGTGCGCTGGTCGCAGCTCGGGTTCGGGCGCACGTCGTCGACGTCCACGGCGCAGGCGACGCCGCGCAACCTCTTCGGGTTCAAGGACGGCACCCACAACCTCAAGGCCGAGGACGGGGCCGAGCTGGACCGGCACGTGTGGGTGCAGCCCGCCGACGGGCCGTCCTGGCTCGCAGGCGGCACCTACCTCGTGGCCCGCCGGATCCAGATGCACATCGAGATCTGGGACCGCACCTCGCTCGCCGAGCAGGAGGCGATCATCGGCCGGACGAAGGGCGAGGGCGCCCCGCTCGGCGCCACCGGCGAGTTCGACGCCGCCGACCTGGCCGCCGTGGGCGCCGACGGGGAACCGCGCATCCCGGAGAACGCCCACATCCGCCTCGCGTCGGCCGACTCGCTGGGGGGCGTGCGCATCCTGCGGCGCGGCTACAACTTCGTCGACGGCAGCGACGGCCGGGGGCACCTGAACGCCGGGCTGTTCTTCGTGGCGTTCATGCGCGACCCGCAGGCCCAGTTCGTGCCCATGCAGCGGGCGCTGGCGAACAGCGACAAGATGATGGAGTACGTGGAGCACACCGGCTCCGCCGTCTTCGCCTGCCCGCCCGGGCTGGCCGACGGCCAGTACTGGGGCCAACCCCTCCTCGAGGCCTGAGGACTCCCCAGCGCGAACGCCGCGTCCACCCGGGCGAGTCTCGCGTTACCCGAGGCGAGTCTCGCGCTCAGCGGCGCGAATCGCGCATTCGCGCCGGTGAGCCGGGCACTGCGAGACGTGAGACCGACCCTCCGCGACGGGGGGATTCACCTGCCGAGACGGGGGCTTCGCGCGGTGGAACGCGAGACTCGCCCGCAAGGGGTGCGCGACTCACCGGACGGTGCTGGTCAGGCGGCGGTGGCCTCGGTGTAGCGGTCGGCGGCGGCCCAGACGAGGCGGGCGTAGTCGAGGGAGGCGTTGTAGGTGAGCACGCCCGCCCACCATCCCTCGCCGCTGGCCGTGTCGCGGCCGTCGGCGCAGAGGTAGTGGGCCGCGGCCAGTGCGGCGTCGTCGAGCTGGTGCGGGTCGCGCACGCCGTCACCGTTGCCGTCGGCGCCGAAGGTGGCCCAGGTGGTCGGCAGGAACTGCATGGGACCCACGGCGCGGTCGAACGTGGGGTCGCCGTCGAGGCGGCCGCCGTCGGTGTCGCGGATCTCCCGCACGCCTGCGGCGCCGTCGAGCGGGATCCCGATGATCCACGGGCGGGCCACGCCGTCGTCGTCGACCGTGGCCCCGCCGAAGCGGCCGTGGTCGGACTCGACGCGCCCGATGCCCGCGATGGTGCTCCACGACAGCCGGCACGCCGGGGTGTCGGAGCGCTGGGCCAGCTCGGCGGCCGCGTAGGCGCGCAGTGCACGCGCCGGCACCCCGCTGCGCCTGGCCGCGGCGGCGGACCACGCGGCGAGGTCGGTGCCCTGCGCGAGCGGCGGTGGTTGGGGTACGGGGGTGTCGGGGTCGACGTCCGCCGCGGTGAGCCCGTCGCCCCGCTGCGGGCGTTCCGGCCGGTGGTCGCGGCCGTCCCGGGCCGTGATGATCGACACCGCGATGAGCGCCACCATCGTCACGATTCCGAGCACGGCCAGCGCGATCGCGCGGACGCGCCGTCGACGACGTGCGGTCACCCGACCAGGTTAGCCAGACCGCGCCGGCCAGTAGCGCCGCCACCCCGCGGCGTCGAGGGCGTGCGGGTCGGCGCCGTCGGCCGCCGCGGCCCGCTCCGCCGCGCGCACCGCATTGGCGAACCGGCGCGCGGCCGACCGCAGCTTGGCCTCCGGGTCGACCCCGGCGAGCTTCGCGGCCGCGGCGAGTGCGAAGAGCTGCTCCCCCACGCTCGTACCGGCCGGCAGCAGGTCGGCCGGCAGGTGCGCGCGGGCCGTGCGGCTGGTCAGCTTCGCCGCCAGCGCGACGGCGGGCTGCCCGAGCGGCACCCCGTCCACGCTGGACTCGCGCTGCTTCTCGGCGCGTTTGAGCTCCTCCCAGCGGTGCTCCTGCCGCTCGGCGGTGTCGATCCGCTCGCTGCCGGCGAACACGTGCGGGTGCCGCCCGACCAGCTTGGTGACGAGATCACCCGCCACGTCGTCGATGGTGAACGGCCGCGTGCCGTGCTCGGCGGCGATGCGGGCGTGGAACAGCACCTGCAGCAGGACGTCGCCGAGTTCCTCGCGGATGGCGTCGCGGTCGCCGTCCTCGATCGCCTGGTAGAGCTCGTAGCACTCCTCGACCAGGTACTGCAGCAGCGACTCGTGGGTCTGCTCCGCGTCCCACGGGCAGCCCCCGGGCGAGCGCAGCCGGTCCATCACCGCGACGGCATCGAGCAGCGCGGCACCGTCCGGGAGACCGACCACGGCGCCGTCGGCCCGGGCGGGATCGGTGGTCAGCAGCACCTCGGTGGCCCCGTCGTCACCCCAGCCGTCGGCCCGGGTCGCGCCGGTGGCGGCCACCACGTCGTCGGGCACGGTGGCGTCGGCCAGCACCCGCTCGGCCGTCCGCAACGCCGGGACGGCCGCAGCGGGCAGGACACCGCTCCACCGCTCGGGCAGGACGACGACCGTGCGCTGCGCGATCCCCGTACTCATCAGCTCGCGACGGGCGGCAGGATCGAGCCGACCTGCTGGTCCTCACCGACGATCCGCAGCTGGATCGGGTCCCACACGCCGTAGCGGGGGTTGACCCGGATGCCGACCTGGTCGGCGGTGGGCTGGAGGAGCCGCTCGCCGATGGCGACCAGCTGGGACTGGCTGATGCTGCTCACCGCGGCCGGGTCGGACGGGGCGTCGGTGCGCCGGTCCACCACGCGCGCGACGATCCAGGTGCTCTGCTGCGGGCTCGGCTGGAACGCGACCACGGTGCCGACCGGCACGCCGAACAGCACGGTGCTGGCGTTGTCCGGCGAGCTCGCCGCGTCGAACGTGGTGCCGCGGGCCGAGGTGCGCGGGTCGGAGAACAGGGCGTCGGCCTGCGCCCCGCCTGCCTGCAGTGCGGCCGCGGCCGCGTCCGCCTTCTCGCGGGACGTGGCCGCGACCAGGTCCGCGGTGACCGCGAGCCCACCGACCTCGCGCTGGGCCAGCTGCGCGGCGATCAGGTCGTCGCGCACGCGTTCCCGCAGCGTCGGCAGGTCGTAGAGCGAGCCGTCGAGGAGGGCGTCGGCCCCGCCGTTCTGGGCGATCTGGGCGTCGACCTGCGCGTCGGTGACGACGATGCCCTCGTCGGCGGCGCGCAGGGCGAGGAGGTCGTGCAGCACGGCGCGCGTGACGATGCTGCGGGCGACTCCCGCGGTGGACCCGCCCTGCGCGGTGAGCTGGGCGATCAGGTCCTTCTTGGCCAGCGCCGCGTCGAGCTGGGTCTGGACGCGTTCGAGCGGGATCGCGTCGTCCCCGACGAACGCGGCCGTTCCCGCTTGGCTCGGCCCACCGCACCCACTGACCACCGCGCCGATGACGGCGACCGCCGCCACGACGCGTCCCACCTGCATGCGCACGACCGACACCCTCTCACGCTCCGCGTGAGGCCCGGATCAGAGGTCGGCCTGCACCACGAGCGTCGAGCAGATCTTGTCCGCGAACGTCTGCCGCTGCTCGTCCCACAGCGGCCAGAGGTAACCGATTCCGAGCGGGATCCCGTCGAGCAGGTGCGCGACCTGCCTCCAGAACGCCCTGCCGAACCCGACCGGCTCCCCGGAACCCGCGCTGACCAGCCGGGTGCCGAGCACGCTCTTGCCGAGGCTCTGACCCGACCGGCCCTGCCGGTACCCGCTGTTCCACACGAGGAAGGCCAGCCCGACGACCGCCGCTGCCGGGTAGACGACGCCGATCACGACCATGTCCCGGGAGGCGAGCGCCGCGATCAGCACGATGGCCAGCAGCCCGGCCGGGATGCCGATGTCGATGAGGAAGCCGCCGACCCGCTGGCCGTACGTCGCGAGGAGCGGGAAGCCGTACCGCACCGGTGGCTCGGGGCGCGCAGCCCCGCCGGGGGCATCCCGACGCGACGGTTCGGTCTCCGGATGGGGATCGGGCACGCATCTCTCCGGCCGTCATGCCCGTCCAGGCCGGTCCCGGAGGGCTCCTGCTGGAAGATCGTCACAGGCAGCGGTCCGTTACTCCGCGCAGGTGATCGGATGCGGCCCGTCAGACCCGTGCGGGCGTGAGGAGGTCCGTGAGGAGCTTCGTGCACCACTCCAACAGCGCAACGTCGCGCAGTGGCGCCGCCCCGACGCGGCCGCTCTCGGTGGGCTTCGGGACGCTGACGATCTTGGCCGCCGGCTTGTAGTTCGCCTTGGGGTGCAGGCGCCTCAACCGCATCTGCGCCGAGTCGGGCAGCTCGACCGGCCCGATCCGGATGCTCGCTCCGGCCACCGTCACCTCTCCCACGCCCAGGGTTCGGCAGGTCTGGCGGAACGCCGCCACCGCGAGCAGGTTGCGCACCGGGGTGGGCGGCTCGCCGTAGCGGTCGGTGAGCTCCTCCACGATCGCGTCCAGCGCCGCACCGTCCGGCGCCTCGGCGATCTTGCGGTAGACCTCCAGCCGCAGCCGCTCGCCCGTGACGTAGTCGTGCGGCACGTGCGCATCGATCGGCAGGTCCACCCGGACCTCGGCGAGCTGTTCCTCCTCCTCGCCCTCGCCTGCCCCCGCCTGCTTGCGGAACGCCGCGACGGCCTCGCCGACGAGCCGGATGTAGAGGTCGAACCCGACGCCCGCGATGTGGCCCGACTGCTCGGCGCCGAGGATGTTGCCCGCACCGCGGATCTCCAGGTCCTTCATCGCGACGGCCGCGCCGGACCCGAGGTCGGAGTGCTGCGCGATCGTGGCGAGCCGGTCGTGCGCCGTCTCGGTGAGCGGGTGCTCCGGCGGGAACAGGAAGTAGGCGTAGCCGCGCTCGCGACCGCGCCCGACCCGGCCCCGCAGCTGGTGCAGCTGCGAGAGGCCGAGGGTGTCGGAGCGCTCGACGACGAGCGTGTTGGCGTTCGAGATGTCCAGTCCGTTCTCCACGATCGTCGTGCAGACCAGCACGTCGAACTCGTTGTGCCAGAACCCGGCCACGGTGCGTTCCAGGAGGTCCTCGTTCATCTGCCCGTGCGCGACCGCGACGCGCGCCTCGGGCACGAGGTCGCGGATCTTGCGTGCCGCGCGGTCGATCGTCGAGACCCGGTTGTGCACGTAGAACACCTGGCCGTCGCGCAGCAGCTCGCGGCGGATCGCCGCCGCCACCTGCTTGTCGTCGTACGCGCCGACGTAGGTGAGCGTGGGGTGGCGGTCCTCGGGCGGGGTGGCGATGGTCGACATCTCGCGGATCCCGGCGAGGCTCATCTCCAGGGTGCGCGGGATCGGCGTCGCGGAGAGCGTGAGGACGTCGACGTAGGTGCGCATCGCGGTGATGTGCTCCTTGTGCTCCACGCCGAAGCGCTGCTCCTCGTCGACGATCACGAGGCCGAGGTCCTTCCACCGCACGCCGGTCTGCAGCAGGCGGTGCGTGCCCACGACGACGTCGACGGTGCCCTCGGCGAGGCCCTCGATCGTCTGCTTCGCCTCGGCCGCGTCGGTGAACCGGGAGAGCCCCTTCACCGTGACCGGGAACGCCCGCATCCGGTCGGCGAACGTCTGCAGGTGCTGCGTGGCGAGCAGGGTGGTGGGCACGAGCACCGCCACCTGCTTGCCGTCCTGCACGGCCTTGAACGCCGCGCGCACCGCGATCTCGGTCTTGCCGAACCCGACGTCGCCGGAGATCACCCGGTCCATCGGGACCGGCCGCTCCATGTCCCGCTTGACCTCCTCGATGGCGGCGAGCTGGTCGGGCGTCTCGGTGAACGGGAAGGCGTCCTCCAGCTCGCGCTGCCACGGGGTGTCCTTGCCGAACGCGTGGCCCGGCGAGGACTGGCGCGCGGCGTAGAGCTGCACGAGCTGCGCGGCGATCTGCCGGACGGCCTTGCGGGCGCGGCCCTTGGTCCTGGCCCAGTCGGCGCCGCCGAGCTTGTTGAGCGTGGGCACCTCGCCACCGACGTAACGGCTCACCTCGTCCAGTGCGTCGGTGGGGACGAACAGCCGGTCGGCGGGCTGCCCGCGCTTCGAGCTCGCGTACTCCAGCACCAGGTACTCGCGCGTGGCGCCCTGCACGGTGCGCTCGCGCATCTCGACGAAGCGCCCGATGCCGTGCTGGGAGTGCACGACGTAGTCGCCGGGCTGCAGCGTGACGAGGTCGACCGCGTTGCGGCGGCGCGTCGCGAGCTTGCGCGGCTCGGTGCCGGCGGCCCGGTTGCCGGTGAGGTCGGCCTCGGTGAACAGCACGAGCCCGCGCGCGGTGAAGCCCTCGGTGAGCCGCCCGCAGGTGACGGTGACCAGGCCCGGCTCCGGGGTGCCGACGAGCTCGTCGACCTGCTTGGCCGGCACGTCGGCCTCGCGCAGCTGCTCCAGTGAGCGCTGCGCGGTGCCGTGCCCCGCGACCACGAGCACGGCGGTGCCGCCCGTCGCGACGTGCGCGCGCAGGTCGACGAGCGCGCGGTCGATGTCGCCGCGATAGCTCTCCACCTCGTGGACGGCGGGTGCGAGCACGTCGTCGCGGCCGGACACGAGGGGGCTCAGCGTGATGACCGGCCTTCCGGTGGCCGACGCGTGTTCCAGCACCTCAGCGAGGTCGCGGTACGCGGAGGCCCCGACGTCGATCGGCGAGTCGCCGCCCACACCCGCGGCGAACCAGCTCGCCTCCAGGAACTCCTGTCCCGTCCGCACCAGGTCGGCGCTGCGGGTGCGGATGCGCTCCGGGTCGGCGAGCAGCACCAGCGACCCCGCGGGCAGCAGGTCGGTGAGCAGCTCCAGCTCGCCCGCGACCAGCGCCGGCACCAGCGACTCCATGCCCTCGCTCGGGATGCCCTGGGCGAGGTGCTCCAGGAGCTCCCGCAGCTGCGGGTTGTTCTCGTGCACACGCGCGAGCGCCGCGGCCCGCTCCCGCACCGGCTCGGTGAGCAGCAGCTCGCGGCAACCGGGTGCCAGGACCTCCTCGACGGGTGCGACGGAGCGCTGGTCGGCCACGGAGAACGAGCGCAGCTCGCTCACCTCGTCGCCCCAGAACTCGATGCGCACCGGGTGCTCCGCGGTGGGCGGGAAGACGTCGACGATCCCGCCGCGCACGGCGAACTCGCCGCGGGCGGTCACCATCTCGACGCGCGAGTAGGCGAGCTCGACGAGGCGGACGAGCAGCGCGTCGAAGTCGTGGGTGTCGCCGACCCGCAGCCGGACCGGGTCGAGGGTGCCGAGACCGGGGGCGATGGGCTGGATGAGGCTGCGCGCCGCCGTGATCACCACGCGCGGGGCCGTCTCCGGCGCGGCGAGCCGCCGGAAGATCTCCAGGCGCCGCCCGACCGTGTCCGGGCGCGGGGAGAGCCGCTCGTGCGGCAGCGTCTCCCAGGACGGGAGCACGGCCACGGCGTCCGCCCCGAGCAGGTCGGCGGTGGCCGCGGCGGCGTCCTCGGCCTCGCGGTCGGTGGCGGTGACGACGAGGACGGTGCGGCCGGCACCGCCGTCGCCGTCGGCGGTGCCGAAGGCCGCGGCGAGGAACGGGCGCAACGCCGCAGGCCCCTCCACGGCCAGCGCGGGCACGCCGACGGCTCGGGTGTCGCGGGCGGCCTCGACCACGGCGTGCAGATCGGGATCGGACAGGGTGGACCGCAGAAGTCCGGAGAGCTTGGCCACGTTCGAGGACCCTCGCAAGGCAGTGAGAAGCGCACGCAGAACAGACCCCTGCCCGGGATCTCCCCCGGCCGGGGCCTCGTCCCACACTACGCCCGCGGGCCGGATCGATCGTCAGCTGGCAGCATCGGGCTCCATGACCGACCTGTCGAAGCTGCCGCCGGTCGACCCCGACGTACCCAACGCCGCGCGGATGTACGACTACTTCCTGGGCGGCTCGCACAACTTCGCGGGCGACCGCGCCGCCGTCGAACGGATCAAGGTCGTGATGCCGTTCGCCGCCGAGGTGATCCACGCGAACCGCTACTTCCTGGGCCGGGCCGTGCGGTTCTGCGCGAAGGAGGGGATCGACCAGTTCCTCGACCTCGGCGCCGGCATCCCGACGGTCGGCAACGTCCACGAGGCGGCACGCGCGGTCGACCCGGCCGCGCGGGTGGCCTACGTCGACAACGAGCCGGTCACCGTGGCCTCGGCGGCAGCGCTGCTCGACGGCGATCCGCTCTCCACGATCACCGCCGCGGACCTGCGGGATCCGGGCGCCGTGTTCGACGCTCCCGGGGTCCGCGCGCTCATCGACCTGTCCCGCCCGGTGGCGCTGCTGACCGTCTCGGTCATGCAGTTCGTGCACGACGACGGCGAGGCCGCCGGCCTGCTCGACGAGTACCGGAGCAGGTTGGCGCCGGGCAGCGTGCACGTGCTGTCCCACGTGACGGGCGACCACGACAGCACCGAGCTGACGGCGGCCGAGGACGAGTACCGGGCCACGGCCAACCCGGGGCTGCTGCGCACCCGGGAACAGGTCGCCGCCCTGCTCGACGGGCTGGAGCTCGTCGAGCCCGGAATCGTGGACGTCACGGAGTGGCGCCCGGAGGACATGATCGGAAGGCAGCACCGCGGCATGTGGGCGGCGATCGGCCGCATCCGGTGAGTGGACGGCGCGCCACGCCACCGGAAGCATCGCCGGCATGACCGACCTGTCGAAGCTGCCGGCCGTCGACCCCGAGGTGCCCAACGCCGCCCGCATGTACGACTACTACCTGGGGGGATCGCACAACTTCGCGGCCGACCGCGACGCAGCCGAGCGGGTGAAGGCGGCCGTCCCGTACGCGGTGGAGATCGCCCGGGCGAACCGCTTCTTCCTGCACCGCGCGGTGCGGTTCTGCCTCGGGGAGGGCATCGACCAGTTCCTCGACCTCGGCTCCGGCATCCCGACGGTCGGCAACGTCCACGAGGCCGCGCAGGCGACGAACCCGGCGGCGCGGGTGGCCTACGTCGACAACGAGCCGGTCACGGTCGCCTCGGCCACCGCCCTGCTCGAGGACAACCCGCTCGCCACCGTCACGATGGCGGACGTCCGCGACCCCGACGCCGTCTTCGCCGCGCCCGGGGTGAAGGACCTGCTCGACCTCACCCGCCCGGTCGCGTTGCTGATGGTCGCCGTGCTCCCCTTCGTCGCCGACGAGGATGACCCCGTCGGGCTCGCGGAGCGCTACCGCGCTCGGCTCGGCCCCGGCAGCCTCCACGTGCTCTCGCACGGCACGACCGACCACGACCCGAGCGATGTTCGCGCCATGTCCGACGTCTACCGCACCACCGCGAACCCACTTACGCCCCGCACCCGGGACCAGGTCGCCGCGATGCTGCGCGGCACCGAACTGGTCGAGCCGGGCCTCGTGGACGCGACGGAGTGGCGCCCCGAGGACACGATCGGCGGCCAGCACCGCGGCATGTGGGCGGCGGTGGGCCGGATCCGCTGAGAGCCCCTGGTGCGTGGAGCGGGTCCTTCCGACCCCGTTCATGCGGCCCAGGTCAGCGGTCCGACATCATCTCGACGACGGCGGCCGTGGTCAGGCCGTACGCCAGGTGCGGGACGAGGTCGGAGACCCACGACGAGCTCGACCAGCTGAGCGGGTCACTGATGCCGAGCGCGGCCATCGGCCCGGTGGTGCCGACGTTCGCGGCGAGGCCCACGCCCACGGCCCGCAGCACGAGCGGCACGCCGTCGAGCCGCCGGTGCACCAGCCCGTACGCCGCACCGGTGCCCAGTCCGGCGGCGATCCCGAGCAGCGCGCCGAGCCCGGACCGGCGGTTGCTCGCCTCCTCGCTGTCCGGGCCTCCGGACGCGAGCTCGGTGCCCGTCAGCTCCTCGGTCCTGCGCACCGTCGCCTCCGGCGTCGTGCTCGCCGGGCGGGCGCGCACCACCATGTCGAGGTAGGTGACGAGGTTCAGCGCGGTGGTACCCGCGGCGCCCGCAGCGAGGCCGGCCAGGAACGATCTGGTCATGAACGGGGGTTCCCCACCGCCGCGGGGCCATACGATCAGCGGATGAGATTCGGGATCGGCATCCCGCAGTTCTTCTCCGACCACGAGTTCGACGCGGAGGCGTTCCGCGGCTTCCTCCGCCGGGCCGAGGCGCTCGGCTTCGAGAGCGGATGGACCCAGGAGCAGGTGCTGGGGTCGTCGTCGCAGCTCTCCGCGCTCCAGACGATGACGTACGCCGCGGCGTGCACGGAGCGCCTGCGCGTGGGCTGCGCGGTGTTCGTCACCACGCTGCACAGCCCGGTCCACCTGGCCAACGACCTGGCGACGCTCGATCAGCTGAGTGGGGGCCGGCTCGACGTCGGTGTCGGCAGCGGCGGGCCGCGCGGCGGCATCTTCCCGGCGTTCCGGGTGGACCCGCAGCGGTACATCGCGCAGTTCACCGAGGGGCTCGCGCTGATGAAGGCACTGTGGACGGAGAACCCCGTGACCTTCGCGGGGGAGTTCTGGCAGGTCGAGAACGCCTCGATGCAGCCGAAGCCGTTCCAGAAGCCACATCCGCCGATCTGGATGGGCGGCAGCGCCGAGGCGGCCCTGCGCCGCACCGTCCGGCTCGGCACGGGGTTCTTCGGGGCCGGCTCGTCCCCGACGGCGCGGTTCGCCGACCAGGTGCGCACGGTCCGGCGGCTCCTCGCCGACCAGGGCCGGGACGCCGCGGCGTTCCCCATCGCCAAGCGGATCTACACGCTGGTGGACGACGACGCGGAGCGCGCCCGGCGCCACATGAACGACGCCCTGGCCTCGATCTACGGCGGACGGATCGAGGCGATCGAGTCCGCCGCCGTCGCGGGCACCCCCGCCGACTGCGTCCGCGGGGTGCAGGAGGTGCTCGACGCGGGCGCCGAGCTCGTCCTGTTCACGTCCGTCGGGGACCCGGCCGAGCAGATGGAGCGCCTCGCGGCCGAGGTGATCCCGCAGGTCGGCCCGCCGAGCGGCGCGTTCGTCGGCTAGTGTCCCGAGTCGGAAGTTCGGTGCGTATATCGGCGGATCCAGCTTCTCGCTGAGTGCGTGGAGCTGGGCCGTCGAGATGCGTGGTGGACTTTCGACTCGGGACACTAGGTTCCGACGAACCGGCCGGTCGTCGGTCAGGGCCGCGGCGGGAGCTCCGGGCGACGGCGGGACGGGCGGGTGGCCGGGTCGGGCGGACGCACGGCCGGTCGCTCCTCCAGCGCGGCGAGCGCGAGGTCCACGGCGCGCTCCAGCTGCGGGTCGCGGCCCGCCACCCAGTCCTGCGGGCGCACGACGACCTCGACATCGGGGTCCACGCCGTGGTTCTCGACGGCCCAGCCGGAGTCGTCGAACCACGTGGCGTAGCGCGGCTGCGTCACGCCGGTGCCGTCGACGAGGCTGTAGCGGCTGTCGATGCCGATCACGCCGCCCCACGTGCGCACGCCGACGACGGGCCCGATCCCGAGCCGCTTGATCGCCGCCGTGACGATGTCGCCGTCGGATCCCGCGAGCTCGTCGGCGAGCGCGACGACGGGCCCGCGGGGCGCGTCCTCCGGGTACGTGGTGGCCTGGCGGTGCCGCGGCGCGTCCCAGCCGATCACCTTGCGGGCCAGCTTCTCGATCACGAGCTGCGAGGTGTGACCACCGCCGTTGCCGCGCACGTCGAGGATCAGGCCGTCCCGCGAGGTCTCCCGCGACAGGTCGCGGTGCAGCTGCGCCCAGCCGGGCGCCGCCATGTCCGGGACGTGCAGGTAGCCGAGCCTGCCATCGGACCGGTCCGCGACGAACGCTCGGCGGCCCGCCACCCAGTCCTGGTAGCGCAGCGCCGACTCCGAGGCGAGCGGCTTGACGACGACGCGCCGCACGGCCCCCGCGTCCGGGCGCTCCGGCCCGGAGCGCACGGTGAGCTCCACCAGCTTCTCCGCGCCGGAGAGCAGCGACGCTGCCGGACCGTAGCCGGGGTCGACGGGCCGTCCGGCGACCTCGAGGATCACATCGCCCGCGCGCACGTCGACCCCTGGCCCGGAGAGCGGGCTGCGGGCCGCGGGCGCGGAGGTCTCCGGCGGCAGCACCCGCACCACGCGCCAGCCGTCGCCGTCGGGGGCGGGCTCGAGGTCGGCGCCGAGCAAGCCCGGCCGGCCACCCGGGTCGCCCGCCCCGCCCGCCTGGACGTAGGCGTGCGACGTGCCCAGCTCGCCGTGGACCTCCCAGAGCAGGTCGACGAGGTCGTCGTGGCTACCGACGGCGTCCACGAGCGGGCGGTAGCGGGCCAGCTCGGCGGCCCAGTCGACGCCTGCCATGTCGGCCACCCAGAAGTGGTCGCGCATCAGTCGCCCCGCCTCGTCGAACATCTGGCGCCACTCGGCCGTCGGGTCCACGGTGACGACGATCCGGCTCGTGTCGACCTCGAACTCGTCGGCGTCGCCCGAGGACGGGGTGTCGGAGCCGGACCGGTCGGTGCGCAGGACCCGCAGCGTCCGGCCGTCGCGCACGACGAGGCGCGTGCCGTCCCCGCTCACGGCGAACGCGCTCACCGGGTCGGCGATGACGTCGAGCTTGCGGCGCACCAGGTCGAAGCGTTCCAGCACCGGACGGTCGGCGCGGTCGTCGGTGTCGGCGAGCGCGTCACCGAGCACGCCCGAGACCGGGATGCGGTACCAGAGCAGGCAGTCCTTGCCCGCCTGCATCCCGCTGTACCGGGCCGCCTGCACCGGCATCGGCACGACGCGGGCCGTGAGCCCCTCGACGTCGACGACCACCTCCGGCGCCGCGGTGTCCTCCTCCTTCTCGTCCTCCTTCGGCTCCTCGTCCTCCCCGGGTGCCCGCAGGTCCGCCGTTCCCTCCTCCCCCGGTGTGACGGGTCGCCCGTCCGGGCTCGCCCCGAACGGCGAGGGCGTGCGGGCGGCCAGCGGCACCAGGAACGGCCGCCACGACGCCGGGAACGTGAGGTCGAACGCGTGCTCGTCGTAGATCGGGTCGAAGCTGCGGCGGGACAGGAAGGCCAGGTACCTGCCGTCCGAGGTGAAGACGGGGTCGGTGTCGGCGAAGCGCGGCTCGGTGACGGCCACGAGCGTGTCGTCGGCCAGCCGGACCATCATGATCCGCGAGAGGCCCGCCTCCGCCGGGTCGCTGTAGGCGAGCCACGCGCTGTCGGGCGACCAGGCGAGGTCGGCCACCTCCCGGTCGGCGCCCTGCGCTACCTGCCGCAGCACGCCCGCGGCGACGTCGAGCACCAGGAGCCTGCCGTCGTGGGTGGCCAGCGCCACCGCGGAGGCGTCCGGCGCGGGCGCCAGCTCGAGCACGCGGCCCAGCTCGCCCGCGCCGAACCGCCGCAGCGGCTCGGCCCCGTCGGCCCGGCCGTCGAGCGGGGCGATGCAGATCGCGTCCTCGCCCTCGGCATCGTCGACCCACACCGCGCGCTCGGCGCCGAGCGGACGCGCCAGCCGGGCCCGCACGCCCGGTTCGGCGAGCAGGGTGCGCGCCGGGCCGTCGCGGTGGGTGAGCCGGTGCACGGTGCCGCGGACCAGCGCGATGCTCGTGCGTCCCGTCTTGTCCGGCGCCGCCCAGGTGAGCTCCCGCGCCGTCGACACCCGGTACGGCTCCCGGTTCGTCCGCGGCCCGCCGAGGCGCACGTCCAGCCGCCGGGGCTGCTGTGAGGTCGGGTCTGGGGCGTCCAGCCCGTCGAGGATCCACAGCTCGCCCGCGGACTCGTAGACGACGCACCGCCCATCGGTGCTCGCGTGCCGCACGTAGAACGCGGGCGCACCTGGGCCGCCGTGGTCGGTGTGCCGGCGCAGGCCGGTGCCGTCGCCGCCGAGGGAGTACACGTTGCCCCACCCCTCGTGGTCGGAGAGGAACGCGATCCTGGATCCCACGATCATCGGCGAGCTGAGCTGCCCGTCGATGTCGGCCGCGAGGCGCTCGAACTCACCGGAACCGTCGCGGTCCCACCAGAGCTTGCCCGCCGTGCCGCCGCGGTAGCGCTTCCACCACGCCGGTTCCCGGACCATGAGCGTGCCGACGACCACCGTCGGACCGCTCGCGGCCGGCGCCACGTCCGACACCGGCCCGTACGGGAGCCTGCGCGGGGTGCCACCCCCGGGTGGGATCGCGTACGCCCAGGTGCGCCGCGGGGACGCCTGGCCGGAGGCGCTCAGCGCCAGCACGTCGCCGTCGGGCGTCCAGCCGAGCGACTGTGCCCGCGGGTCACCCCAGTACGTCAGCCGACGCGCGCCGCCGCCGTCGACATCGCTCACGAAGACCTCGGGCGCACCGTCCTTCCACGACGTCCAGGACACCCGCGCGCCGTCCGGGGACAGCCGCGGGTGGGCGACCGGCACCTCGTCCGCGGTGAGCCGGTAGGCGCGTCCCCCGGACAGCGGGGCGGTCCACACGTCGTCCTCCGCGGTGAACACGAGCGTGTCGCCACGGAGATGGGGGTAGCGCAGGTAGCTCGACGGCATGACGGCGACCGTATCCAGTGGCAACCGGACCCGCGTACGGCGTGTTCACCCCCGCCTCGGCAGGATGGCCCCATGCAGGGGTTGCTGCGGGTGCTGGTGGCGGGCGTCGTCGCGGCGGTCGGCGTAGCCGGCTGCGGGGCGCCGGGCCCCGCGCCCGCCGAGAGCGCCGCCGCGCCGACGACGACCGCCCCCGCCGGCGTCGCCCCCGCCCGCACCGGGGTACCCGAACTGCAGGTCGAGGCCGTGGCGAGCGGCCTGTCCCACGTCTGGGACATCGGGTTCCTCCCCGACGGCGAGGCGCTGGTCACCGAGCGGGGAGGGCGGATCGCCCTGCTGTCGGGCATCGGGCCGGGCGCCACCGACCGGGACGTGAACGCCGACCTCAGCGACGTGTACGTCCGAGGCGAGGGCGGTCTGATGGGCATGGTGGTACACCCCGACTTCGCGGAGTCCCGGCGTTTCACCACCTGCCAGACCCACATGGAGAAGGGCACCGCCACCGACGTGCGGCTCGTCACGTGGGAGCTGTCGGCGGACGGCACCTCGGCGACGCGGGTGGCTGACCCGCTCGTCGGCGGCCTGCCGATCAACTCGTCCGGCCGCCACTCCGGCTGCCGCCCGACGATCGCACCGGACGGGTCGCTGTTCGTCGGCACCGGCGACACCGCCCGTGCCACCGTCGCGCAGGACCTGAACTCGCTCGGGGGCAAGGTGCTGCACGTGGATCTCGACACCGGCGGGCCCGCCCCCGGCAACCCGTTCGCCGACGCGCAGAACCCCGCGCAGCGGCTGATCTGGACCTACGGGCACCGCAACGTGCAGGGCGTGGCCGTGCGCCCCGGGAGTGGCGAGATCTACACCGCCGAGCACGGCCCCCGCACGGACGACGAGGTCAACCGGCTCGAGCCGGGCGCCAACTACGGCTGGGACCCCTCGCAGGGCGGCCGGGTCGGCGGCTACGACGAGTCCGTGCCGATGACCGACCTCCAGCGCTTCCCCGACGCCGTGCCCGCCATGTGGAGCTCGGGCAGCCCGGTCGAGGCGATCAGCGGCGCCGCGTTCCTGTCCGGCCCCCAGTGGGGCGACCTGGACGGCGCGCTGGCCGTGGGGGCGCTCCGCGGCGAGAAGCTGGTGCTGATGACCATCGGCCCGAACGGCGCCGTTGCCGACGTCAGCACGCCCGCGCCGCTCGACGGCACGTTCGGCCGGCTGCGCGCGGTACGCCTCGGCCCGGACGGGGCGCTGTACGTCTCGACGTCGAACGGCGACGACGACCAGGTGCTGCGGGTGACGCCGATCTAGCGCCCCCACGAGGTCAGCGAAGTGCTTTGCTGACGCCACATGACATGAAAGTGGCTCTGCTGACCCGGTGGCCCGCCATCAGCTCCAGCCCTCCGAGCGCGTCACCGGGCGATCGGGGGCCACCGCGGTGACCGGCCGCCCCTCGTACGCCGTGGAGAGCACGACGTAGGTGTTGATCTGGCCGTGCTCGCCGATCCGCTCGATCACACCCTCGAGGTGGGCCAGCGACGCGGCCCGCAGCTTGAGCATCGTGCAGTGCTCGCCGGACAGCTTGTGGATCTCCACGACCTCCGGGTAGGTCTCGGCCTTGGTCGTCTTGAGCAGGCAGTGCCCCAGCGAGCAGCGCAGCTGGATGAACGCCAGCAGCGGCTGCCCGGCCCGGGCCGGATCGACCGTCGCCCGGTAGCCGGTGATCACGCCCGCCGCCTCCAGCCTGCGCACCCGCTCCGCGACGGCCGGCGGCGAGAGGTGCACCCGCTTGCTCAGCGCGTTGTACGACTGGCGGGCATCGGCCTGCAGCGCGTCGAGCAGCCGCCAGTCGACGTCGTCGAGCTCGAACGATCGTGAAGCGTCCACGGCGAAACTCCTCGCGTTCGTGAACCGGGACGGTGGTCGGACCCCCGCGGCGTCCCTTCGCGGGGGCGCTCGTCCTTCCTACCGTTCTCCTGGTGACGATGCTGTGGATCGCGAGCCTGCTCGGCGGCCTCGCCCAGTCCCTCGGCGGGGCGGCGGCGGCCCTCCTCGCCCGCGACCTCGGCGGCTCGGACGCCGTGGCCGGGCTGCCGCAGGCCGTGCTCGTGGTCGGGTCGGCGGCGGCCGCGCTGGGGATGTCGGCGGCCAGCCGCCGGTTCGGGCGCTCGCGCGCCCTCGCCGTGGGGCTGGGGGTGGCGACGGCAGGGAGCGCCGTCGTCGTGCTGGCCGGAGACCTGCTCGGGCTGCTGGCCGGCACCCTCCTGCTCGGCGCGGGAACGGCCGCCGTGATGCTCGGCCGGTACGCGGCCGCGGACGGGGCGCCGGAGGGGGCACGGGCCAGGGCGATGGCCACGGTGCTCGCGGCAACCACCGTGGGCGCGGTGGCCGGACCGAACCTGCTGGTACCGGCGGACGCGCTCGGCCGCGCGTTCGCGTTGCCCGGCCTGGCCGGCGCGTACGTCGTGGCCGCGGTGTGCTTCGCCGGGGCCGCCTGCCTGCTGCTGCGCCTGCCGGCGCGCCCACCGGCGAGCGAGCCGGACCCGGGCGCGACGGCCCCGGGCGGCACGCCCGCGCGCGGGCTCACGGTGCTGGCGCTCGCGAACCTGGTGATGGTCGGGGTGATGACGATGGCGCCGGTGCACCTGCACCACCTCGGCGTCGGGCTGGGGGCGATCGGGCTCGTCGTGAGCCTGCACATCGCCGGGATGTTCGCGCCGTCGCCGCTGTCGGGGTGGCTCGCCGACCGGTGGGGCCCGGCGCCGACCACGGCGCTCGCCGGGGCGGTGCTCGCGGCGTCGGCGCTGCTCGCCGCCGCGGCCGCGGGCGCGCCCCTCGCGCTCGGCCTGGCGCTCGCGCTGCTCGGCGTCGGGTGGAACCTCGGCCTGGTGGCCGGCAGCACCCTGCTCACCGCGGGTGTTCCCGCCGCCGAACGCCCGCGCCGGGAGGGCTGGGGCGAGGTCGCGATGGGGATGGCCGCCGCCGGCGGCGGCGCGGCGTCCGGCGTGGTGATGAGCGGCGGCGGCTACGGGTTGCTCGCTTCGGCCGGTGCCGCCGTCGCCGCGCTCGTGGTGGCCGCGGCGTGGCGGGCCCGCGTCAGCGCGTCCCGTAGCGCAGCGCCGCCCGCTCCCGCGCCTTCGCCGCCTCGACCTCGCGGTTCTTCGGCGGCGCCGTGGTGACGAGCTCCCCGAGGAGCCGCTCGGTCGCCTCGGTGACGGCGTCGACGGCCCGCGCGAACGCAGCCTCGTTGGCCTGCGACGGCTTGGCCGCCCCGCTGACCTTCCGCACGTACTGCACCGCCGCGGCCCGGACTTCGTCCGATGTGGCGGGCGGCTCGAAGTTGTGCAGGGTCCGAATGTTGCGGCACATGGGCTCAATCCTGCCGCACGTCGGAGCCTTGCTGCTGTTCTCGGGGCGTTCTGAGAGCAGTACGGCCACTGTTCGTCGCGTTCACCTGAGCTGGCCGGAGGATCCGGTTCAGGTCGTCGCACCGCTCGAGATGCGCCTCGGGTACCGGGCGGGCCTGAGCGTTCGGCGCACCGAGCTCGAACCGGATGACCGGGAGCCGTGGGCCGGTGGGCGCCTCGCCACCCCGATGCGGATGGCACTGGACCTGCTGCTCGGGCGTCCGCTGCCCGACGCCGTTGCCGATCTGGACGCCGTGCTGCGGGCGGGCAAGGTCGAGCGTCCGGCCGTCGAGCGGATGCTGGCGACGCGCTCGGACAACGGGATCGTCGCCGCCCGGCAGGCCCTCGAGCTGACCGACGACCGTGCCGAGTCCCTACCGGATTCGCGGATGCGGGTGCTCCTGGTCATGGACGGCCTGGCCCCGGTGCCCCAGTACTGGATCGAGGACGGCGACGGCGAGCGGATCGCGCGGGTCGATCTCGCATTCCCCGAGCACAGGTGGCCGTCGAGTACGACGGCGACTGGCGCGACGGAGAGTCCTGGGCGCTGAACCGCGACCGCGACCGCCTGAACCGCGTTCACGCCCAGGACTGGACGGTCATCTTCGTGACCGCCCCGCTGCTACGCGACACCCGAAAAATGAGCCAGGGGTCAGGAGACCACGCGCATCTTCCCGTCCAGCTCGCCCCTCTGCTGCCGGGCGGCCAGGACGGCGAGGCGCGTGAACTTCTTGTCGAACGCCTCCTGGGTGAGGCCGCGCTCCTTGTACTCCTTCGCCAGCTGCGCGGCGCCGTCCGGGATGGACCACTGCGCCTCGAAGCCGAGCTCCTTGCGGGCGCGCGCGAAGTCGACGCGGTAGGAGCGCGGGTCGTTGCCGGCCTCGCCGGTGATCAGGAGCTCCGAGCCGGGGACGGCGTCCACGACGGCCTTGGCGATCTCGGCGACGGTGCGGTTGTTCTTCTCCGTGCCCACGTTGTAGGCGCGGGCGCGCACCACGTCGGCGGGCGCGGCGAGCGCGGCGACCACGGCGCCTGCGATGTCCTCGGCGTGGGCGAGCGGGCGCCACGGGGTGCCGTCCGAGAGCACCTTGACCACGTTCGTCAGGATCGCGTGCCCCACGAGGTTGTTCAGCACGATGTCGGCGCGCAGCCGCGGCGAGAAGCCGAACGCGGTGGCGTTGCGCATCGAGACCGGCACGAAGTCGCTGTCGGCCAGCTCGGCGAGGTCGTCCTCCACGCGGACCTTCGAGATCGCGTAGGGGGTGACGGGCTTGAGCGGCGCGTCCTCGTCCACGAGCTCGTCGCCGGACTGGGCGCCGTAGACGGAGCAGGTGGAGGCGTAGACGAACCGCTTGACGCCTGCCTCCTTCGACAGCCGGGCCAGGCGGGTGGAGGCGTGGTGGTTGATGTCGTAGGTGATCTCCGGCGCCAGCGAGCCCAACGGGTCGTTCGACAGCGCCGCCATGTGCACCACGGCGTCGAAGCCCTGCAGCTGCGAGGTGGTGACGTCGCGCAGGTCGGTGGACAGGCCGTGGACGTCCGGGACGTCCAGGGTGCCGAGGACGCAGTCGGCGAACAGGCCGCTGTCCAGGCCGGTCACCTCGTGCCCTGCCGCGGTGAGGATCGGGGCCATCACGGTGCCCAGGTAGCCCTGGTGGCCGGTCAGCAGGATGCGCACGAGTGGTCGTTCCCTTCGGTCGTCGTCGTCTCTTCCGTCGAGCCGTTCCCCTGGCCCGTTACCGGATGCCTTCCATGGGGTCGCCACTCGGGAGCGGCGCCACGCCGAGCACCATCTTCGCAACGTGGAACGCCTCGGCGTAGCGGGCGTGGCACTGCACGCCCCGGATCCGCGCCAGGCCGCCGAACGTCTCCGCGTCGAACCAGACCCGGTCGCGCTGGGAACCGTAGTGCTCGTGCAGCTTGGCGATCTTCTCGCGCAGCACGGGCTCGGCGAGCGGGAGGTACACGGAGGGCTGGGCCAGGTCACCGTCCCACTTGAGGATCTCGTAGCCGAGCGTGAGGTGGTCCCGGAACACCGTCGGGACGAGCTCGGCGAGCGTGCGGTGGTCCTGGTGGGCGTCGTGCGCCGACGGGGCGAGCACGAGGTCCGGCTCGCCGTGCGTGCGCAGCTCCTCGAGCGAGAGCTTCGCCCGCTCCCAGCGGGTGGGCACGCGCCCGTCCGGCAGGTCGAGGACCGTGACGTCGAGGTTCGCGCCCGGGCAGAAGGCGGTCAGCGCCGCGCGCTCCTCCTCCTCGCGCAGCGACCCCCCGCCGGTGAGCACGAGCGCCGTGACGCTGACACCCGGGTGGGCGCGGCACAGCTCCAGCAGCGCGCCGCCTGCGCCGATCACGATGTCGTCGCAGTGGGCGCCCAGCAGCAGCATCCGGTCGAGGCGTTCGGGCAGGAGGCTCAGCACGGGCGGACCTCGGTCAGCGCTCGACGAGGGAGCCGCGCATGGCCGCGATGGCGGCCTGCAGGGGGTCGTGCTCCGGGGTGACGAGGTCCGGGTCGTCGCCGGCGTCCACCGCGTTGTCGGCGCCCCGCTCCCAGAGCATCCACGGCCGGTTGCCCGCCGTGTACGACGCCTCGAGCGCGTGCCGCTCCTTCACGGTGTCGGCAGGCTGCCAGAACCCGCGGTGCCGGTAGGCCAGCAAGCGGCCCTCCTCCGCCAGCGGCCGGCACGCGTCCATGATCAGGTCCCCGTTCTGGGGCAGGTAGTCGAAGATCTCCGGGCGCAGCACGAAGTAGCCGCCGTTCTCCCACAGCGGCATCTCCTGCAGGGTGGTGATCCCCGCGACCCGGTCGTCGTCGCCGACGTCCACGCAGTGGAACGCCGACTGCGGCGGAACCGCGAGCAGCGCGCCCACCGCGTCCGAGCGGCGGAACCTGTCCACCATGGAGTTCAGCGGCAGGTCCGTGAGCACGTCGGCGTAGTTGGCCAGGAACATCTCCTCGCCCGCCACGTGCCGGCGCACCCGGCGCAGCCGCTCCCCGATCGGGGAGTCGAGGCCGGTGTGGACGAACGTGATCGTCCAGTCCGAGATGTCGCTGCCGAGCAGGTGCACGTCCCCGCCGCGGAGCACGAAGTCGTTGGACGCCGTCTCGGAGTAGGTCAGGAAGAAGTCCTTGATGTGGTGCGCCCCGTACCCGAGGCACAGCACGAAGTCGGTGTGCCCGAAGTGGGCGTAGTAGCGCATCACGTGCCAGATCAGCGGCCGCGGGCCCACCGGGTGCATGGGTTTGGGCAGGTCGGAGACGCCGTCGCGCATCCGCATGCCGTACCCACCGCAGAACAGCACGACCTTCACGAGACCACCTCGAGCTCGGGGATCGGGAACACGAGCTTGCCGCCCCACTCGCGCACGTACGACAGCTGCTCGACGAGCTCGTCACGCAGGTTCCACGGCAGGACGAGCACGTAGTCCGGCCGGTCGGCGGCGATCCGCTCCGGCTCCAGCACGGGGATGCGCATGCCGGGGGTGAACTTGCCGTGCTTGTAGGGGTTGCGGTCGACCGTGTAGGCGAGCAGGTCCGGCCGGATCCCGCAGTAGTTCAGCAGGGTGTTCCCCTTGCCGGGGGCGCCGTAGCCGACGACCGTCTTCCCGGCCCGCCGCGCGTCCACGAGGAAGGCGACGAGGTCGTCGCGCACCCGCGAGACGGCCTCGGCGAACCCGTCGTGGCCCTCCGCGGTGTGCAACCCGGCGGCCTCCTCGGCGGCGAGCACCTGGCGCACCCGCTCCGACGGCTCACCTGCCGCCTCGGTGGGCCGCGCCCACATCCGGATCGACCCGCCGTGGGTGTCGAGCAGCTCGACGTCGACGAGCGCGAGGCCGCCGCTGGCGAGGGCGCGCTGGCCGGTGAGCAGCGTGTAGTACTGGAAGTGCTCGTGGTAGATCGTGTCGAACTGGGTGCGCTCCACGAGCGTGAGCAGGTGCTGCACCTCGATCGACACCCACCCGCCGTCGGCCACCATCGACCGCAGCCCGCGGGTGAACCCGATGACGTCCGGGATGTGGGCGTAGACGTTGTTGAGGCACACCAGGTCGGCCGGCCCGTGCTCGGCGCGCACCCGCTCGCCGGTCTCCGGGGTGAGGAACGCGGTGAGCGTGGGCACGCCCTTCTCCCGCGCGGCCTCGCCGACGTTGACCGACGGCTCAACGCCCAGGCAGCGGATGCCCCGCTCGACGACGTGCTGCAGCAGGTAGCCGTCGTTGCTCGCCACCTCGACGACGAACGACTCGGGCCCCAGCCCCAGCCGCGCCGCGGCGTCGTCGACGAACCGGCGGGCGTGCTCCACCCACGAGGTGGAGAACGACGAGAAGTAGGCGTACTCGGTGAACGTGTCCTCGGGCGTGATCAGCGGCGGGAGCTGGGCCAGCAGGCACCGGCCGCACACCCGCACGTGCAGCGGGTAGGTGACCTCGGGTGCCTCGGTCTCCTCCGCCGTGAGGATCCGCTCACAGGGCGGGGTGGCTCCCAGGTCGAGGAAGCTCCGCAGCTGCGTGGACCCGCAGAGCCGGCAGGTCAGGGCCGGGCCGTCGACGCCCGGCCCGAGCGTTTCCGCGTCGGACTGGGCAGCGTTGTCGGTCAGCACTGCGTCGAACCCCCGCTTGTCGCGTCGCTGCACACTCTCTCCACGCGCACGGCCGTCAGTGTTCCACGCTCCGCGCGGTGCCCGGCCCCGGGTGGGGCGACACGCCCGGCACCGGCCGTTGCGGGCCGCTACCGACGCCCGCCCGGGTTCGGCCTGGTCAGGCTCGTGGCACGGGTGTCAGCTCGCGGTGAGGCGGGCCAGCCTGCGCGTGGTCGGCCAGCGCACGTCGTACGCCCAGCCGAGACGTTCGAACACCCAGATGAGCCGAGCGGAGATGTCGATCTGGCCGCGCAGCACCCCGTGGCGGGCGCACGTCGGGTCGGCGTGGTGCAGGTTGTGCCACGACTCGCCCATGGACAGGATCGCGAGCGGCCAGAAGTTGCGCGAGCGGTCGCGGGAGCGGAACGGGCGCTCCCCCACCATGTGGCAGATCGAGTTGATCGACCACGTCACGTGGTTGGAGACCGCGAGCCGCACCAGCCCACCCCAGAAGAACCCGGTGATCGCGCCCCCCCAAGACCAGGACAGCAACGCCCCCAGCGCCGCGGGCAGCAGCAGGCTGACCGCCACCCACACCCCGAACGTCCGGCTGACCCGCACGATCGCGCGGTCGGCGAGCAGGTCGGGGATGAAGCGGCGGTGGTTGGTCTCGTTCCGGTCGAAGAACCACGTCATGTGCGCGTGCAGGAAGCCGCGCGCCACCGCGAGCGGGGACGTGCCGTGGAGCCACGGCGAGTGCGGGTCGCCCTCGCGGTCGGAGAACGCGTGGTGGCGCCGGTGGTCGGCCACCCAGTTGAGGACGTTGCCCTGCACGGCGAGCGAGCCGGTGATCGCCATCGCGACCCGCAGCCACGGCTTCGCCTTGAACGACTTGTGCGTGAAGTGCCGGTGGAACCCGACCGTGATGCCCAGCACCGCGATCACGTAGAACACGGCGAGCAACAGCAGGTCGTGCCAGTCGACCCCCCAGCCCCACACGAGCGGGACGACGGCGACGAGCGCCACCATCGGCCCCGCGACGAACACGTAGATCAGCGCGTGCTGGAACGCCGTGCGCCGCCCGGCGAACACCGGGTGGGGACCGGCATCGAGCGGGTCCTCGGCCGTGACGGTCATCTGGCTCCTCGGGCTGGTCCGACACCGGTCTCGGGCGCTGAGGCTAGGGGATCGCCGTGTCGTCCACCGCCATCGAACGCGAACTCCCGGCGAACCGCCCGAAGCGCGCAGACGTCGCCGCCTGCCCCACCCAACGCGGCACGGTGCGAACCGGTTCCCGGCCCGTGCCAGGATGAAGGCCTGTCCGCCGTGGTGTAACGGCAGCACCTCGGATTTTGGTTCCGATGGTCCAGGTTCGAATCCTGGCGGCGGAGCAGCAGCTCGGACCGCGAGCCGACACCGTCACTTGCGGAACAGCAGATACAGCACCAGCAGGATGATGAGCAGCGCGAAGAGTCCTCCACCACCTCCCTCGTGACCCCCGTCGGCCAGGATCGTTCCGACTGTTCCTGCCACGGGCAGACCTCCGCAGCGTGTCCGAGTAGGCGTCGTGTAACCCGATCGGGTACCCGCGCCCAGTGAACGGCACCCGGCCGGGATCGACGAGGTGACACGCCGCGTCGATCCACACCCCTTCCGTGAGCCCCCCGGAACGCGACGAACGGCCCACCCGTCGGCCAGTAGCCGACCGGTGGGCCGTTCGTCGTGGGTGGGTTCAGCGGCCGCCGGGACGCGGCGGCGGCTCGGGCGGACGCCCGTTCCCCGTGCACCTCATGTCCAACTCCTTCGCCCCTCGAGATCCACCGGCGCCGCTCACTCCAGGGCGGCGTCCAGCGTGATCGTGGTTCCGGTCAGCGCCTTGCTGACCGGGCACCCGTCCTTCGCCGCCTGGGCCGCCGTCTCGAAGCCGGCCGCGTCGAGGCCCTCGGCCTCGGCGCGGACGGTGAGCGCGATCTCCGAGATCCGGAACCCTCCCGCGGGGTCCGGCGACAGCGTGACGGCGGCGGTGACGTCCAGCGACTGCGGCGTGCCCCCGGCACGCGCGATCTCCGCCGAGAGCGCCATCGAGTAGCACGACGAGTGTGCTGCGGCGATGAGCTCTTCCGGGCTGGTCGTGCCGTCGGCGTCCTCCGCGGCCCGCTTCGGGAAGCTGACGTCGTAGGTCCCGACGCCGCTGCTGGTGAGCTCGACCTGGCCGGACCCGTTCTGCAGGTCTCCGTTCCAGGCCGTCCGGGCGGTACGCGTCGGCATGGTGCCTCCTCCTCGTCGTCGCTCACCCTGACAACTGTTGACTCGCCACGGCATTCCCGGATGACACATCCGGTGAGCCGACCGGTGGGCGATCTACGCCGAGTGGTCGTTCCGGCGGCCCGAGCCGGGCCGGCCGCGGGCTAGTGGACCTCGACCGCGTCGCCGACTTCGAGGAAGTCGTAGAACTCGATCGCGTCCTCGTGCCCGAGGCGGACGCACCCCTTCGACGGGGTGTCGAGCCTGCCCTCGTGGAACGCGATGCCCCCCTCCGCGAAGAAGACGGCGAACGGCATCGGCGCACCGTCGTACTCGACGCTGCGGTGGTTCGTGTCCTTCCACTCCACGCGGAAGTCACCCTTCGGCGTCTCGTGGCCGGGACCGCCGACGGCGACCTGGATCGGGCCGCGCACGACCGCCCCGTCGTCGATGAGCCACGCGCGCTTCGAGCCGAGGTCGACGCACGCGCGCACGTCGTCGGTACAGGGGGTGCCTTCGACGAGGCCATCGTCCGCATCGGCGGTGCCGGCAGCCCCGAACCCGCCGAGAACGACCAGCACGGTTGCCGCCAACAGCGAACGCGCGCGCAGGCGTGCTGCCCTGCTGTGCTTGCCCATCGAAGCCTTCCGAGTCGATACCCGTGCCGATCCGTGACGATCCCGGCACGGAGAGTGTCCGGCTCGGACAACGACCGACATCCGTCCCGGTTACGAGGCCTCACCGGGCAGCGGCACCCGCTCGGATGAACCCGTACGATCGGCCGGTCCCGACCGCCGGCACGGGCGCGTCGAGCCGCGCCGGATGCGGTATCGCCGTCCCCCTGTCGGGCCGGTCCCGGCCACAACCAGGAGTGGACTCCATGCTCGACCCGCACGGGCGAGGATCGTCCGACGCCACACCGTCCCGGCCCGCCGCGGCCATCGTGCTGGCGGCGGGTGAGGGCACCCGGATGCGGTCCGCCGTCCCGAAGGTCCTCCATCCCATAGCAGGCCGCAGCCTGCTCGGCCACGCGGTGCACGCGGTGGCCGCGCTCGAGCCGGAGCACCTCGTCGTGGTCGTCGGGGCCGCGGCCGAGCAGGTCCGGGAGGCGATCACCGGCATGGAGGGCGAGCTCGCCCGGCCGGTGCTCGCCGCGGAGCAGCGCGAGCGCCGCGGCACCGGCCACGCGGTCCGCTGCGCGCTGGACGCGCTGCCGAACGAGGTCACGGGGCCGGTCGTCGTCACCTACGGCGACGTACCACTGCTCGAGCCGGCCACGATCGCCGCGCTGGTGGCCCACCACTCCGAGACGGGCGTGCCGCTCACCCTGCTCACCAGCGACGTCGACGACCCCGCCGGGTACGGGCGGGTGCTGCGCGAGTCCGACGGCACCGTGACCAGGATCGTGGAGGAGGCCGACGCCACCCCGGAGCAGCGGGCCATCCGTGAGATCAACTCCGGGGTCTACGCCTTCGACGCCGCGTTCCTGCTGTCCGCGATCGACCGGCTGCGCGACACCAACAGCCAGGGCGAGCTGTACCTCACCGACCTCGTCAAGATCGCCCACGACGACGGCGTCGACGTGCACGGCGTGCGCTGCCGCGACGCCTGGCAGGTGCAGGGCGTCAACGACCGCGTGCAGCTGGCCACGCTGCGCGCCGAGCTCAACCGGCGGCTGCTCGAGCGCTGGATGCGCGCCGGCGTCACGGTCGTCGACCCGGCGACGACCTGGGTGGACGTGCAGGTGCGGCTCGAGCCGGACGTCGTGCTGCACCCCGGCACCCAGCTGCACGGGGCCACGTCGGTGGCGGGCGGCGCCGAGATCGGGCCGGACACCACGCTCACCGACTGCGCGGTCGGCGCGGGCGCCGTGGTCGTGCGCACCCACGGCGGCGACGCGGAGATCGGGCCGGGCGCGTCCGTCGGTCCGTTCGCCTACCTGCGTCCCGGCGCGCGGCTCGGCGAGCGCGGCAAGATCGGCACCTTCGTCGAGGTGAAGAACTCCGACATCGGGCCGGGCACCAAGGTGCCGCACCTCACCTACGTGGGCGACGCCACGATCGGCGAGCACAGCAACATCGGGGCGTCCTCGGTGTTCGTGAACTACGACGGGGTACGCAAACAGCGCACGGTGGTCGGTTCGCACGTGAAGACGGGGTCGGACAACACGTTCGTCGCACCCGTGCAGATCGGCGACGGCGCCTACACCGGGGCCGGCACCGTCGTGCGCGAGGACATCCCACCGGGGGCGCTGGCCGTGTCGGCCGGGTCACAGCGCACCATCGAGGGGTGGGTCGCCCGCAAGCGGCCCGGCACCCCGGCCGCCGAGGCCGCCGCCCGCGCGGCCGACCCGGCCATCGACGTCCACGGAGGCACAGCACGGTGAGCGCGATGTCGGCGACGCCCAAGAAGAACCTCATGCTCTTCTCCGGGCGGGCCCACCCTGAGCTGGCCGAGCAGGTGGCGAAGCACCTCGACGTGACGATCACGCCCCAGTCGGCGTACTCGTTCGCCAACGGGGAGATCTTCGTCCGGTTCGAGGAGTCGGTGCGCGGCTGCGACGCCTTCGTGCTCCAGTCCCACTCCGCGCCGATCAACGACCAGATCATGGAACAGCTGATCATGGTCGATGCGCTGAAACGGGCGTCGGCCAAGCGGATCACGGTCGTGATGCCGTTCTGGGGCTACGCCCGCCAGGACAAGAAGCACCGCGGCCGCGAGCCGATCTCGGCGCGGCTGATCGCCGACATGTTCGAGGTCGCGGGCGCCGACCGGATCATGACCGTCGACCTGCACACCGCGCAGATCCAGGGCTTCTTCGACGGCCCGGTCGACCACCTCTTCGCGCTGCCCGTGCTCGCCGAGCACATCAAGCGCACCTACGCCGACGAGCTGCTCGCCGTCGTCTCCCCCGACTCCGGCCGCGTCCGGCTGGCCGAGCGGTGGGCCGAGACGCTGGGCGGCACGCCGCTGGCGTTCATCCACAAGACCCGGGACCCGCGCCGGCCGAACGAGGCCGTCGCCAACCGCGTCGTGGGCGACGTCGAGGGCAGGCTCTGCGTCGTGATCGACGACATGATCGACACCGGTGGCACGGTGGCGAAGACGGCCGAGGTGCTCCTGACGGCCGGCGCGAAGGACGTCGTCGTGGCCGCCACGCACGGCGTGCTCTCCGGCCCGGCCCCGGACCGCCTGGCCGCGTGCGGGGCCCGCGAGGTGATCTTCACCGACACCCTGCCCATCCCGGACGAGAAGCGCTTCCCGACGATGACCGTCCTGTCGATCGCCCCGCTACTCGCCCGCGCCATCCACGAGGTCTTCGACGACGGCTCGGTCACGAGCCTGTTCGACGGCAACGCCTGACGAGGCGAGCCTCCCGCTCACACACCAACACGCGCGCTCGCACACCGACTGCAGTTGGTGTGCGAGCGCCGAAGTTCATGTGTCAGCGGCCGGCCCGCGCCGGTACCCCGGGACGCGAAGGCCGACGGGCGATCGCGTATCGTTGATGACCGTTCCGCGGCGAGGGTGGGTGCACGCTGGCCCGCCGTGATCGACGCAGTTCCGGCCCGACCGGTCTGCCTCGTCGCGCGCGTCCACCGCAGCAGTACCGATCGAGGAGACCACCGTGGCCGAGGCCCGTATCGACGCCGAGACCCGCACGGAGTTCGGCAAGGGCGCCGCCCGCCGCACCCGTCGCGCCGGAAAGATCCCCGCCGTGCTCTACGGGCACGGCACCGACCCCCAGCACCTCTCGCTCCCGCAGCTCGAGTTCGCCCGGGTGATCCGCGACCAGGGGCGCAACGCCGTGCTGACGCTGAACATCGCGGGCGAGACGCAGCTCGCCCTCACCAAGACGGTGGTCACGCACCCGATCCGCCCGTACATCGAGCACGTCGACCTGCTGGTGATCCGCCGCGGTGAGAAGGTGGGCGTCGAGGTCCAGCTCGTCGTCACCGGCGACGCCGCTCCCGGCACCATGGTCACCCAGGAGCTCAACACGCTCGAGGTGGAGGCCGACGTCTCGAGCATCCCCGAGCAGATCGAGGTCTCCGTGGAGGGCCTGGAGGTCGGCTCCCAGATCCACGCCTCCGACGTGCAGCTCCCCGCGGGCACCGAGCTGAAGGCCGACCCGGAGCTGCTCGTCGTCCACGTCGTGCCGTCGCCCACCGAGGCGCAGCTCGAGGGCGAGGTCGACCTCGAGGCCGCAGGCGTCGTCGAGGAGCCGCCCTCGGCCGCCGCCGAGGGTGCCGGGGAGCCCACCGGCTCGGAGAGCTGAGATGCCGCCGGGCCCCGCTCTGGTCGTCGGGCTCGGCAACCCCGGCCCGGACTACGCCGACACCCGGCACAACGTCGGGTTCGGCGTGGTCGAGCTGCTCGCCGCGCGGGCGGGCGGCGGCCGGTTCTCCAAGCACCGCAGCAACGCGGACGTGCTCGAGGGCAGGCTCGCCGGACGGCGGGTGGTGTTCGCGAAACCGCGCACGTACATGAACGTGTCGGGCGGGCCCGTCGCCGGGCTCGTCCGCTACTTCTCGGTGCCGGTCGAGGACCTCGTCGTGATCCACGACGACCTGGACCTCGGCTTCGGCGTGGTCCGGCTGAAGCGTGGCGGCGGCGAGGGCGGCCACAACGGCCTGCGCTCGATCAGCGCGTCACTCGGCACGAAGGACTACCTGCGCGTCCGGTTCGGCATCGGCCGCCCGCCGGGCCGGCAGGACCCCGCCGACTTCGTGCTCAAGCGCTTCTCCGGCACGGAACGCAAGGAGCTGGAGTTCGCGGTCGACCTCGCGGCCGACGCCGCGGAGGCGCTGCTCTCCGACGGCCTGGAGCCGGCGCAGAACCGGTTCCACGCGCTGTCCGGCTGATCAGCCCGCGCGGGAGCGCAGCAGGTCCGCGGTGGCCGCGCGCCGCAGCTTCCCGGACGGCGTCTTGGGGAGCGTCCCCGGTGCGAGCACGACGACCTCGGCTGGCCGCACACCCACCGCGGACACCACGCGGCCGGTCACGTCCTTGCGGATCAGCTGCTCGGCCTCGTGGTCGCCCGCCTTGCGCGACTCCACGGCCACGGCGAAGGACTCGCGGTGCCGCCCGCCCTCGGCGCCCGCGAGCACGCGGACGGCGACGGTGTTGCCGGCCCGCACGTCGGCGGCGGTGGCCGCGGCCCGCTCGATGTCGGTGGGATAGATGTTGCGGCCACCCATGATGATCACGTCCTTGCGCCGGCCGCAGACGACGACCTCCCCGCCGACGAGGTAGCCCTCGTCGCCGGTGTCCAGCCAGCCGTCGGCGTCCTGGGTGGCGATCGGGCCGTCGACGGTGAGGTATCCGGGGGTCACCGAGTCGCCGCGCAGCTGCAGCACGCCCACCTCCCGTTCCCGGAGCACCCGGCCGTCGTCGCCGGCGACGCGGGCCTCGATGCCCGGCAGCGGCGGGCCGAGCCGCGGGAACCGACGGGCGGGCGCATCCCCTGCGGGCACCGCGCGCCGGTGCGACTCCAGCTGGTCCGCGTCGACCGTGTCGACCTGCAGGCCCGTCTCGACCGGTGCGAACGACACCCCGAGCGCGGTCTCCGCCATCCCGTACGCCGCGAGCACCGACTCCGGCCGCAGCCCGAACTTCGCGCCCGCGCTGGTGAACGCCTCGACCGCGTCCGGGTCGATCGGCTCGGCCCCGTTGAGCGCGATGCGCAGCGTCGAGAGGTCGAGCGAGCCCTCCTCCGCGCGTGCGAGCTGGCGGCCCAGCACGGCGTAGGCGAAGTTCGGCGCCGCCGTGACGGTGCCGCCGTACTTCGAGATGAGCTCCGCCCAGAGCAGCGGCCTGCCGAGGAAGTCGGTCGGCGTGACCGTCACGAGCTCGAGCCCAGTGGTCATCGGGACGGTGAGGAACCCGACCATCCCCATGTCGTGGAAGAGCGGCAGCCAGGACACCATCACGTCCCGCTCGACGTCCAGCTTCGACGCAACGACCATCCCGCCGATGTTCGCGTGGAGGTTGCGGTGCGTGATCCGCACGGCCTTGGGCTCGGCCGTGGACCCGCTCGTGAGCTGCAGGAGCGCCGTGTCGTCCTCGGCGGCGACGGCGGCGTCCGGGTCCACCTCGGCCGCAGCGCCCGCCAGGCCGTCGAGCGTGCGGAACGGGATGCCCCGCTCGGTGAGCACCGGAGCGAGCGCGTCGAACGGGGCGCCGAGCAGCACGAGCCGCGCGTCGATCATCCGCAGCACCGACATCGTGTCCTCGGCCCACGTCGCGAGGTCGGTGCGTGCGGTCGGCTGGTGCAGCATCGTGACGCTGCCCCCGCACAGCCACACCGCCTGCGCGGCGGGAGCGATCGACACCGGCTCGCCCGCGAGCACCCCGACCGCCGCGCCGTGCTCGAGCCGCGGGACCCCGTCGGTGCCGGAGCGCAGCGCTGCCGCCATCCGGCGGGCCGTGGCGTGCACCTCGGGCCAGGTGTGCCGGACCGGCTCCTTCGGCTCACCGGTGGTCATGCCACGGGGCGAGCGCGCGGCGGAGTCGAGCAACATCGCGAGGAACCGGGACATGGTCACCAACCTACGGCCTTTCCCGACACTAGTATCCGGGCACATGTCTGAGCAGTCCGTGGCTGCCTCCGTGGCTGCCGTTCTCCCCGGCGCCCGTGCCGACCTCGAGAACCTGGTCCGCATCCCCAGCATCTGGGCCGATCCGGCCCGTGCCGAGGACACCCGCCGCAGCGCCGAGGCCGTCGCCGACCTGGCGCGCGACGCGGGCGCTGCCGAGGTCACGATCATCGCGGCCGACGGCGGCGCACCGGCCGTGGTCGCGCACTTCCCCGGACCGGCCGGCACCCCCACGGTGCTGCTCTACGCCCACCACGACGTGCAGCCCACCGGCGGCGACGAGTTCTGGTCCAGCCCGCCGTTCGAGCCGGTCGAGCGCGACGGCAGGCTCTACGGCCGCGGCGCGGCCGACGACAAGGCCGGCGTGATGACCCACCTCGCGGTGCTGCGCGCCTACGGCGGCCGCCCGCCGGTGGGCGTCACCCTGTTCGTCGAGGGTGAGGAGGAGTCCGGCTCGCCCACGCTCCCCGCACTGCTGCAGACCCACCGGGATCTGTTGAACTGCGACGTCATCGTGATCGCCGACGCGGCCAACCCCGCGGTCGACGTGCCGGCGCTCACCACGAGCCTGCGCGGGCTCGTCGACGTCACGGTCGAGGTCGCGATGCTGGAGCGGCCTGCGCACTCCGGGGTGTACGGCGGCCCGGTCGGCGACGCCCTCACCGCGCTGTGCCGCGCGCTCGCCACCCTGCACGACGCCAACGGCGAGGTCGCCGTGCCCGGGCTCGTGCACGGCACCTCCGAGGCCCCCGACGTCGACGAGTCCGTCTTCCGCGCCGACGTCGGCCTGCTCGACGGTGTGGAGCTGATCGGCAGCGGCAGCATCCCGACGCGCGCGTGGGCGAAGCCCGCGGTCGCCGTGCTGGGGATCGACGCCCCGCGGGTGGCGGAGGCGTCGAACGTGCTGCTGCCGAGGGCCAGGGCCCGCGTGGGCATGCGGCTCGCGCCCGGCGACGATGCCGCCAAGGCGCAGCGGGCCCTCGCCGACCACCTCGAGGCCAACGTGCCGTGGGGTGCCCAGGTGGTGGTCCGGCTCGAGCCGGGGATCGCCGAGCCGTTCACGATCGAGGCGTCCGGCACCGCCTACGACGCGGCCCGGCGCGCCTTCGCGGAGGCCTACGGCAACCCGGTGGTCGAGACCGGGATCGGCGGGTCGATCCCCTTCATCGCGGAGTTCGCTCGTCAGTTCCCGGGTGCGGCGGTGCTGGTGACCGGCGTCGGCGACCCGGCGAGCCGCTGGCACGGCATCGACGAGAGCCTCGACCTCGCGATGTTCGGCCGGGCCGTGCTGGCCGAGGCGCTGATGCTGGCCGAGCTGGCTCGCCGGTAGTTGCGCCGCCGGCCACCCTCTCGATGGCCAAGGGCTGATGGCTGCTCTCGGAGATCGACGGGAGATCGACCGACGACCACCACCTGTCCGTGATCGCCGACAGCCGCACGGTGAGCCCTGGGTGCCGCGTGCGCGGCGAGACGGCGTGCTGACCGGCCCGCTGCCGCCGTCGAACGGCAGGGGCCGGCCGCGCGGTGCGGGACTCCCCGTCCCGGGCCCCCCAGCCCGGCCCGCACGCTGATCACGTTAGGCCGCTCGCCGCGTCACCGGATCGGTCGAAAGGTTGATCCTCATCCCTCCTTCGGTCGGAGCCCGTCGCGCACCACGGCGAGCAGCCGGTGCCGGATGTCCGGGTCCGGGTCGGTGCGCACGGCGTACAGCAGGCCCTTGAGCAGCGCGATCAGGTCGGTGACGGACACGTCTCGGCGGGCAGCGCCTGCCTCCTGCGCCTTGCCGAGGAGGGCGGCCAGCGCGTCGCGCATCTCGTCCCGGGCCGCGGCCATGGCGTCCGCGCCCGCTCCGGCGAACGCGTCGGGAAGATCGCGCTTGGCCAGCGCCTGCTCGGCCACCCGGTCCAGGAAGCCGTCGAGGGCGAGTCCCGGATCGGCAGCCTCGGCGCGGGAGCGCGCGTCGGCCGCGAGGTCCTGGACGTTGGCCACCGAGACGGCCTCGAACAGCGCCTCCTTCGTGGGGAAGTGCCGGTAGACGGTGCCGGGGCCGACGCCCGCCGCCGCTGCGATCTCGTCGAGCGGCACCGCGTAGCCCTGCTCGGCGAACGCGCGCCGGGCGGCCTCGAGCACGCGCTCGCGGTTGCGGCGGGCGTCGGCGCGCAGCACTCGCTCAGCCATGGGTGTTGCTAACCGGGGCGGGCGTTCCGTATCGTCGGAGCGGGGTCATCGTTCCGATTCTAGTTTCCGATCTGGAGGAGCACATGAGCCGCAGCCCGCGGGATGTCGTGGAAGATGTTCGTCGCATGGTCGCCGGGGAGGGCGTGGTCTTCGGCGACCTCTTCGCCGAGGACGGGGTGCTGCGCTACCCGTTCGCGCCTCCCGGGATGCCCCGCGAGCTGGCGGGGCGCGACACCATCCGCGAGTACCACAGTGCCGCGTCCAGCCGGCGGTCACTGCTCGAGATCGAGGGCGTCGACATGATCGTCCGCGGCACCGACGACCCCGAGGTCGTCGTCGTCGAGATCGAGCACCACGGGCACTCGCGCGCCATCGGCGGGCCGTACCGCTTCCGCGCGCTCGGGGTGGTCCGCGTCCGGGACGGGGAGATCGCGGAGTACGACGACTACATGGACCCGATCGCGATGGCGTCCGTGCTCGGCCGCACCCAGGACCTGGTCGCCGCCCTCACCGCCGCCTGACCGCTCACAGGTGCCGCGCGGACGCCCACAGCTGCGCCCACGGCACCCGCCGGCCGTCGAGCACGTGGATCGGGGTGCCCTGCACGAGGTTCGCGACGCGTTCGTCGTTGTCGAGCTCCCCGACGCGGGTCACCGCGCGGAAGGCGGGGGCGATCGCCGACGGGTCGCCGACGAACACGACGGCCCCCGACCCCTCCGGTGGGATCCCGAACCAGGCAGCGCCGCGCGCGAAGCTGTAGGAGGGCAGCTCGGGGGCGAACCGCTGGACGGCCGAGTAGGTCCAGTAGTCGCCCGTGACGACGACGGCGTCCCGGGCCACCTCCGGCGGCAGCGCCCGGTAGGCCGCCTGCACGTCGGCCACCATCGCGGGCCAGCCGATCTCGTCGCGCTGGAAGTCGCCGATCTGCACCGGCTGGTCGGCGTGCACCGACGCAGGCCGGATCGGCAGCACGTTCGCCAGCAGGAGCGCGACCGCGGTGAGCGCGTAGACCGGCCAGGTGGGTACCCAGCGCCACCACGCGGCGGGTCGCCGCCGCTCCACCCGGGCCGCGCCTGCGGCCCACAGCAGCGGCAGCACTCCGGCGATGTAGTACGGCCTGCCGCCCGCGAGCATGAAGAGCAGGGCGACGCCCAGCGCCGTGACGCCGAGGAAGCGGTGCTCGGGTGACCGCAGCAGCTGGACGACACCGGCCACGCCGAGCACCGATCCGACCAGCACACCCGACCCGACGAACCCCAGCGGGAGGAAGCCGGGGATGCCGCCCGCGTAGCCGCTCTCGCCGGCGACGACCCGGCCCATCTCCAGCTGCGGCCAGCCGTTGCGCGCCTGCCAGATGAGGGTCGGGACCGTCACGAGCACCGCGATCGCGCCGCCGTGCCACAGGGCGGGCCTGCGCAGCAGCTCCCGCGGCCCGCAGAACAACACCGCGACGAGCGCGACGGCCCAGAACCCGACGAGCAGGAACTTCACCTGCAGCCCGACCGCGGTCACGATCCCGGCGGCGAGGAGCAGCAGGTCCGAACGGGTGCGGACCCAGCGCACCAGCAGGTACGTGAGCGCGATCCAGGCGACGGGGTCGAGGGTGGACGTGGCGAGCAGGTGGCCCGTGCCCAGGAACCCCGGTGAGACGGCCACCGCGCCCGCGGCGAGCAGCTGCGCCCGCCTGCCCCCGCCGAACTCCCGCGCGAGGAGCGCGGCCAGCACCACCGCCGCCATGATCGCGAGCGTGGCCGGTATGCGCAGCACCGCCACCGAGCCGGGCGCGATCGACTCCATCAGCAGCGCGACGAGCGGCAGCAACGGGGGCTGGTCGGCGTACCCCCAGTCGAGGTGGTGGCCCGCCGCGACGAAGTACAGCTCGTCGCCGAAGTAGCCGTACCGCCCGCTCACGGCCGTGAGCAGCGCACCGACCGCCGCGGACACGGCGAGCACGGGCCCACGGGAGAACGCGGGCAGCTCCCGCACCGGCACCTGCTGTTCGACCGTCGTCACGACGTCCCCCCTCGATCCAGGCTCGACGCTAGGGCGGCGTCGCGGGGAGCGGCTCGATCGATCGGTTGACCCGCGCATCCACCTCGGGGACGGTCACAGCCGCTTCGCAGACCGGAGCGACCGCGCGTAGTACCCCCCGTCATCGAGCAGGGACGTCCCGCCGAGGTCGCCGAGGGTCGGCCCGTCGGCGCGCACCCGGCTGGAGACGAACCGGTGCCCGCCGGCCTCGTCCCGTCCCAGGTAGATCGCCACGTGGTCGGTCCGGCCGTCAGCCGTCTTGTCCAGGTCGAAGAACAGCAGGTCGCCGGCCTGCAGCACGCCGAGGTCGGTCGGGATCCCGCCGGTGTCGGGCAACAGGGTGACGCCCGGGCCGTTCTCCGACATCGCCCGCGCGCGCCGCGGCAGTCCCGGTCCGCGCTCGTTGGTGGGGATCAGCGGGTACCCGGCCCGGAAGCCGTAGACGAGCCGGACGAAGCCGGAGCAGTCGACGGTGCCGTAGCGCTTCGGGTCGGGTTCGCGCCGCGCGCCGTCCGCGAACGTCCAGCCGACGCCGAGGTAGTCGTGGAAGTCGTTGCTCTCGATGGGCGGGCTGCCCGGCGGCGGAGGCGGGCCGAAGGAGGCGTCGCCCTTGAACCGCACGTCCCGGGCATCCCGTTCCTCCGGCGCCCCGTCGAGGTAGTCCCGCACGAACGCCAGCACGTCGGGTTCGGTGCTGCCGAGGAAGGTCCGCAGCCAGTCACGCACCCAGGGCGCGTTCTCGTCCCCCTGGCGCCACTCCTGGGGCAGCAGCCGCACCCACACCCGGGTGGTCACCGCCCGGCCGGGGAACTGGGGCTCGGCGAACGTGCGCGCCGGCCCGTCGAGCGTGACCGTGCGCGCGCCGTCGGTGAAGGTGGCGAGCACCGTGCCCGCCGCGTCGACCACCGTCGTGCGAGCGGGCCCGTCGCGGCGCACGAAACGCAGCTCGCTCGACGCCGGCGCGGGACCCGGCGATGCCGCGATCGGGGCCACCGGTGCCCCCTGCCGCTCCGCCCCGAGCACGATCCCACCGACGCCCACCCCGACGGCCAGCACGCCCATGAGCGCGCGCCGGAGGAGGAGCCTGGTCCGGCCGTTCACTGGGCGGACACCGCCCCGAGCACCAGCCCGCTCGCGAGCACCCCGTAGCTCGCGAGGCTCACCGCCGACGTCGCGAGGACGGTGGCCACGGGCGGCTGCCGCACCAGCTGGTAGGCGACGAGGCCCGGGATGACGAAGCCGAGGGTCTCGTGCGCGAAGAGCAGTGGGTAGTCCCGCTGGACCAGCAGGAACAGGCCGGTGGAGAGCAGCACCGACAGCATCATCACGGCCGCGAACAGGCGCTTGCCGTAGAGGATCACCAGCCGTTGCAGGAGGCGCACCCCGGCGTAGGTGACCACCGTGACACCGGCGATCACCGCGACCTTCAGCGCGTCCTCCACGAGCGTGAGGGCCAGCCAGCCGGGCGTGATCATGCCGCCCGGCGAGAGGTTGGTGGTGAGGTAGCAGATCAACGCGAACAGCAGCCCGATCGCGAGGGCGAGGGTCGCCGCCTGCGGCGCGAGGATGGCGGCGAACATCACGCCGCCTCGGCGGCCACGGCCCGGGGCAGCGCGGCGACGTGGGAGAGCAGCACCTCACCCTGCCCGTGGATGTTGCCGATCGTGACCACGCACGCGTGTCCCCCGGGCCCGAACGCGACGGCGTCCAGGAACACGTCCATGTCGAGGTCGCCACCGAGGTCGACGACCCGGTCGGCGAGCTCGCGCGGCACCCTGATCCGGGCGCTGTGGGTCTGCTCCCCGATCAGCACGATCCGGTCCGGCCGGATCCGGCCGGTCAGCTCGCCCATCTGCCCGTTGCGCTCGACGCGGTCCGGGCGACAGTTGATCACGACCGTGAGCGGGTCGTACAGCAGCCCGCGGTCCTCGAGGAGGTGGATGTTCATCAGCGTGGACTCGGGGTCGTTCGCGGCGAAGACGTTCGCGAACACGAGCTGACCGCGGCCGGTGACGTAGGCGTCCACGGTGACGGTGCCGGGGTCCGGACGCGCCGCGACCATCCCGGCCATCGCCTCCCCCCTGCCGACCCCGCACAGCTGCGCGACGGCCAGCGCGACGGCCACGTTCTCCTTGAACGTGATCCAGCGGAAGCGCTGCATCTCGTCGTCCCGGACGGACTCGGGGTCCACGACGACGAGCTCGCAGTCCCGCTTGCCTGCCTCCTCCCGCAGGATGTGCAGCCGGTCGCGCTCCGCGGTGACGCACACCCCACCCTGCGGCATCGACCGCGCCAGCGAGCGGGCGACGTCGTCCAGGGTCGGCCCCATCTCGTCGAGGTGGTCCTCGCGGACGTTGCAGATCACGCAGATCGTGGAGCGCACCAGCTTCCGCTCGTTGATCTCCTGCAGCTCCGGGAGCACGGCCATGCACTCGATCACCAGCGCGTCCGGTCCACATGCCGCGGCCCGGCGGATGATCCCGATCTGCTCGACGACGTTGGCGATCCCGAACTTGCGGTGCACCGGCTCCTCGGTGCCGTCGGGGAGGATGAAGCGGGCCGCCGTGCCGGTGGTCTTCGCGACCGTCCGCCGCCCACCACCGCGCAGCGCCCCCGCGCACAGCCGGGTGATGGAGCTCTTGCCGCGGATGCCGTTGACGACGATCCGCTCCGGGATCGAGGCCAGGCGCCGGTGGTGGCCGCGCTGCTCGACCAGCCCGGCGACCAGTAGGAACAGGCAGCCGGCGACGTACACGCCGAAGAGGAACGTCACGGGCCGACCTCCGCGGCCGGACCGGTGTGCACCACGACGAACTGGTTGGTCGCCGCGACCGCGGTTCCGAGCTCGTCGAGGCGCTGCGGAGCCAGCGGGGGCACGTCGTCACCGGTGGCCAGGCGCTCGACGTGCCGGGCCAGCCTGCGGGCAGGCAGGACGACCGTGACCGCGGTCCACGCGAGCGCGCCCAGGACCAGGCTCGCGGTCACCGCGATCACGACGAGGGTGCCGCGCCTGCTGCCGTCGTCGGCCAGCGCGGCGACCGCGACGTCGCGCTCCTCGATGAGCACCCATCCCAGATCGGTGGGCGCGCCCGGGGCGCTCACGAGCCGGGCCGCGGCCGCCCGCCCGTCCACCGGCTGCTCGGCCCGGGGCACGTCCGCGGACAGGCTCGCCGCGAGCGCCCCGACCGCCGGGTCGTCCAGCGGTTCGAACGCGGTGTACCCGCCGCTGTCGAGCACGGTGGACCGCCGCGGGTCGACCACCCGGGTGTTGCCGCCCGCGGCGCGGATCACGTCGTTCAGCGTGCGGGGATCGAACTCGGCCACGAGCGCGGTCGTGCCGTCGCCCATCGGGGCGAACGCCCGGACGAGCGGCTCGCTCCCGGAGGTGTTGGCCTGCACGACCCGGGGCTCGGCGGGCGGGACGGCGAACGGTTCGTCGAGCGCCGGACCCGCGGTCACGATCGGCCGGCCCGACCGGTCGACGACCGCGACCGACCGGAACAGCCGTTCCGCCGCGAGGATCCCGCTGACGGTGGTGCCGGGGTCGGCGACGACGCCGCCGGTCGGCGGGTCGGCCGCCCGTTCGAGTGCGGTGAGCCCGCCACGCAGCGCGGCGTCCAGTTCCGCGGCCCGTTCGCCGGCCCGCACGCCCGCGGCACGGACGACCTCCTCGGCGGGCAGCGCAGCTCCGCCGACGGTCGCGATCGCGACCGGCACCACCCAGCCGAGGACGAGCAGGGCGACCAGGCAGGGCGCAGCGGCGAGCGGGACGAGGAGGCGACGGGGGCGGGAGCTGCGCCGGCTGACTGCGCCGGGGTCGAGCCGGTACAGCCCGAGCGCGATGCGGTCCAGCTCGGCGATCCGCGCGCGTGGCACCAGGTCGACCCGGGCCTGGGCAGCCATCCGTGCCGTCGCGTCCCCGAACCGCCGGACCGGCACCACGAGGCCGCCCCACAGCAGGACGTGTCCGACCGCGGCGACGAGCACGAGGGTGCCGGGGATCAGCAGGTCCGGCCACCTGCCGTCACCGGCGACCGCGATGGCGCTGAGCGCAGCGGCGCCGGCCTGCATGGCGAACAGCGCGACGAGCGGCCCGCCGCCCACCCCGGCCAGGAAGGCGGTCTGGGGGAAGGGCGTGAACGGCGGGGCGGAGATCACCCGCATGGGGAGCGGCATCGTGGACGGGCCCGCGATCATCTCGATGTCGGGCGGGATCGTCCGCGGGGGGCAGGGCGTGCTCAACGAGCGTGTCCCTTCGCTTTCTTCCGGGTGCCGGCGGGGCGCGCCCCCGCGTCCGCGCCCCGCCGGCCCCATTCCGTCACAAGATCGATTCTGTCCGATCACGATATCGTGACGATGCACCGCGAACCGTGCGGTTCGGTGATCGAGCGGCGACCGGGAGTCGTGGAACCGGCGAGCGGAGGACGACCTTATTCACTCGAAAGAGTGACGCCGCGGCGGATCGGCGAACGGTCCCCCCAGCACGGTCCGGGACGCCTGCGGATGTAACAGGCGGTGGGCCGAATCTGCCTCCCGCCCTGCGAAATCGATTGCACCGCGGCCATCGAGAGCGCCGTAGACTGCGGGCCTCGAGAAGAGCGGGGGCCATGGCGACGATCTACGACGTGGCGGCCCGGGCGGGCGTGTCGGCGGCCACCGTGTCCCGGGTGTTCAACGGGTCGAACGTCTCGGCGGAGAAGGCCGGGCTCGTGCTGCGGGTGGCGCGGGAGCTGGGCTACACGCCCAACCGCACCGCGCGGGCGTTGCGCATGCAGACCTCGAACGTGATCGGGCTGGTCGTCGCCGACATCGAGAACCCGTTCTTCACCGCGCTCGCCCGCGGGGTGGAGGACGTCGCCGGTGAGGCGGGCTTCTCGGTGGTGCTCTGCAACAGCGACGAGGACCCGGACCGGGAGGTGCGGCACCTGCAGATCGCGGTGGCCGAGCACATGGCCGGGGTGATCCTGGTGCCGGCGGGCGGCGGCAGCGACGTGACGGCGCTGGTCGAGCGCGGCCGCCCCGTCGTCACCGTGGACCGGGCGTTGCACGGGTCGCCGGTCGACTCGGTGGTGGCGGACAACCTGGCCGGTGGACGGGCCGCCACCACCCGCCTCTACGAGCGCGGGGCGGTCCGGGTCGCGTGCGTGACCGGACCGGAGGCGGCCGAGACCGCGCAGCTGCGCAGCGCGGGCTGGCGCGAGGTGTTCACGCAGCGGTCGCCGGGGTCGGATCCGCGGAGCTACCTCGTGCACGCCGACTACCGGGTGGCAGGCGGGCGGGCGGCGATGGAGCGGCTGCTGACCCACCCGGACCCGCCGGACGCGGTGTTCGTGGCCAACAACCTCATGGCCGTCGGCGCCCTGCGCGCCCTCGAGGACCACGGGCTGCGCCCGCCCGCGTTCGGAATGGCCGCCTTCGGGGACCTGCCCTACTTCCCGCTCGGCCCGGCCGGGATCGACGTCGTGCCGCTACCGGCCCGCACGATCGGCGCCACCGCCGCCACGCTCCTGCTCGACCGCATCAAGGGCAGCAGGGAGCCGCACCGGACGATCGTGCTGGGCAACGAGCCGGACCGCACACCTGACCCGTGAGCGAGCGCAGCGTAGACACAGCGTGGGCCGCGAAGTGGCCGAGCGAGCGCAGCGAGGGAGGACGGTGAGCGGATCCGAGTGCCGGGCACTCGTATCCACTCACGACCCCCCGAGCGTGGCCAGCGCCGCGGCCACCTTCTCCGGGTGGGAGCGGGTCTCCACGTTCATCTCGACGTGGGCGAACGGCAGCCCGAAGAGCGCGGCGGCCCGGCCCTGCACGTTCGTGCGCCCCTCCAGCTCGCTGCAGCGGCCCTCCCACGCCCGGCACACCGCGAGGCCCGCACCCTCGATCCGGTCGGCGAGCGCCCGGACCGCCGGAGCCGGGTCGTCGGGGCCACCGCCGAGCACCACGTCCGCGCCGAGGTCGTCCCGGTCGGCGAAGCCGTGCAGCTGCAGCTGCGGGAGCCGCAGCCGGGTGCTGAGGTCCACCGCCAGCGCGTGGAACAGCGAGTCCTCCTCGTGCGCGACGTCGGCGCGCTCGTCGTCGGCCCTGCGGTGCGCCCCGGCCTGCAGGTACACGGCGTCCGGGGCCTCGGCGAGCACGGCCGTGCCGACGTTCTCGGTGTCGTAGTCGGCGTTCGGGTGGGGCACCTCGACGAGCAGCCGCGGCGTCCGGCCCAGCGGGAGCGCGATCAGGCCCCACGACCGCTCCGACTCCGGATCGCTGCGGGCGACGAGGAACTCGGCGCCCGCCGCGTTCCGGGCGGTCCCGACGGTGAACCCGGCGTCCTGGAGCGCCCCCTGGGCGGCCCGGTCCGTCCCGGACCCGACCAGCACCGCCACGGCCTCGACCACGGCGTCGCGCTCTGCGGGTTGCGGCGGGCGGTAGGGACCGCGCGGGCTGAGCCGGTCGGTGAAGTCCCTGACGTGCGCCTCCAGCGACGGCGGCGCAGGCGGCGCCCCGCGGGGCGTGAACACGGCGAGGAGCGCCGCGACCGCGGCGATCGCGAGGAGGACGAGCACGCCCACCATGGTGCGCGTCCGGGTCACAGCCGCTTCGCCGCCCGGAACGACCTGGCGTAGTGCCCGCCGTCGTCCAGCACGGAGGTGCCGCCGAGATCGCCGAGCGTCGGGCCGTTGGCCATCCGCCGGCTGGACACGAAGCGGTGCTGCCCGGCGGCGTCCCGGCCCAGGTAGATCGCGACGTGGTCGATCCGGCGGTCGGGCGCCTGGTCCAGGTCGAAGAAGAGCAGGTCCCCGGCCTGCAGCGCCGCGAGGTTCGACGGCGGGGCGCCGGTGTCGGGGAGGACGACGGCCCCCGGGCCGACCTCGGACATCGACCGCGCGCGCCGCGGCAGCCCGGGGCCGCGCTTCTCGGTGGCGACCAGCGGGTAGCCCTCGCGGTAGCCGTAGACGAGCCGGACGAACCCCGAGCAGTCCACGGCCCCGTAGCGCTCCGGGTCCGGCCGGCGCGCCACGTCGTCCGCGAAGCGCCAGCGGATGCCGAGGTAGTCGAAGAAGTCGGAGTTCTCGGGGGACGGCCCGCCGTTGGGGCCGGGCGGGCCGAACCGCGCGTCGCCGCGGACGCGCACGCCGTCGGCGTCCCGCGCATCGGGCGCCTTGTCGAGGTACTCGGCGGCCACACCCAGGACGTCCGGCTCCGTGCTGTCGAGGTTCTGCTGCAGCCACGGCCGGAACCACGGCTCCCCCTCCGCGCCTGCGCTCCACTCGTGGGGCAGGAGCCGGACCCAGACCCGGGTGGTCACCGGTACGCCGCCGAACTGCGGCTCGGCGAACGTCCGCTCCGGCCCGTCGAGGGTGGCCGTGCGGGCGCCGTCGGTGAGGGTGGCGAGGACCGTGCCCGCGGTGTCGACGACGGTGGTGCCCGCCGGCGCGTCCCGGCGCAGGAAGCGCAGGTCGGCCGAGGCGGCCGCGACCCGCGACGGTGCCTGCCCCGGCGCCACGGGCTCGTCGCGGAGCCGGCCGACCACGATCCCGCTGACGCCGACGACGACCGCCAGCACGCCCATGAGGACGCGCCGGGCCCTGAGCCCGGACCCCCTTGTCACAGAGCGGTCACCGCCCCGAGCACCAGCCCGCTCGCCAGCACGCCGTAACTCGCGAGGCTCACCGCCGACGTCGCCAGCACGGTGGCCACCGCAGGCTGCCGCACGAGCTGGTAGGCCACCAGGCCCGGGATGACGAACCCGAGCGTCTCGTGGGCGAAGATCAGCGGGTAGTCGCGCTGCACCACGAGGAACAGGCCGGTCGACAGCAGCACCGACAGCATCATCACCGCGGCGAACAGCCGCTTGCCGTAGAGGATCACGGCGCGCTGCAGGCCGCGCAGGCAGAAGTAGGTGACGACCGTGACGGCGGCGATCACCGCCACCTTCCGCGCGTCCTCCACCAGCGTGAGCGCGAGCCAGCCGGGGGTGATCATGCCGCCGGGCGAGAGGTTCGTGGTGAGGTAGCAGACGAGTGCGAACAGCAGGCCGATCGCGAGCGCGACGGTGGCGGCCTGCGGAGCGAGGGAACCGGCCAGCATCAGGCGGCCCTGACGTCGGCGCGCGGTCGCGGCAGCTCGGCGATCCGCGACAGCAACACCTCGCCCTGGCCGTGGATGTTGCCAGCGGTGACCACGGAGCCCGTGCCGTCCGGCCCGATCGCGACCGCGTGAAGGAACGCGTTCAGGTCGAGCGCGCCGCCGAGGTCGACCACGCGATCCGCGAGGTCGCGCGGCACGCGGCCGCGCGCGGTGTGGGTCTGCTCGCCGATCAGCACGATCCGCTGCGGGCGCACCTGGCCCGTGAGCTCGCCCATCTGCCCGTTGCGCTCGACGCGGTCCGGCCGGCAGTTGATCACCATCGTCAGCGGAGCGGAGATCATCCCGCGGTCGCGCAGCAACGCGATGTTCATCAGCGTCGACTCGGGGTCGTTCGCGGCGAACACGTTGGCGAACGCGATCCGGCCGCGGTCGGTGGCGTAGGTCTCGACGGTGACCGTGCCGGGGTCGGGGCGCGCCGCCACCATGCCCGCCATCGCCTCGCCGCGCCCGATCCCGGTGAGCTGCGCGACGGCCAGCGCGATCGCCACGTTCTCCTTGAACGTGATCCAGCGGAACCGCTCCATCTCGTCGTCCCGCACCGATTCCGGGTCCACCGCCACCAGCCGGCAGCCGCGCCGGTCGGCCTCCTCCTGCAGGATGTGCAGCCGGTCGCGCTCCGCGGTGACGCAGATCCCGCCCTTCGGCATCGACCGCGACAGCGAGCGGGCGACGTCGTCCAGGGTCGGCCCCATCTCGTCGAGGTGGTCCTCGCGGACGTTGCAGATCACGCAGATCGTGGAGCGCACCAGCTTCCGCTCGTTGATCTCCTGCAGGTCGGGCAGCACCGCCATGCACTCGATCACCAGCGCGTCCGGCCGCCATGCCGCGGCCCGGCGCACGATGCCGATCTGCTCGACGACGTTGGCGATCCCGAACTTGCGGTGCACCGGCTCCTCGGTGCCGTCGGGGAGGATGAAGCGGGCCGCCGTGCCGGTCGTCTTCGCGACGATCCGCAACCCGCCGCCCCGCATGGCGCCGGCGCAGAGCCGGGTGATGGAGCTCTTGCCGCGGATGCCGTTCACGACGATCCGCTGCGGGATCGAGTGCAGCCGCCGGTGGTGGTTGCGCTGCTCGACCACACCGGCCAGCAACAGCAGCAGGCAACCCGCGACGTACACGCCGAACAGGAACGTCACGCGCGGGCCACCGCCCTCGGTCCGCGCGTGTCCAGCGGCCGGGCGCCGCCCCGGATCACCCGGTTGCTCGGCGGCGCCCCGACGGTGCGGGTGGCCGCCAGCCGGTTCGTGGCCTCGACGGACGTGCCGATCTCGTCGAGGCGCTGTGGGGCGAGCGGCGCAAGTGTCTCCCCGGCCGCGAGCCGCTCGACGTGCCGGACGAGCCTGCGGGCCGGCGCGACGACCGTGACCGCCGTCCAGCCGAGCGCCGCGCAGGCGATGCTCGCCGCCGCGACGATCGCCACGAGCGCCGCGCGCCGGTTCCCGTCGCTCGCGAACGCGGCGACGGCGACGTCCTGGTCCTCGACGAGCACCCAGCCGAGATCGGTCGGGGTGCCGGTCGCCGCGACACGCTGGGCCGCGGCCACCCGTCCGTCCCCGGCGGCGTCCGCGGCGGGTGCGCCCCCGGACGCGGCGGCGGCGAGCGCCCCGAGCGCCGGGTCGTCCAGCGGCGCGAACGCCGTGTACCCGCCGCTGTCGAGCACGGTGGCCTGCTGCCCGTCGACCACCTGGGTGTGCCCGCCCGGACCGCGGATCACGGCGTTCAGCGCGCGCGGGTCGAACTCGGCCACCAGCGCGCTGGAGCCGTCCCACATGGGGGCGGATGCGCGCACGAGCGGTTCGCTCCCGGCGTTGTTCGCCTGCACCACCCGCGGGCCCCCGGGCGGGACCTCGATCTCGGCGGTCGCCGGCGTCCCGGCCGTCACGACCGGCCGACCGGACGCATCCACGACCGTGACCGAGCGGAAGAGCGGTTCGGCCTCGAGCACCTGGGTCGCGGTGGCGGCGGGGTCGGTGACGGCGCCGCCGGTCGGCAGGCCCGCGGCCTGCTGCACGCGCTCCAACCCGGCGCGCAGCGCGCCGTGCAGGTCCTCCGCCTCGGCGGCCGCGCTCACGGCCGCCTCCCGGATGACGGCGTCGGTCCTGGGCTCGACGCCGCCGACCGTAGCGACCGCGGCCGGTATCGCCCAGCCCAGCACGAGCACGGCCACCAGGCACAGCGCGGCGGCGAGCGGGACCCGGTGATGGACGCGGGCGCCCCGGCGCCCGGGCCGGACGCGGCGGAACCGGTACAGCGCCACCGCGATGCGGTCGAGCTCGGCGGTGCGGGCCCTGGGGACCACGTCGACCCGGTCCTCGGCGGCCATGCGGGCCATCGCCGCGGCGAACCGCCGGACCGGACGCACGAGTGCGCCCCACAGCAGCGCGTACGCGGCGAGGGCCACCAGGGCGAGGCCGCCCGGAATCCACCAGTCCGGCCAACCGCCCCCGAGCAGCGCGATGGCCGAGAGCGCGGCGGCGCCGGCCAGCAGCGCGGCCAGCGCGACGAGCGGGCCACCGCTCACCCCGGACGACGACCGCGGCTCCGGGAACGGGGGGAACCGCATGTCGGGCATCGTCTGCGCGGGCAACGGGATCGTCGGCGGGGAGCAGGGGGTGCTCAACGAGCTGTCCCTTCGAACGTTCCTCGGGCTGCCGGCGGTGCGTGGCGGACGTCGGTGTCCACCCCGCCGGCCCCGTCATGTCACGAGCACAGGTCCAAGTCGTCACGATAGCGTGACGCTGTAGCCCGAATGACGCAGCGTCCGGTCATCGTGAGTAGACACACGGTCGCATCCGGTCGCGGGCGTCACCCAACCGGGGTGGAACCGCTCAGGACTCGGCGAGCTCCGCGGCGGCGAGCCACTCCAGCTCCACCGCTTCCCGCTCGGTGACCACGGCCTTCAGCTCGCGGTCGAGCGCCATCAGCCGCTCGGGGTCGGTGGCCGCCTCCGCGAGCTGCTCGTGCAGCCGCTCCTCGGTGGCGGCGAGCGCTTCCATGCGCCGCTCCAGCCGGGCGGCCTCCTTGCGGGCGGCGCGCTGCTGGGCCGCGTTCGACGCGGGCCTCGCCTGTGGCGCGGGGGCGGCCGCGGGGGTGCCGGCGGCCTCGGCGCGTCGCCGCAGGTACTCGTCGATCCCGCCGGGAAGGTGGGTGATCTTCCCGTCCCCGAGCAGTGCGACCACCGTGTCGCAGGCCCGTTCCACGAGGTAGCGGTCGTGGCTGACGACGACGAGCGTGCCGGGCCAGCCGTCGAGGAGGTCTTCGAGCTGGGTGAGTGTGTCGACGTCGAGGTCGTTGGTGGGCTCGTCGAGCAGCAGGACGTTCGGCTCGGCCATCAGCAGCCGGGTGAGCTGCAGGCGCCGCCGCTCGCCACCCGACAGGTCACCGACCGGTGTCCACTGTCGCGCCGCCGGGAAGCCCAGCCGCTCCAGCACCTGCGACGCCGACAGCTCCGCCTTGCCGAGCCGCACGTACTTCGAGACCTGCTCGGTGGCCTCCAGCACCCGCATGCCGGCGGGCAGGTCGACGAGCTCCTGCGTGAGCTGGGCGAGCCGGACCGTGCGCCCGCGCACCAGCCGCCCGCCGTCGAGCGGACGCTCGCCGCTCAGGCTGCGCAGCAGCGTGGTCTTGCCCGAGCCGTTGACGCCGACGATCCCGATCCGGTCGCCGGGGCCGACCCGCCAGGTGACGCGGTCGAGCAGCGTGCGCCCGGCCACGACCGCGGTGGCGTCCTCCAGCTCCAGCACCGTGCGCCCGAGCCGGTTGGTGGCGAAACCGAGCAGCTCCACCGCGTTGCGGGGCGGCGGCACGTCGGCGATCAGCGCCTCCGCCGCCTCGATCCGGAACCGCGGCTTCGACGTGCGGGCGGGCGCCCCGCGGCGCAGCCACGCCAGCTCCTTGCGGGCGAGGTTCTGGCGGCGGGCCTCGGCGGCGTCGGCCTGCCGGGCGCGCTCGGCCCTGGCGTAGACCCAGTCGGCGTAGCCGCCGAGGTAGCTCTCGACCCGGCCGTTCGCGACCTCCCACGTGCGTGTGCAGACCGCGTCGAGGAACCACCGGTCGTGCGTGACGACCACGACCGCGCAGCGGCGGGCGATCAGGTGCTCGGCGAGCCACGTGATGCCCTCGACGTCGAGGTGGTTCGTGGGCTCGTCGAGCACGACCAGGTCCGGGTCGCCGACGAGCGTGGCCGCGAGCGCGACGCGCCGTTTCTCGCCGCCGGACAGGCCCTCGACGCCGCGGTCGAGGTCACCGAGCGAAGCTTGCGGAGCCAGCGTCGACGTGATGCCCAGCCCGTCGAGGACGTCGCGCACCTTCGGGTCGCCCGCCCACTCGTGCTCCGCGGCACCGGCCCACGCGGCCAGTACGACATCCCGCACGCGGGCGCCTTCGGGCAGCACGTCGGACTGGGTCAGGTGGGCGAGGTTGAGGCCGCCGAGGCGGCTGACGCGGCCGCCGTCGGGCCGGCGGATGCCGGTGATGATGTCGAGCAGCGTGGTCTTGCCGCCGCCGTTGAGCCCGACGACGCCGATCCGTTCGCCCTGCTCCACCCCGAGCGACACACCGTTCAGCAACACCCGGGAGGCGTCGCCGGGGACGTGCGCGGTGACGGTTTCCAGGTTGACGAGGTTCTGGCCGGCCATCAGGCACGCACCGGGGGCCAGGATGCGGGCGGCGGGCTGGTGGGCGGGTCGTGGTCGACCACGCGCGCACCGGGGACGGGACCGTGCGCGATGCGGACCGTGCGGCACACGCCGACCCCGGCCAGCTCGGTGGCCACGTCCAGCGCCGCCTCCGCGCCCGTGCACAGGAAGGCGCAGGTGGGGCCGGAGCCGGACACCAACCCGGCGAGCGCACCCGCCGCCACCCCGGCGCGCAGCGTGCGGCGCAGGTCGGGGGCCATGCTCACGGCCGCGGCCTGCAGGTCGTTGCCGAGGCTGAGCGCCAGCTGCCGCGGGTCGCCGCCTGCGAGCGCCTCCAGCACCGGCTCCACGGGCCGCTCCGCCGGCGGGCCGTCGCCGCGCAGCCGGTCGAGCTCGCGGAACACGGCGGGCGTCGCGAGACCGCCGCGGTGCAGTGCGATCACCCAGTGCTGCGTGTGCCGCGAGAGCACCGGGACGATCTGCTCGCCGCGCCCCGTGCCGACGGCCGTGCCCCCGTAGAGCGCGAACGTGACGTCGCTGCCGAGCTCGGCGGCGAGCACCGACAGCTCGTCCCGGGACAGGTCGAGCTTCCACAGCGCCGAGAGCCCCACGAGCGCCGCCGCCGCGTCCGCGCTGCCGCCCGCCATGCCGCCCGACACCGGGATGCCCTTGCGCAGCACCAGTCGCACGTCCGGCTCGCGGTCGGCCTTCTCGGCGAGGACCTGGACGGCCCGCCATGCGAGGTTCGTCTCGTCCGCCGGTACCTCGGACACGCCCTCGCCGTGCACCTCGATCCCCGGTGCATCGCTCGCCGCGACCGTGACCTCGTCGAACAGGCTCACCGCGTGGAAGACGGTGACGAGGTCGTGGTAGCCGTCGGCGCGCAGCGGCCCGACCGCGAGATGCAGGTTGATCTTGGCAGGCACACGCACGGTGACCGGTGGTGGGACGGCGGCGAGCACCGGTCAACCCTACGTGCGTCCACCCCGGACGTGCCGCGACCCGCCTCGCCGCCTCACCCGCGGGCCGCGGCGAGGCGGGCGAAGTCCGCGACGGAGAGGGTCTCGGCTCGGGCGAGGGGGTCGATGCCGGCGGCGCGGAGGGCCGCCTCGGCGGCGGCCGGGGAGCCCGCCCAGCCCGCGAGCCCGGAGCGAAGGGCCTTGCGGCGCTGGGCGAACGCCGCGTCGATCAGGCGGAAGACGGTCTCGCGGTCACCCGGCGGCGGGTCGCGGCGGTCGAACGCGAGCAGGCCGGAGTCGACGTTGGGCACCGGCCAGAACACCGCGCGCGGAACCGGCCCGGCGCGGCGGGCCGCGGCGAACCAGGCGAGCTTCGCGCTCGGCACCCCGTACGCCCGGCTGCCCGGTGCGGCGGCGAGCCGCTCGGCCACCTCGGACTGCACCATCACCAGCCCCCGCCGCAGCAGCGGGAGCTCGGCCAGCAGGTGCAGCACCACCGGCACACCGACGTTGTAGGGCAGGTTCGCGACGAGCGCCGTCGGGACGGGCGGAGGCAGGTCCGACGCGCGCAGGCGGAGCGCGTCGGCGGCGGTCACCGTGAGGCGGTCGGCGAGCGCGGGGGCCCGGTCTGCGGCCGTCGAGGCGAGGCGAGCCGCGAGCACCGGGTCGATCTCCACGGCGTGCACGGCCCGCACGGCCGGCAGCAGGGCGAGCGTCAGGGACCCGAGCCCCGGGCCGACCTCCACGACCACGTCGTCCGGTTCCAGCTCCGCGGCCTTCACGATGCGCCGCACCGTGTTCGGGTCGTGCACGAAGTTCTGCCCGAGCCGCTTCGTCGGCCGCAGGTCGAGCTGGGCGGCCAGCGCCCGCACCTCGGCGGGCCCCAGTAGCCGGGACTGCGCGTCGCTCACCCGGGAAGGATGACGGTCACTGCGGCAGGCCGAGCCGGCGGGAGCACGCAGGCCACGCGCCGTAGCCGCCCCGGTCGTCCCGCACCCGTGACGCGACGGCGATCTGCTCCTCGCGCGAGGCCTGGTGCGGGAGCGGGGCGTAGTCGGTGCCGCCGTACGCGCGCCAGGTGCCGGCGTCGAACTGGAGGCCGCCGTAGTAGCCGTTGCCGGAGTTGACCCCCCAGTTCCCGGTGGCCTCGCACTTCGCGAGGCGGTCCCACACGCTGCCGTCGGCCACCACGGGAGCCCTGAGGCTGTCGTTCGTGCCGAGCCGCACGACCCGGGGTTTCGGCTGCGTCACGCTGCCGGCCCGGACCTGCTCGCGACGGGTCTCCTGCCCGTTCTGCACGTAGACGCGCATGATCGCGGTCCGCTCGCCGGGGGCCCCGCGGTCGACGACCACCCGCTTGCCCCGTGGGAGCTCCGGGTCCTCGATGACCTGCTCCGGCGGCGCGATCGGCCGGACCTCGACCACCTCGCCCTCACCGTTGCGCACGATGTGGACGTCGAGGCCCTCGGTGAGCGGGGTGTCCGCCGACGGGACCGAGACGTCGTCCGGCCCGAGCTGGATGCCCTTCTCGGCCAGCAGCCCGGCGACCGTGCCGGACATCGTGGTGACCGGCCCGGGCGCCCCCGTGCCGTCGGTGAACGTGACGGTGCGCGGGACGCGCAGCTCCAGCCGGAACCCGTCGAGGGGGATCTGCGTGGACGGCGAGGCGGACATCTGGATCGGGCTGGCCTCCAGCCCGAGGATCTGCATCGCCTCCTCCACGGTGGTGGCGGGGATCGGCAGGTCGCGCTGCGAGCTGCCCTCCACGAGGGTCAGCGTGCGGGCGTGGGTGAAGATCACCTCGTCGCCGTCGACGATCTCGGTGGACGGTGCGGGCTCGACGCGGTCCTGCGGCGTGACGTCGATGCCGGCCGCCTCGAGCGCCGATGCGACGTCGCCCGCGAAGGTGTGCACGATCCGGTCCTTGCCGTCTATCGTCACCGTGATCGTCTTGTCGACGGCGAGCGCGGCCGCCCCGCCGGCGAGCATCGCGAGCACGACGGCGACGACCGTGAAGCGCAACAGCAGGCCGCCGCGCTGCGGGGCCTCCTCGGCCAGGCGCCGGTCGCGGCGGGAGCGCCGGGGCACGACGTCGGGCGCGGGGGCGGGGCGCGGCCGGGGCGCGACGGGTGCGGGTGCCAGTGCGGCGGGCGCTGCGGGTTCGGCAGGCTCGGCGGGCGCCGGTTCGGCGGGCGCCGGTGCCGCCGGAACGACCTCGACCGGCGCGGTGACCGCCCCGAAGGGGTGCGTGAACGACTCGTCCGTGATCACCGGCATCGGCCCGGTGGGCGCGTCGTTCAGGTACGCCGTCCAGGCCGGAGCGGTGACGCGCGGCAGCTCCGGCGCGCCGGACCCGTGCCGGGAGGAGGTGCCGACGGCCCGGTCGGCGTCACCGATGGCGGGCTGGGGGCCGGTGATCTCGGTGGCGCCCGCGCGGGGCGGCCCACCGGCACGGTCGACGGACGGCGCGGCGGCCTGCGACCCGGTGCGCTCGACCGCGGGGTGCGCGCCGGTGCCGGCGGCCACGGGGTGCGTGCCGGTGCGACCTGCTGCCGGATACGCACCGGTGTGCCGGGCCGCGCGCCGACGCCCGGTCTGCTCGACGGCGGGGCGGGCGCCGGTGCCGTGCTCGACGATCGGCGGTCGTGCCGGGTCTTCGGCCGGCACGACCGGGAGCGGGCCGGTGACGTCGTCCGGGGCGACGGCGGGCAGCTCCCCGGTGACGGGGTCGGCGGACGCGTCGTCGGCCGAGCCGTCCGTCGGGCGCGTGACGATCGGCCGGAACTGCCCGGTGGCGATGCCCCGGTCGTCGGGCCCGGCCGGTTGGGCGCGGCGGTGGGCCCGCGAGCGCGTGAGGGTGGACCGGGCCGCGGGCGCGGCCGGCGGCACGACCTCCAGCGCCGACGTGACGACCGCCTCGGGAGCCTCCGGGTCACCGCCCGCGTACCAGGCCGCGTACGGGTCGTCCCCGGCCTCCGCGTCGGAGAGCCGGGCGCGGGCTTCGGCACCTCGCCGAGCACGCGTTGGGACGTCGACCACGGGCTTCCAGACCTCGTCGGACCGGGCAGGGGAGGAGTCGCGGTCACGGTGGCCCGGAGGCCGTGATCAAGGGGGAGCGCCCCGGACCACCGTGCCCGCTCTAGCTGGGGAGCGTTTCCCCACCCCGGCTTGCGATCACAGAACCGTAACGGGCTGTGAGCACCGAGGTCTAATCCCGACACGCGGGCAGCGCCGAACGGCCCGCGCCCTACGCCGAGCGCGAGGTGTCGCCGGTGGGTGCCCCGGGCACCGCGGCGGGCGGCAGCTCGGCGAGCCCGAACACCCGCTCGGCGTTGTGGCCGGCGGCGGCCGCCACCCGGTCGTCCGGAACTTCCCGCAGGTCCGCGAGGCCACGCACGGTCCACGGCAGGCAGTACGGCTCGTTGGCCCTCCCGCGGTGCGGGTGCGGAGTGAGGAACGGAGCGTCCGTCTCGACGAGCAGCTGCCCCTCCGGCACGACGGCCGCCGCCTCCCGGAGCGCGCGGGCGTTGCGGAACGTGACCGGGCCCGCGAACGACAGCACGTAACCGGCGTCGGCGCACTCACGGGCCATGGCGGCGTCGCCGGAGAAGCAGTGGAACACCACCGTGTCCGGTGCACCCTCCTCGCGCAGGATGCGCAGCACGTCGTCGTGGGCGTCCCGGTCGTGGATCATCAGCGGCTTGCCGAGGCGCTTGGCGAGGTCGATGTGCCTGCGGAACGACTCCTGCTGGGCGACGGGCGGCGAGTAGTCCCAGTAGTAGTCGAGGCCGGTCTCCCCCACCGCGACGACCCGCGGGTCGCGGGCGAGCCGCTCGATCTCGGCGTGGTCGTCCTCGGTGAGCGCGGCCGTGCGCGTCGGGTGCAGCGCGACGGCGGCCACGACCCGGTCGTCCCACTGCGCGGCCTGCACCACCCACCGCGCCGAGGCGAGGTCGTCGGCCACGGTGACCGCACGCGTGACGCCCACCGCCGCGGCCCGGTCCATCGCGGCGCGCACGTCCTCCGCGTTCACGCATCCGCACGCGTCGAGGTGGGTGTGCGCGTCGACGGTCGGAACCGGCAGCGGCTCCGGGGGCGGCGGCGCCTCCCGGCGCTCGCTCACCCGGGCCTCCGGCCCCCGTGAGCGGATACGAGGGCTATAGCACTCGTATTCACTCACGACCTCATTTCGCGATCGGAGCCCACTCGGGTCCCGTCTCGGCGAGATCGGGGTCGAGCTTCCGGAAGATCGGGGTGGGCTTCTCCAGCGGGCGGCCCACCTCGATCGGCGTGGACTCCCAGCGCGCCTGCTCCTTGGTGTAGTCGCCGGTGAGGATCGGGTTGATGCGGCCGGGGATGTCGAGGTCCTCGACGTCCTGCAGCTCCGGCTGCGATGCCCACACCCCGGTGCCGCCCAGCGCCTCGTGCACCTGCTGGGCCGAGTGCGGCAGGAACGGTGTGAGCAGCGTGTTGGCGTCCTGGACGACCTGCAGCGCGGTGTGCAGCACCGCGTCGCGGCGGCCCGGGTCGTCCTTCAGCTTCCACGGCTCCTGGTCGGACAGGTACCGGTTGGCCGCGGAGACGACCTTCATCGCCTCGCTGATGCCGGCCCGGAAGCGCGAGCGCGCGAGGTGCCCGCCCACGGTGTCGAACGCGGCCTTCGACAGCGCCAGCAGCTCGGCGTCGGCGGCCGCGGGCGCGGTGGGCGCCGGGACGGCTCCGTTGTTCTTGTGGGCCATGGAGATCGACCGGTTGACGAGGTTGCCCCACTCGTTGGCCAGCTCGAAGTTGATCCGGCGCACGAACTCGTCCCACGTGAAGTCGACGTCCTGCGTCTCCGGTCCGCCCGCCGCGATGAAGTACCGCAGGCTGTCCGGCCCGTACTCGCGCAGGAAGTCGTTCAGGTAGATCACGGTGCCGCGCGAGGTGGAGAACTTCGAACCGCTCATGGTGAGGAACTCGCTCGAGGCGATCTCCGACGGCAGGTTCAGCTCCCCGTACGGCCCCGGCTCGCCGCCGTGGTCGCCCTGCCCGTTGTGGCCGAGCAGCAGAGCGGGCCAGATCTGGGCGTGGAAGGTGATGTTGTCCTTGCCCATGAAGTACACGAGCTCGGACGCGGGGTCGTTCCACCACGCCTTCCACGCATCGGGGTCGCCGGTGCGCCGGGCCCACTCGACGCTCGCCGAGAAGTAGCCGATCACCGCGTCGAACCACACGTAGAACTTCTTGAGCGGCTGCTCGCGCCACCCGTCGAGCGGGATCGTGACACCCCAGTCGAGGTCGCGGGTGATCGGCCGCGGCCGCATGTCGTCGACGAGGTTCTTGGTGAAGTTCAGGACGTTCGGCCGCCAGCCCGTCTTCGACGCCAGCCACTTGCCGAGCGTCTCGGTGAACGCGGGCAGGTCCAGGAACAGGTGCTCGGTCTCGACGAACTGCGGCACCTCGCCGTTGATCCGCGACCGGGGGTTGATCAGGTCGGCGGCGTCGAGCTGGTTGCCGCAGTTGTCGCACTGGTCGCCGCGCGCGCCGTCGTACCCGCAGATGGGGCAGGTGCCCTCGACGTAGCGGTCGGGCAGCGTGCGGCCGGTGGACGGGCTGATCGCCCCGGTGGTGGTCTTCGGCACCACGTACCCGTTGCGGTGCAGCGCCAGGAAGATCTGCTGCACGACGTCGGAGTGGTTGCCGGTGGTGGTGCGGGTGTAGAGGTCGTAGGTGACGCCGAGCCCGCGCAGGTCCTCCGCGATCACGCGGTGGTACTTGTCCACGGTCTGCTGCGGCGTGAGGCCCTCCTTCTCGGCCTGCACCAGGATCGGGGTGCCGTGCTCGTCACTGCCCGAGACCATGAGCACCCGGTTGCCGACCATGCGCTGGTACCGGGAGAACACGTCGGAGGGCACACCGATGCCGGAGACGTGTCCGATGTGCCGCGGGCCGTTGGCATAGGGCCAGGCCACGGCGGTCAGCACGTGGGAGCTCATGCGCTCCAGCCTATGCCCGGGCCGCATCCGGGTTTCGGGCCCGGTCAGACGGTGGCCGACCCGCCGTCCCAGGTGATCTCGAGCTTGCCGTCGATCGTGCGGAGGGTGATCCCGAGCACCTCGGACCCGAGCGCGCCGTCGGGTCCGGGCTGGACCGGCATCAAGCGGCCTCCCACGGCGCGGACCAGCTCGACCCGCCGCTCCATCGGGTGCGCGACGATCATCTCGCGAACGCCGAGCCCGCTGTAAAAGTCGATCTTCTCGTAGGTTTCGTCCCGCGGCGACCGGACCTCGACAACGAGCTCCGCACCCTCCGCCCCGCGGTCACTGCCCTGATCAGGACGGCGGTACAGCTGGTCCGGCACCCGGTAGTCATCAACGGCGCGAAAAAGTCCCGTCTCCATCCGTGGAACGAGCCCACGTCGTTTCGCCAGGTGACCCACCGCCAGGAAGAACTCGCTGCTGAACTCGGCGTGCGCCTCTCCCGGCGGCGGGACCATGTGCAGTACCCCGTCCCACATCTCGTCGCGCTTGTCCAGGCCCAGCCGGCGGCGCTCGGCGAGCATCGCCTCGACGTCAGGCGGCGCCTCGTACATCACGACCCGCATGGGCAGAGGGTAGCGACCTGCGTCGACTACCGTGGGCGAACGTGAACGTAGAGGTCACGCCCCTGCCCGGCATCGGTGTGCGCAAGGACTTCGCGCTGCGCAACGGCCGGCGGATCGGCGTCGTCACCCACCGGGACGGCAAGATCGAGTTGATCGTCTCCAAGTCCGATGACCCGGATGCGTGCCTCGCCGAGCTCCCGCTCACCGCCGAGGAGGCCGGCGCGCTGGCCAACCTGCTGGGCGCCCCGCAGCTCGTCGCGCAGCTCAGGGAGGAGCACCGCGACCTCCCCGGCATCCACACCCGGCAGCTGCCGGTCGGCCCGCCGTTCGACGGCCGCACGCTGGGTGACACCGCCCTGCGCACCCGCACGGGCGTCTCCGTCGTCGCCGTGATGCGCGCCGGACAGGTGCACCCGAGCCCGACGCCGGACTTCACCCTGACCGCGGGCGACCTCATGGTCACGGTCGGCACGTCCGAGGGGCTCGACAACGCCATCAAGATCCTCAAGCGCGGCGGCTGATGGCCGACACCGCTCTCGAGCTGGTCGAGCTCGGGGCCGTCTTCTTCTCGCTCGGGCTCCTCGGCCGCCTGGCCGGCCGGATCGGCCTCTCCCCCATCCCGCTCTACCTGCTCGGCGGCCTGTTCTTCGGCACGGGCGGCGTGGTGCCGCTGCACGGCATCGAGGGCTTCACGGCGATCGCGGGCGAGGTCGGCGTCATCCTGCTGCTCCTGCTGCTCGGCCTGGAGTACTCGGCGAGCGAGCTGATCGACGGCATGCGCCGCTCGTGGACGGCGGGCGTGCTCGACGTCGTGCTGAACGCGGTGCCCGGCGCGGCCGTGGCGCTGATCCTCGGCTGGGGGCCGGTCGGGGCGCTCGTCATGGGCGGGGTCACGTACATCTCGTCGTCCGGGATCGTCGCGAAGGTGCTCGGCGACCTCGGCCGGCTCGGCAACCGCGAGACCCCGGTGGTGCTGTCGATCCTCGTGTTCGAGGACCTCGTGATGGCGCTGTACCTGCCGATCCTCACCGCGGTGCTGGTCGGGGTGACGCTCACCGGCGCGCTCGGCGCGGTCGGGATCTCGGTGGCGGTGCTCGCCGTGGTGCTGGTGGTGGCGCTGCGCTACGGGCGGTTCGTCTCCGCCGTGGTCGACTCGCCCGACCGCGAGGTGTTCCTGCTCAAGGTGCTGGGCCTCGCGCTGCTGGTGGCGGGCTTCGCCTCCGCGATGCAGGTCTCGGCGGCGGTCGGCGCGTTCCTCCTCGGCATCGCCATCTCCGGGTCCACCGCGGAGAACGCCACCAAGCTGCTCGAACCGCTGCGCGACCTGTTCGCCGCGGTGTTCTTCGTGGTTTTCGGGCTGAACACCGACCCGGCGTCGATCCCGCCGGTGCTCGGCTGGGCCGTCGTCCTCGCAGTCGCGACGACGCTCACGAAGCTGGTGACCGGCTGGTGGGCCGCGGGGCGGGTGGGCATCGGCGCACTGGGGCGAGCCCGGGCTGGGGCCGCGCTCATCGCACGCGGGGAGTTCTCCATCGTCATCGCCGGGCTGGCCGTCGGGTACGCCGCCGTGGACAGCACCCTGACCGCGCTCGCCACCACCTACGTGCTCCTGATGGCGGTGATCGGCCCGGTGGCCGCGCGGCTGGTGGAGCCCGCGGCGCGGTGGGTGCGGGCCCGCCGCCCGTCGACGGCTCCGGCCCCTTCTGCCGGCAACTGACCCCGTTAGGCCGAATGGCCTAGTACGGGAACCGCTCATCGCAGAGATCATTCCTCTCGCCGGTGCGCAGGCAACCGGTGCCGAACTCGCGGATAGCTTTCCTCTCGACCGGACCGGTCACGAAACGGACACGGGGACTCCCCACCCCGCCCGGCACCCCCGAGCCGGCCGTCCGGAGCCGGTCGTCGATCCGGAAGGCAGGTTCGTGGCCCGGCACCGCTTCCCCGGAACCCGCCGCGCGCCGTCCGCTCCGTACGAACAGCAGTCGGAGCAGGGCGACCACACGCGCGGCGCGCGTTCCGCGCCGCACCACAGCACGATCCTCGTCGCCGTCGCCATGGCGGCGGTGATCGCAGTCATCGGCAGCATGCTCTCGGTCGCGGGCGCGCTCGGCCCGCCCGCGGAGAAGGACGTCAACCTCGCCTCGCGCGACCTGGCGGACCTGCCCACGCCGGAGCTGCCCGTCCCCGAGCTGCTGCCCCCCGAGCCCGAGCCCGAGCCGACCACCGAGGCGCCACCGCCCACCTCCGAGGCACCGCCCGAGGACGACGCCGAGAAGAAGCAGGACGGGCAGGAGGGCGACGGGCTCGGGGCCGCCGTGGCGCGTGCCGCCCGGTTCCCCGCGGAGATCATCGACCCCAGCAAGTGGTACCTCACCCTGCCCACCGGGTCGGAGGGCCACCCGGACACGATCGACACCAAGGACCTCGCCACCTACACCAGCAAGTGGTTCCAGCTCAACGACGCGAAGGACGGCGTCGTGTTCACCGCGAACGCGGGCGGCGCCACCACGGAGAACAGCCACTACCCGCGCTCCGAGCTGCGGGAGATGATCGGCGGCGAGAACGCCGGCTGGGACGGCAACTCCGGCACGCACACGATGGAGCTCGAAGAGGCGATCACCAAGACGCCCGCCACCAAGCCGGACGTCATCTCCGCCCAGATCCACGGCGGCGACGACGACGTCATGCAGATCCACCTGTCCGGGAGCCGGCTCACGGTGAAGTACGCCGACGGGGACAAGGACGTCGTGCTCGACCCCGCCTACAAGCTCGGCGAGCGGTTCCGCGTGAAGATCCAGTCCGCCGGGGGCGAGGTGAAGGTCTGGTTCAACGGTGCGCTGAGGGCCACCCTCCCCATCAATGGATCCGGGAACTACTTCAAGGCCGGCGCGTACGTGAACTCCAACCCCAGCAAGGGCGCCGACGCGTCGGACGTCGGCCAGGTCGTGATCTACGGACTGAAGATCACCCACAGCTGAGTCGACCGGGCAGCCGCACCCCGGCCCGTGACCACACACAACGTGTGGGCTCTGCACGCATGCCGGGCCATGTGTGCCGCACCGCCGCGGTGTGTGCGGCGACCTACGGCCGCTCGTGCCGCCGGCGCATCTCCCGCGTCAGGTCCTCGGCCCGCCGCGCGTGGACGTCGGGGACCTGCGCGACCAACCGATCGACCCGTCCGGCCACCAGCCCCAGCTGGGCCAGCAGCTCCCGGGCCGCCGGCTCCTCGGGGGTCGTCGGGGCCCGGCCGAGGTAGGTCTCGAGGCACTCGGGCAGCTCGACGCGGACGATCTCGGCCGCGTCGGCGAGGCGTTCGGGTGCCGCGATCCGGTCGGTCTCCCGGTCGGCCACCTGGTCGAGCCGGTCGAGCGCCAGCCGGACGGCGCCGATGATCCGGCCGACCTGCGCGGCCGCGCCCTCCGGCAGCGCACCGGACTGACCCTGCACCCGCCACAGCAGTGCGGCGGCCTCCGAGCGCAGCGCGTCGGTCAGGCGGGTTCCGGTCGGGTCGGGCGGCGGGTCGCCCGGCCCGACGAGCGCACCCACCCCGTACAGCCCGGCCGCGACGACGGGCCAGATGTCGCCGATCACGCCGGCGAGGTGCAACCCGACGCCGGTCAGCGCGCCGACCATGCCCGCGATGTTCTTCCGCGAGCCGAGGTAGCGGCGGATCCGGTCAGACATACCCGCGGATCTCCTTGAAGACCTCCGCGAGCGGTGCGGTGCGCGCGTCGAACGTGCGGCCGCCCGTGAGCCGGGCGACCTCCTCCATCTCCTCGGCGTTGCTCTCCCCGAACAGCACGCAGAACACCGGCACCGCCGGCCGGGAGCCGGCGAAGGCGCGGAACCCGTCGAGATCGGTACCGCTGGTGTTCTCACCGTCGGTCATCAGGACGATCGAGGTGAAGCGGTCGGGGTCGGCGGCGATCTGCTCGTCCGCGATCCGGTACGCCTCCCGCAGGCTGTCGTAGATCGCCGTTCCGCCGCCCGGCTGGAGGGCTGCTCCGGCGTCGGCGATCCGCTGCCGGTCCGGGCCCGCGTCGTCCTCGGCCACGGTGAACGTCTCCGGCGAGGCCGGCGCGGAGGAGAACGGCAGGAGCGTGACCTGCTCCCGGCCCCGGAACCGGCGGAACTGGCCGGTGAGCGACGAGTCCGCCCCGGCGAGCCCGGCGAGCGAGCGCCGCAGCGCGCCGATGCGCTCGTCCCCGTTCATGGAGCCGGACGTGTCCAGTACGTAGATCGTGCGTGACGGCCGCCGCAGCTTGTCGAAGTAGCTGGTGAGCAGCGCGTCGACGACGTCGGCCTGCGCCGGGAACGGCAGCTCGACCGCCGTGTCCGCCGGGGTGGGAAGGACGCCGGGCAACGCGGGCCGCCGGTGGGTGCGCTCGGCGATCGCGCGCTGGACGTCCGGCGTGCGCAGGTGCTCGACGAGCCTGCGGTACGCGTCCCGCGCCTCCGGCGGTGCGGCGGCGAGCACGGTGAACGGGTACTCGGCCGTGACCACACCGTCGGCGGGCCGGATCAGCTCGAGCGGCTCGGGGAGCGAGCCGTCCGCGTTCATCCCCTGCAGCACGGACTCGTAGTTGATCAGGCCGTCGACCGGCTCGCCGGGATCGGCGCCGGTGGCCCGCCGGACGAACGCCTCCTGCAGGAAACCCGACGACCCGGCGGAGAGGGTCTGGGCGGCGAAGAAGTCGCGCAGGGCGGGCACCGTCGACTCCGCCTGCTGCAGCGTGAGCGCCGACCCGGCACCTGCCAGCGCCGTCGCCACGGCGACCACGGCGGAGAAGCCCGAGTTGGACGCGGACGGGTCCGTCATCCCGTAGGTGAACCGCCGCGCGCCCGCCGCCGCCGCGATCTCCGCCCAGGTGACCGGACGGCCGACCCAGCCGAGCCGCTCTGCCACCGACCGCCGCAGGCCGAGCACCACGGGCGAGGACATGATGTCGGTCGCGGTGCCGAGCCGCGCCTGGGCACCGGGTTGCAGCGCGAGGTAGCGGTTGGAGGAGAACCAGATCGCGTCGTGGTCGGCCTCCACGGCCCCGGACGCCACGGCCTGCGCGCCGTCGAGGGTGCCGACGGGGTCGAGCTGGATCCGCACCCCGGTGGCCTCACCCGCGTCGGCGAGCACCGGTTCGAGGTCGAGGAGCTCGCTGCCCGCGAGCACGCGCAACGTGACCGGGGCGTCGGACGGCCCCACGTCCACCGGCGGCGCGCTCCCCTCGCCGCCACCGCATCCGGCCACGAGCGTGAGTGCCGCGACGGCCGCGACGGCGACCCGCCTCACGGGGTGCACCCGAGCAACGTCAACATCCCCTCCAAGGTGTCGAAGGACGGCGGCTCCACCACGTCGACGAGCGGCGGCGGTTCCAGCAACCCGCGGTCCCGGAACGCGGCGGCGAAGGCGCGGGGGTCGGTGGGCCGGAAGCCGTGCTCCGCGACGAGCGCGACGAGCTGCGGATCGGTGGTCAGGAGCTCCCCCACGCGGTCGCCCGCCGGGGTGAGCGGCACGAGCGTGTGCCGCGAGAAGATCGTCGGGCTCGGGTAGAGCAGCTGTCCGTCGGCGGGCAGCACCGGGTCCGCAGAGAGCTCCTCGGCGAGGTACTGCGCCTCATAGACCAGCGCCATCGGGACCCGCCCCATCCCGGCCGAGAGGTAGTCCTCGAACAGCACCTCCGTGGTCGGCGGCAGGTAGCCCTGGTCGCGGAAGAGCGGCTGGACGGCCGGGGTCACCCGCGTGGCGACGGCCCGGTCGGCGACCACCCCGTCGGCGTTCGCCACGTAGGAGGCGATGCCGAGGTACATGGCCGCGGAGTTGGACTGGCACGGCGCGGTCGTCGAGAGCAGCACGTCCTTGCGCGCCGGGAAGGCGGTGTTGCCCGGCAGCTGGTCCCACCGCGTGCCGGCGGCGGCGAGGTCCAGGTACCGGCGAACGTCGAACGTGGTGCTGCCGGGCGCGACGACGCCGGCCTGCCTGAGCAGGTCGACGATCGGCGCGAACGTCGCGACCGCCATCGGGGAGGAGAACGGGGCGTACGTCCGCGCGACGGGGTGCTGCGCGAGCAGCTTGTCGGCGGCGGGCGAGCTGGAGGGGAAGGCGAAGTCGTAGCCGTCGAGCCGCACGGTGGTGGCGATCTGGCGCGATCCGGCCGGGTCGACCCGCAGCTCGAGGCCGTGGGCCCGGAACGCCGCCCGCACACGCTCGTCACCGAAGAACGCGGCCTTCTCCGAGCCGATGACACCGGTGACCACCGTCGGCGCCGGTGGATCCGGCTCCCGCCCGCCCATGTCGCGGAGCACCACGAACCCGATCACGCCCAGCAGGGCGAGCGCGAGCAACCAGCTGAGGACCCGCCTGCCGGAACGCCGGCCCGCCGGAGCGGTCATGTCGTGATCGTCGCCCGTTCGATTGAACGAGCAGTGAACTTCAGGCCCCGACTTCGTGCCGGCAGCTCACCCCGGTGCTCGCCCGGGCGATGCGGCAGAGCTCCAGCGCCGCGGGGCCCGCCCGCTCGTCGGCGCCGACCGCGCCGCCACCTCCCAGTCGATCTCGACGGCGCCGGGCAGCGGCCGGACGGCGAGACCTGCCGCGCTCTTCTTGCGGGCCACCGACTCCGGGACGATCGCGACGCCGAGCCGGTGGCGGACGAGGTCGATGAGGCCGTGCACGTCGTCGACCTCGAGCTCCACCTCGCGCGGCTGCCCGGCCTGGGCGAACGCCCGGTCGCCGAGCTCGCGGATGCTCCACTCGGGCGGGAAGTCGACGAAGACCTGGGCGCCGAGGTCGGCCCACGTCGGCTCGCCCGTCGCCACGGGGTGCCCGGGGTGGCACAGCAGGACCATCGGGCCGCGCGCCACCGGGAACAGCCGCACCCGTCCGGGACCGGGATCGCCGAGGCGATCGAGCGCACGGGCGCGGGCTAAGGCCCCACCTGACCCTGATGCGTTGCACATCCTGGCCGTGAGTGGATACGGGTGCCGGAGCACTCGTATCCACTCACGACCCGCCGGCGGCGAGCGTGGCCGCGTACAGCTCCCGCTTCTTGACGCCCGCGGCTTCCGCGACCGCGGCCACCGCGTCCTTCATGCGCTCGCCGTCGGCCACCCGCTCCTGCACCGCGCCCACCAGCGACTCGACGCTGGGCGCCTCCGCGGGCGCCGCCCCGGCCAGCACCACGGTGATCTCTCCGCGGACCGGGCCATCGGCCGCCCACCCCGCGAGCTCGCCCAGCGGCCCGCGCAGCACCTCCTCGTGCACCTTGGTCAGCTCCCGGCACACGGCGGCCGAACGAGCGGCACCGAGCACGTCGACGGCCGTGGCGAGGGTGTCGGCGAGCCGGTGCGGGGACTCGAAGAACACCACCGCCCGCTGTTCGGCGGCGAGGCCCGCCAGCCAGCGCCGCCGCTCGCCGTCGCGGCGCGGGGCGAAGCCCTCGAAGCAGAACCGCTCGGCCGGCAGGCCGGACAGCACGAGCGCCGTGGTCACGGCCGACGGACCGGGCAGGCACGTGACCGGGAGGTCGGCCGCCGCGGCGGCGGCGACCAGCCGGTAGCCGGGGTCGGACACGGCGGGCATCCCGGCGTCGGTCACGACGAGCACGGTCCGGCCGGACCGGACGTCGTCGAGCAGGCGGGGCAACCGGGCGGCCTCGACCGCGTCGTAGTGGCTGATCACGCGCCCGGCGACGGTGACGCCGAGCGCGGCCGCGAGCGAGCGGAACCTCCGGGTGTCCTCCGCGGCGACGACGTCCGCCGTGGCCATCGCATCGCGCAGCCGCCCCGAGGCGTCGCGGGCGTCGCCGAGCGGGGTGGCGGCGAGCACCAGCCGCCCGGGACCTGAGCCAGTGGACACGGGCCACAGCCTACGATCGGGTGCGTGGTCAGCCGGGGGGTCGAGGGGGTGCGCACCCGGCAGGCCGCGGGCGAGCCGCCCATCGCGGGAGTCCGGCCGCTCGGCACCAGCCCGGACGTGCCGCAACGCCCGCTCGACCCCACCGCCGTGCTGGGGCCCCCTCCGCCGACCGACCGGCTGCGCGGCTGGATCGTCACGATCTCGCTCACGCTGGTTGCGGGCGTGGTGCGCTTCGCGGGTCTGGGCTACCCGACCGACGGCGGCACCCCGGTGTTCGACGAGAAGCACTACGTGCCGCAGGCGTGGCAGATGCTGCGCAACGGCGGGGTGGAGGACAACCCGGGCTACGAGCTCGTGGTGCACCCGCCGCTGGGCAAGCAGCTCATCGCCGTGGGCGAGTACCTGTTCGGCTACGACGGGTTCGGCTGGCGCGCGGCGTCGGCGCTGGCCGGCGTGCTCACGGTCCTGCTGGTCATCCGGGTCGCGCGCAGGCTCACCGGTTCGACGCTGCTGGGCGGGATCGCGGGCATCCTGCTGATCTGCGACGGCCTCTCGCACGTGCAGTCGCGGATGGGGATGCTCGACAGCTTCTCGGCGTTCTTCGTGCTCGCCGCGTTCGCCGCCGTGCTGTGCGACCGCGACGACGTGCGCGCCCGGATGGCGCTGGTGCTCACCGAGGGCCGCATCGGCGACACCCCGTACGGGCCGCGGCTGGGCGTGCGGTGGTGGCGGTTGCTGGCCGGTGCGCTGCTGGGCTGGGGCTGCGCGGTCAAGTGGTCCGGGTCGTACTGGGTGGCCGGCTTCGCGTTGCTGGTCCTGCTCTTCGACGTCGACGCCCGCCGCGCCGCCGGGGTGCTGCGGCCGTGGGTCGGCACACTGCGCCGCGACCTCGGGCCCGCCGTGTGGGCGTTGGCCGTCGTCCCGGTGCTGGCCTACCTGGGGTCGTGGTGGGGGTGGTTCCGCAGCGAGACCGCCACCGACCGCTACGCCGTCGGCATCGACGTGGGCACCGGCGGACCGTGGTCGTTCATGCCCGACGCGCTGCGCTCGCTGTGGTACTACAGCGGCAAGGTGCTGGAGTTCCACGCCGGGCTGACCACAGAGGCCAGTGGGGTGCACCCGTGGGAGTCCAAGCCGTGGACGTGGCCGATGGGGCTGCGCCCGATGCTGTACTACTACGCATCGGGCGAACGGGTCACCGGCTGCGGGCGCAGCGACTGCATCAGCGCGGTGATGCTCATCGGCACCCCGGCGCTGTGGTGGCCCGCGGTCATCGTGCTCGGCTTCGCCCTGTGGCAGACGCTCACCCGCTACGACTGGCGCTACGCCGCGGTGCTGCTCGCGTACGCGGCGGGCATCCTGCCCTGGTTCGCCAACATGGCCCGCCAGATGTACTACTTCTACATGGCGCCGGTGGCGCCGTTCCTGGTGCTCGCCACCGTGCTGGCCATGGGCGCGGTGCTCGGCCCGGCCGGCGCCGGGCGGGAGCGCCGCCAGACCGGCCTGCTCGTCGTCGGCCTCTGGACGGGACTGGTCGTCGCGAACTTCGCCTGGCTGTGGCCCATCCTCATGGGCGTGCCCATCACGCCGCAGATGTGGGACACCCAGCTCTGGCTGCCGTCCTGGCGGCAGTAGGTCAGGCCGCGCTCAGCAAGGCGCTCGCCGTCAGGGCGAGCACGGCGCTCAGCAGCTGGGTGCGGGTGAGGCGCTCGCCGAGCACCACGCGGGCCAGCAGCACCACGACCACCGGGTAGAGCGACACCACCACGGCGCTGATGCCCAGGTCGCCGACGCGCGCGGCCACGAGGAACAGCACGTTCGCGACCGTGTCGAACACGCCGCTCACCACCATCAGCGCCAGGGTGCGCCCACGCGAGCGGGCATCCCGCTCCGTCGCGCCAGCGGACCCTCCCGTTCCGGGCGTGCGGCTCGCGGCACGGCTGCGGGTGGGCAGCGGCAGGTGGTGGCGGAGGACGAGCCCGGTGAGCAGCGTCACCGAGGCGAGCCGGCCGGCGAGCAGCGGCCACAGCCCCGAGTCGGCGGGGGCGGCGTGCACCCCGACGAAGAACAGGCCGAAGCCCGCGCCTGCGGCGAGGCCGAGCAGCACGCCGGTGGTGGCGGCCCGGTCGTTCCGGGTGCCGGTGGTCGCCAGCAGGATGGCGAGGAGCGCGAGGCCGACGGCGAACACCCCCACCGGCCCGAGCCGTTCACCACCCACCAGCCCGACGGCGAGCGGGAGCCCCGCGCCGATCACCGCCGACAGCGGCGCGACCACGCCCATCGGCCCGACGGCGAGCGCCCTCAGGTACAGCAGCAGCCCACCGGCCCCGGCGATCCCGGCGAGCACCCCGAAGCCGAACGCGGCCGCCGACGGCCGCCCCGCGACGACGCCGATCACGAGCAGCAGGCTCAGCAGCCCGGCGGCCTGCGCGACCACCGTGACGACCAGGACCGGCGCTCGTCGTGCCGCGAGCCCGCCGCTGAAGTCGGCGATGCCGTAGGTGACGGCGGACGGCAGGGCGAACGGCACGGACACTGCGACCTCGGTTCGGGGGTTCAACGGAGCGGACTCGACAGGACAGCGAAGTTGACGCTAGCCGAGGAGAGCACCGGAGTACAACGAACTATCCCCCGAGGTACGGCAGACTGTCCGCATGCAGTCCCCGGAGGACGTGGCCACGGCCGTCGGCCGCAACGTGCGCGCCCTGCGCCAGCAGCGGCGGATGACGATCGACGCGCTGGCCGCCGCGGCCGGCGTCAGCCGCGGCACCGTCATCCAGATCGAGACCGCGCGCGGCAACCCGAGCATCGCCACCCTGGTCTCCCTGGCCGCGGCGCTGCGGGTCGGCGTCGCGTCGCTCGTGGACGGCGACGCGGAGCCGCGGGTCGTGATCAGGCGGGCCGCCGAAGCCGCGAGGCTGTGGAGCAGCGCGGCCGGCAGCAACGCCGTGTTCCGGATCGGCACCGACCCGCCGGACGTCGTCGAGCTGTGGGACTGGACGTTGCAGCCCGGCGACGGCTTCGACGGCGAGGCCCACCCGATGGGCACCCAGGAGGTGCTGTCGGTGCTGTCCGGCCGCCTCGGCCTTCGCGTCGGCGCCACCGAGCAGCACCTGGACACCGGTGACACCGTGCTCTTCCAGGCCCATGCGCCGCACCGCTACTCGGGCATCGGAGACGGGCCGGTCCGGTTCGTCATGGTGGTGCTGCAGCCCGGCGACGCCGGCCTCGTGCCCCCGACGAGCATCGCCGAGGCCGAGCTCCCGCCGCCCTAGCTGTACTCGGCCATCAGGTTGGTGGCAGGCGGCTGATCGGTGGGAGCCCGCCGAGTGCGCTGTGGCGGCGTCGAGTGTTGTAGTACTTGACCCATGAGGCAAGCGCGGCAGCGCGCTCGGCGTTGCTG